>CALHLW010000062.1 GCA_938034615.1 uncultured Neomegalonema sp. | reverse complement strand
ATCGGCACCTATGGCATGGATGACAGCCGGATGCCCATGTCCGGCATGGCCGCCTATACGCCGGGCATGGAGATCACCGGCGGATCGCTCGGGCAGGGCCTCGGCATTGCCGTGGGCATGGCGCTGGGCCTCAAACGCAAGCAGAATCCCGCCTTCATCTACAACATGCTTTCCGACGGCGAACTGGGCGAAGGCTCCACATGGGAAGCCGTCATGTCCGCCGTGCAATGGAAGCTCGACAACCTGATCGCCATCGTCGATTTCAACGACCAGCAGGCCGACGGCAAGACCACCGCTGCGCTCTGCGCCGAACCCATCGAGGAAAAATGGGAAGCCTTCGGCTGGCACGCCCAGCGCGTCGATGGCAACGATATCGATGCCGTTCGCGCCGCCTTCCGAACGGCCCGTGATCTACCCGACCCCCGCCCCCGCGTCATCATCTGCCAGACGAAGATGTGCAAGGGCGTCCCTTTCCTGGAGGACCGCGAAATCACCCATTTCGTCCGCGTCGAAGCCGATGAATGGGCCAAGGCCATGGCCGTTCTGGAAGAGGGGAGGCCGGAATGACTCTTCGGATTTTCTGGACCCTGGAGTGGGTCCGCGCATTATCCGATGTCCAGTACATGCAGCAGACATCGAACCCAACCCCCGATCCCCCCCCGCGAAAACGCAGGGAGGGGTGCGAAATCTGCGAAGCCAGTACGATGCGACTCCCTCCCCGTTTACGGGGAGGGTTGGGGTGGGGCGCGCCCGCAGGGCGCGTTCGATCTTGCAAACGAGGAATTATGCCACCGCTTGAAGCGCCATTAAGTCGATATGCGGAAAGGCCCACCCCATGACCTCCCGCCGCCAATCCAAATACACCCCCCGCATCGCCCCCAAAGGCAACCTGCGCACCTCCGCCATGATCGCGTCCCTCGATTCCGAGGGCCGAGACACCGTGGACGCCCCCTTCGGCCATGCCCTCACCGACCTCGCCAAAACCCGCGAGGATATCGTCGGCCTCACCGCCGACCTCTCGAAATACACTGACCTCCACGTCTTTGCGAAAGCCTACCCCGACCGCTTCTACCAGATGGGCATGGCCGAGCAGGTCATGCTCTCCGCCGCCGCCGGACTGGCCCGCGAAGGCTTCACGCCCTTTGCCACCACCTACGCCGTCTTCGCCTCCCGCCGTGCCTATGACTTCATCGTCATGGCCATCGCGGAGGAAAACCTGCCGGTCAAGATCGTCTGCGCACTCCCCGGCCTGACCACCGGCTACGGCCCCAGCCATCAGGCCACCGAAGACCTCGCGATCATGCGGGGAATGCCTAACCTGACCGTCCTCGATCCCTGCGACGCCACCGAGATTGCGCAGGCCACAAGCGCCATCGCCGACCATCCCGGCCCCGTCTACATGCGCCTCCTGCGCGGCAAGGTGCCGGACGTCCTCTCGCGCTATGGCTACGAATTCGAACTCGGCAAGGCCAAGACCATCCGCGACGGCTCGGATGTTCTCTTCATCGCCACCGGCCTGATGACCATGCGTGTCCTCGACGCCGCCGAACGGCTGGAGGCGGACGGCATCTCCTGCGCCGTCCTCCATTCCCCCACGATCAAGCCCCTCGACGAAGCCACGATCCGCGCCGAAGCAGGGAAGGGTGGCCGCCTCGTCGTCACCGCCGAAAACCACTCCACCACCGGCGGCTTGGGCGAAGCCGTTGCCGCCAGCCTCATGCGCGGCGATATCCACGTCTCCTTCCGCCAGATCGCCCTCCCCGACGCATTCCTCGACGCAGGCGCACTCCCCACCCTCCACGACCGCTACGGCCTCTCCGTCGATGCCGTGACGGCGCAGGTAAAGAGCTGGCTGTGAGGTTGTTCACCCTTGCTGCCCCGGACTTGATCCGGGGCCTCCTTGTGCGACGCGCACGATCAGAGAAGACCCTGGATCAAGTCCGGGGCAGCGACCTTCCTCAAATTATGGGAGAACCCCCATGCTTCTCGAAGAAATGACCGCCATCGTCACCGGGGCCGCTTCGCCCCGTGGCCTCGGCAAGGCCACCGCGCGCCTCTTCGCCGAATACGGTGCTCGCGTCGCCATCCTCGACCTCGACGCGGAGCAGGCAAATGCAGCGGCGCAGGACATCGGCCCCGATCACCTCGGCCTCGCCTGCAATGTCACCGAACCCGCCGCCTGCCGACGCGCGGTGCAGTCCGTCCTCGACGCCTTCGGCCAGATCGACATCCTCGTCAACAATGCCGGGATCACCCAGCCGCTCAGGATCATGGAGATCGAGCAAGCCCATTACGACGCCGTCCTCGACGTCAACCTGCGCGGCACCCTCACCATGAGCCAGGCCGTCATCCCGCACATGCGCGAGCGCGGCTCCGGCTCGATCATCGGCATGTCATCCGTCTCGGCCCAGCGCGGCGGCGGCATCTTCGGCGGCCCGCATTACTCGGCGGCCAAAGCGGGCATCCTCGGCCTTACCAAAGCCATGGCCCGCGAACTCGCCCCCGACGGCATCCGCGCCAATGCTATCTGCCCCGGCTTCATCGACACTGACATCACCGCCGGAAAGCTCAGCGATGCCCAGCGCGCCGACGTCCTCGCGGGCATCCCCATGGCCCGCGTCGGAACCGCCGCCGATGTCGCCGGATGCTGCCTCTTCCTCGCGTCCCCGCTCTCGGCCTATGTCACAGGTTCAGAGATCGACGTGAATGGCGGCTCCCTGATCCATTGATCCATCGCTATCCTGCGCGCCGCTCTTCTTCGCCGACGTGTTCCTCACTCAGCCACAAGTTCCGTTCCACCGTCTCCCGATACTTCTCGGGCAACGCATCCCCGTCCAGCAGCCTCCGGTTCAGCGCCATGGCCTCGTCGTGTTTCCCGGCCCAATACGCCGCCACCGCCGCCTCCATCTTCGCGCGCCACGTATGGATATCCGCCTCCACGAACAGGATCAGGTCGTCCGGCATCTCCCGCGCCGCCGCCTGTTCGAGGAACAGCCACGCCGCCGCCCATTGCTTCTCCCCCGCGAAATGCATCCCGACCTGATAGAGCGGCTCGGCCCGGCGCGGCGTATGGTTATGCGCTTTCAGGAACGCTTCAATACAGGCCCCGACCGGTTCCCCTGTGAACACCATCATCCGCGCCGCCTGATACAGCGCGCAGAAGACCTCCTCCGACCACCCGCCCATTGCCGCCCGTCGTCGGTAATGCTTGAGTGCCAGCCCGTATTCCTCCGCATCGCGATAGGATTGTGCCAGATAGAACACGTTGCGCCGGTTCTCCGGCTCCTCCAGCAGCGCCTCCTCAAGCATCAGCGCATCGCGTCGAAAGGTCAGTGGATCGCGCGCCCGCATCCCCTCACGCGGCGAGATGATGGCGATCCCGTCGAAATTCCGCGCTCGGAACGAATGCGGCGAGGACAGCGCCTCGTGTACGGCCCCCGTCCATTCCCAGTCCAGCCCGTCCCGCACGAGATTCAGCACCCGATATCGCCGTGCCCCCCGCCGCTTCTCGATCAGCAGCGCATCGCCCGAAAGGCCGTGCCAGTCGAAATCTGCCGCTCGGTCCAGCGTCTCGTCCGCATCGATGGTCAGGATATAATCCGCCATTCCGGCGGCCAGCCGGATCGCCTCGGTCCGGTTATGCCCGAAATTCTTCCACGGTCGCTCATGCAGCGTCCCCGGCAGATCGCCCATCACCCGCCGCACGATCTCCTGCGTGCCGTCCGTCGAGCCGGTATCGATGATGCACCATGCATCCACCAGCGGTTTTGCATCCGTCAGGCACCGCTCGATCACCGGCGCCTCGTCCTTGACGATCATGTTCAAACAGACCGTCGGCGGCGCACCTTCCCTACGCATCCGCCCACCCTCCCTGAAGAGACTGTTCCAAGATGGCACGATTTTAAAAAAACGCTGCGCCCGATTTCAAGCCCCCGGAAGACGATATCGCATAAGATTTTCGCTCCGGCCGCGTTTGTGTATCTCTTACTGGCATGTGTGATACGCATCCTCAGTCGTGCATACACATGAGGCCCGTCCATGAATACCGCCCTCAATATCCGCAGTGTCGGCCCCGAGATCAAGGCGGCCTTGCAGGCCCGCGCCAAAAGCGAAGGTCGCCCTATGTCCGACATCGCCCGCGATCTCCTAGCCGATGCGCTGGGCGTAAAACCGGAGCATCCCATGGAAAAATGGAAGCGTGAAAACGCCGATGCGCTCAATGCGATGGATCGAAGGATCGAGGGGATGTATGATGAATTGAGCAAACATTCCGCAGTTCCATTCCATCATCCGGATGACTATGCGTGAAACAGTTCGACGTCCTTGAACTTGGTCCCCGCAGACTGATCTGTATCGTCCAGAACGACTTCCTGCTTGATCGCCATACGGTCGGTGTGTCCGGTTATGCGGAGTGACGGACTATTCGTGGACCGCCTCGTACCGGCAATTGATTTACCCGATGGTCGCTACTCACTGGAAGTCGCCGCGCAGTTCCCCATCGAAAGTGCAAGACTGAAGAAGCTTCGCATCATCGCGTCGCTCGGCGATGAACGTGATACCATCATGAACGCGATCAACTTCCTGTACCGGGGAATTTAACCCCCGCCCATCTCCTCCCGATGCGCCGCCACCATCTCCGCCATCGAGTTGAACCGCGCCCCCACTTCCGGCATGTCGCCGGGGTTCATCGTCGCCCCGAAGCCGGGCCGGTCATGCCGCCGGAAGATGTGACAATTCGCCAGCCCGTGCCGGTTTGCGGGTCCATGGTCATGGAACATGCTCTCCGCCGTATGCAGGATATCGCCCTTGCCGATGCCCTTCCGCTCCAGAACCCGCAGCATGTAGTCGAAATTCGCATCGCTGGGCTTGTACGACCCCGCATCCTCCGCCGTGCAGACCACATGGAAAGGCCGCCCCAACCGCTCATCCGAGGCCGCAAAACTCGCATTGTCCACATTTGACAATACGACCAGCGTGTAATGCTCCCGCAGATACGCCAACGCCTCGGCACTGTCCGGAAACGCGGGCCAGTCCTTCACCGATGCTCCATAGGTCCGGCATTCCTCCCACGAGACCGCCACCCCCCATTCCTCCGCCAACCGCCGATACACCAGCGCCAGCAAGTCCGAATACCGCTTGGCTGGGGTCTGCGCCTGCGTGGTCGATTCATGAAACGCATGGGCCTCCAGAATATCGTCCCGCGACAACCCCCGCGACACCTGCGTCGTCAGCGGCTCCAGCCCCGTCACCATCCCGCTCTCCCAGTCAATGAGTGTCCCATACACATCGAAGGTCAGCGCTTTGTAATCCGTCAGTTTCATCGTTCATTTCCATCCACGAAAAAGGGGAGCCGACCGTAGCCGCCTCCCCTCATACCCTATGTCATTCCCGCGAATGCGGGAATCTTTCACCGCATATCGTCAGTGCTCATACCGACGAATCTCCCCCGATTTCAGCCGTGCCGAATAGGAGGCAAGCTCCTCCCGAACCAGCTTCATCAGGAAGTACAGCGCGAAGATGTTGACCACCGCCATCGCGAAGATCGCCGCATCCGAGAAGTCGATCACAGGCCCGAGGCTCGCCGCCGCACCGATCACGATGAAGATGCAGAAGATCACCTTGAACACCAGCTCCCGCTTGTGTCCTTCGCCGACCAGATACGTCCACGCCTTCAGCCCGTAATACGACCACGAAATCATCGTCGAGAACGCAAACAGCACTACGGCGATCGCCAGCACATAGGGGAACCAGCTTATGCTCGCCCCGAATGCCGCCGAAGTCAGCGACACGCCGGAGGTGTCCCCGATGGTCTTGATTGCCGTCCCGGCTTCGTTCAGCACGAAGGCGGTGCCCGCATCATTCATCACGAGTTGCCCGGTGATGATGATAACCAGCGCGGTCATTGTGCAGATAACGACCGTATCGATCAGCGGCTCCAGCAGAGAGACGAAGCCTTCCGTGATCGGCTCCTTCGTTTTCACCGCCGAGTGGGCGATGGCTGCCGAGCCGACGCCCGCTTCGTTCGAGAACGCAGCCCGTTTGAAGCCCTGAATCAGCGCGCCGACCATGCCGCCCGCAACGCCGAGACCCGTGAACGCGCCCTCGAAAATCTGACCGAAGGCCCAGCCGATCTTGTCCGCATTCATCGCCAGAATGACGATTGCGGCACCGACATAGAGGATGCCCATGAACGGCACGACTTTCTCGGTCACGTTGGCAATCGACTTGATCCCGCCGACGATGACCGCAAACACCACGGCGGCGAAGATGATCCCCGTGATCCAACCCGGATAATCGCCGACGATGCCCGAAATCTGAGCGTGTGCCTGATTGGCTTGGAACATATTCCCGCCGCCCAGCGCGCCGAGGATACAGAAGATCGAGAACATGAAGGCGAGAATTTTGCCCCCCGGCAGCCCAAGCTGCGCAAAGCCCTTCGACATATAGTACATCGGTCCGCCCGAGACGGTCCCGTCCGGGTATTCGTTCCGGTACTTCACGCCGAGCGTACATTCGGTGAATTTCGACGCCATCCCGAGCAGACCCGCGAGGATCATCCAGAAGGTCGCCCCCGGTCCACCGATCCCGATGGCTACCGCGACACCGGCGATGTTCCCGAGACCCACGGTTCCCGAAAGCGCAGTCGTCAGCGCCTGAAAGTGACTCACCTCGCCCGCATCGTTCGGGTCTGAATATTTCCCGCTCACAAGCGCAATCGCGTGGCCGAAGAATCGGAACTGTACGAACGCGAAGTAGAACGTGAAGACCGTCGCCGCGATGACCAGCCACATCACGATCCACGGAAAACTCGTCCCCGGAAACGGTGCGAAGATCAGGCTGACGAAAGGCCCGGTCGCATCTGCGAAGGCTTGGTTGACCTTCTGGTCAAGCGTCATGGCTTCCTGTGCGAATGCTGCGCCGGTCATTCCCACACTCGCGAGCGCTGCCAGCGCCCCTGTCTGTAATGTTTTCATGGTCATTCCCCCTATGCCACGACGGTGACGGGCACATCGGCACCCATGACTAGATTCGAGGTTGCACTGCCAAAGATGCGCCGCGCCAGCCCGCCATCGGAGGCCCGCCCCACGACGATCTGGCTGGCCTTGTGTTCCTTGGCGACCCGATTGATCGTATCGGCCACATCTCCGTGCTTCACGAGGCCGCTGACCGTCATTCCCGGTCCCTCGAGCCCCGCGATTGCTGGATCAATGACCCGTTCTTTCGCCATTGCGACTTCTTCCCCGCGACGTTTCGACCGCTGGGCGTTCTCTTCCGCCGTCTGAAATGAGAAAGGTGACCATTCGACCACGTAGAGCACGATCAACTCGCACTCCCCGATCATCTCGGCCTGTTTCTTCGCAAAGGCGAGCGCCCGCTCCCCCGAATCGTGACCATCCAGGCCCACGACGATTTTCGCTTTCACGTCAAATCCTCCTTCTGGTTGTTATTCTCATCATGCGTTCACCTTAATCACATATGTTCACGATTGGTGACTTATTAACGCATAATTAATGATAGGAAAAAAGACTGGTAAATGGGCCTAAACTCAGGGATATTTCAGGTATTATATCTGATAATCAGGCAAAAACAGGAAAAATGACTGGATGAGCAGGGATTTCGATGGAATAGATCGCCGCATCCTCGACGAATTGCAGGCCGATGGCAGGCTCTCCATCGTCGAACTCGCATCGCGCGTGAACCTGACCAAGACACCCTGTTCGGAGCGCGTGCGTCGCCTTGAACGGGCAGGCGTGATTCAGGGCTATCGCGCGATCATCGACCCCGCCCATGTAGACATGAACCATGTCACCATCGTCCATGTCAGCCTGTCGCGCACCAGTGCCAATTCCCTGCGCGAATTCGACGCCGCTGCCCGCGAGATCGCAGAAGTCCAGACCTGCCTGATGATCGCCGGACCGTTCGATTACATGCTGAAAGTCCGCACCCGCGACATGGCCCATTTCCGCGACATCCATGGCGACCGCATCTCACAGCTTCCGCACGTCATGCAGACCCATTCCTTCGCCGTCATGGAAACGGTGAAGGAAACCGCCACAATCCCGATGGCCGGAGGGGCGGTATAGGGAGAGATCAGGCCCTAATAATCCTGAAGGACAACACCTTTGATGACGCGCCGCTTCTCGAAGAACGGCACGACATACAGTTCGGCCATAACATAGGCGAGGCCACCACACAGCGACAGCGCAACCCAGACCATTGGCAACCCCGCCTCCGTCAACCGTCTCACGATCGGCACTACAGCAAACTGTACCCCCGCCAGAAATCCACCGGTGGCCATGAGTGTCGATACCTTGCCCGACAGCATGTCCTGCCCGACCACGCACGCATAGGCCACGGCCACCGGGGGCAACCAGATCGCGCGTCCCATCCGCTTCAGCCCCCGCATCGACGCCGCCCTCGGGTCGCGCCTCAACGCCATCTGCGCGTGATACCGGGCGCGGCGTGGACGAAACGACCAGAAGGCCGCCGTTGCCGCCATGCCCTGTGCAGTGTCATCCGCCGGATCTTTGGCCAGCGCCTCCAGCGACAGGCGGTATGCATCGCCATTGCGGCTTTCGCCCAGCGCCACAGCCGCCTCCGCCAGATCGGCCTCTACCGAGTCAGGCTGCGTTTCCCGCAAGGCCGCCAGCCGCTCCTTCGTCTCGGCGATATTCACCCGCGCCATGCTCGCCATGACCCGCACCATCCGAATATGATCGGAGCCGGGTACCGCCCGTTCGAGGTCCGCCAGTTCATCGCGCGCCTGCGCCACCCGTTTTGCGCCAAGCAGCGTCATGATCCGCGCCGTCCGCGCATCGTCGTCCCGGCTGTCACGGGCGATGACGCGACCGTAGAGGTCCAGCGCCGCATCGACATTCCCGCGCTTGTCCTCCACCATGCCCAGCAGCAACAGGCCGTTGCGGTCCTGTGGATCGGTTTCGAGAATGCGCCGTGCCATCCTCTCCGCCCCGACGACATTGCCGCCGACGAGCATCGCTTCCCCGGTCTGCGCCAGACCGTCACTCATCGCGCGTGTTTCCTCAGGAATTTTGCCAGATCGTCATACAGGCGCTCTCCATTGGCAAAATCGGCATAGCTGCGGGCCTCGGCCAGCCACTCCCCGGTCGAGGGCGACATGTCCTCCAGCGCTTCCCTGAAATGCCCGGTCGAGAGCGGTGCGAGCCGCGCGCCATCCAGCGATTCGTCGATGGCGAAATCCACCGCCGTCTCCACCAGCCCTGCGAGATCGGCCCCCGAATAGCCGCCCGTCGCCTCCACCACCGTCGGCAGCGACAGGCCGCGGGCAATGGGCCGCTCTTTCAGCAGGTCACGCAGGATAACTTCCCGCGCCTCCCGGTCGGGTGGCGGCACGAAGATCGTCCGGTCGAAGCGCCCCGTTCGCCGGAATGCCGGATCGACTGCCCAGGGTACATTGGTCGCCCCCAGAAATAGCAAGCCTTCGTTATTCCCCTCGAACCCGTCCATTTCCGTCAGGAGGGTCGAGACCATCGTGCTGAGGAAATTGTTGTGCCCGCTATAGTTCCGCCGCTGCGCGATGGCCTCCACTTCGTCGAAGAACAACACGGTGGGCCGCATATGCCGCGCTTCCGCAAACACCCGCTGCAACGCCTTCTCGCTCTCGCCCCAGTGACAGTCGATAATATCTGCCGGATGGATCGCAATGAACTCGGCCCCGCATTCATGTGCAAGTGCTCTCGCGAGCATCGTCTTGCCGCATCCCGGCGGACCATACAGCAAGACCCCGCCCCCGGTCTTTCGCCGGAACTGCTTGAACAGCCCCTCATTGCGAAACGGATCGATGATCCGCCGCCGGATACGTTTCTTCACGCCATGGAGGCCGCCGATATCGTCGAAGCCGATTTTCTGCCCGGCGGGCGCAAACTGCCGGTTCTCCGCATCGCGCACCCGCCCTCCAACGGTTACCCGTTGCGGGGCAGGGCGCCAGCGCGCCGCAAGGACCGACCCGCCCTTCGAGGCCAGCAAATCTGCAACCGCCCTGCGCGTCTCGGCATCATAGGGATCGGGCTCCCCGATCTGCGAGACCGCACCGGCAACGGTTTCGTAATCGTCTTCATGGCGCAACAGCGCGATAAGCCCGCGCAAGGATCCGCCATGGCCAACATTGCCTGTGGCGAGATCGACGACCGATTGCAGGTCCGGATCAAGAGATGTCATCATGGCGGGCGTTCTACCCGTCCCCGGTTAATGTCTGCCTACATCATCGGCTTGGAAGGGCGGAAATGCGAAAAAATGTTCCCGTTTCGATCTTTTCTATTGACCGAACGCTGCAAAGGCGTCATAAGAACAAAATGCGAACAATCCGGATGACGGCCTGTTCTCAGCGTTCCGGGGCTGCCTGTCCCCGAACGCTTTCGATCCACGACAACATCTTGCCCCGCGGCGTCCTGCGCTGCGGGGTCTTTTCATCGAACCCGGCGCATCGCCATCACGGCCCCCCCGGCCAGCAACCCCCAGAACGCCCCGGAAATCCCGTAGAGCGACAACCCTGACGCTGCCGCAAGGAACGTCACCGCCGCCGCGTCTCGTGTCTCTACCCGCTCGAACGCCGCCACCATGGCTCCCGAGAAAGCCGGGATCAGCGCCAATCCCGCTACCGCCTGCACCAACACGCCCGGTGCCAGCGCCACGAACGCCGTCACCGCCCCCGAGAGTAACCCCAGCGCCACATAACCAAGCCCTGCGATAACCGCCGCCCAATACCGCCGCGCCGGATCGGGATGCGCATCCTCACCCGCACACATCGCCGCCGTGATCGCGGCCATGTTCACGGCATGGCCCCCGAACGGTGCGGCCAGCAGCGAAAATCCCCCCGTCACGGCGAACCACGGCCCCGGCGTCACCGGATAACCATTCGACTGCATCACTGCGATACCCGGAATATTCTGCGACGCCATCGTCACGATGAACAGCGGCAGCGCTATCCCCAGCGCCGCCGCCACGCTGAACGCCGGAACCGGCATTACCATCTCCGGCACTGCCGCCTCGCCCAGCGAGATCAACACCCCCGGCGGCATCTCCACTCCTATCGCCACCACGCCCACGAATGCGAGCAGGGCGGCAGGCACCGCCAGCATCCGGTTCACCGTCCCCCCCACCACCCAGGCGACGAGAATCGGCAGCCCCATTGCGGGCATCTCCGCCACCGCCTTGAACGGCGCAAGGCACAATCCCGCCAGCACCCCTGCCAGCATCGCATTGGCCAGCGGCGCAGGGATCGCCGCCGCCGCCCGCCCCAGTGGCTTCCATAACCCCGCGAGCAACAGCATCGCCCCACAGATCAGGAACGCCCCCACCGCCACGCCGAACCCGCCGACATCCCCCGTTGTCACCAGCAACGCGGCCCCGGGCGTAGACCACGCCACGCTCAGCGGCATCCGCTCGCGCAAGCTGAGAAAAATCCCCGCCAAGCCCATGGCAATCGACAGCGCCATCAACCCCGACGCTGCTTCCGCCGCGCTCGCCCCCACTGCCGACAGCCCTTCGACCACCACCGCGAACGAACTCGCAAATCCGACGAAGGCCACCAGCAGTCCGGTAAAAACGGCGGATGCCGATAGATCACGCAGCATTGCCTCTCACCCTCCGCTTAGACCGAAGCCGCACAAAAAAATGCGTACACACCGCATTTACCCTTGCCGCACGCCGCTTCGGCACGTATAGAACAAAATAGGAACAAAACTTTTGGAAACCATAACGAGTTTGGAAACCATGTCCCTCGATTTCCCCGATACGCATTCAGCCGAGACCGCCCCTGACGTCAAGTCGGCCCTGACCGGCTTCACCGAGGATTTTCGCGGTTTTCGCGCTGATCTCGACCGCCGCCTTACCGAACAGACCATGCGCCTCGACGCCCTCGACCGCAAGGCCGTCGCCGCCGCTCGCCCGCCCCTTGGCGAAGCCCGCGCCGACCCTGCCGCGCCCCATCGCAAAGCCTTCGCCGCCTATGTCCGGCAGGGCGACGAAGACCGCCTGCGTGCCCTCGATATCGAAGAGAAAGCCCTCAACACCACCGTCGCTGCCGAGGGCGGTGTCCTCGTTGATCCCCAGACCTCCGAGCGCATCGAGACCGTCCTGCGCGGCGCGTCGTCGCTCCGCACCATCGCCCGCATCGTACAGGTCGATGCTGGGGCTTACGACGCCCTGATCGATCATACCGAGATGGGCGCGGCATGGATCGCCGAAGCCTCCGTCATCTCCGAGACCGCGACCCCCAACATCGCCCGCATCTCGATCCCCCTCCACGAGTTGAGCGCAACCCCCAAAGCCTCCCAGCGTCTTCTGGATGACAGCGCATTCGACGTCGAAGGCTGGCTCGCCGAGCGCATCGCTGACCGCTTCGCCCGCGCCGAGAACGCCGCCTTCATCGACGGCGACGGCATCGACAAGCCCATGGGCATCCTCGCCCACCCCGTCGTCGC
>CALHLW010000061.1 GCA_938034615.1 uncultured Neomegalonema sp. | reverse complement strand
CTGGCCACGCCGATGGTCGCCGGGTTCCTCGCCATCGTGGCGGGCCTCTGGCAGTTCACGGCCATCAAGGATGTGTGCCTGACCCATTGCCGTCGCCCGCTGGCCTATCTGATCGCGCATTGGCGCGAAGGTACGCGCGGGGCGTTTCCGATGGGCGCAGGGCACGGCGCATATTGTGTGGGGTGCTGCATTGCGCTGATGGGGTTGATGTTCGTGTTCGGCGCGATGAATGTCGCGTGGATGGCCGTCATCGCCGTTTATTTCGTGCTGGAAAAGATCGCCCCTGCCGCCGATCGCTGGAGCCGCCTCATGGGCTGGGCTCTGGTGGGGGCCGGGGCCGTAACCGTATTGCTATCCTTGTAGGAGGGGCCGATGGCCGCGAAGAAGAAAACCGACTGGTCGATCAAGGGTGAACTGGCCCTGAACTGTTCCTGCGATGTGTTCTGCCCCTGTGTGGTCAGCCTCGGCCAGCACCCCCCCACCGAAGGCTATTGCCATGCGTGGATGGCCGTGCGGATCGATGAAGGACACCATGGCCGAGCCAAACTATCGGGCCTGAACGTCGCGCTGTTGCTCGACATTCCCGGCAAGATGGGCGACGGCGACTGGAAGGCCGCCGCCTATATCGACAAGCGCGCGTCCGATCCTCAGTATGACGCGCTGATCTCGATTTTCTCGGGGCAGTCGGGGGGAACTTCCGGTGTACTCAAGCTGCTGGTCAGCACGTTCCTCGGCGCACGGCGTGAGGAAGTGACCTACGACATTCAGGGCAAGACCCGCATCGTCGGCGTGCCCAAAGTGCTGACCGGGGCCATCGAGCCGATCCCCGGCGGCAGCCCGGAAGAAGACGTGAAGATCGTCAACTCGCAATACTGGATGGGGCCGGACGTCACCCTCGCGCGGGGCCTGAAGAGCCGCATCCGGGATTTCGGACGGGTCTGGAGCTTCGAGGGCAAGAGTGCCGAGATTCTCGATATTCACTGGCATTCGTAAAATCACCGCTCCGCGCACGCCGCGCGGAGTAATCCTCCCTTCCAGCTGCACCGGCGCGACGACAGAATGAGCGCGCCGGGGCGAGTAATGCCCATGACCGACATTGCTATATCGCGCCGCCTGCGCGCGACCCCCTTCACCAATCGGGTCGAAGCCGCCGGAGTGAAGGCCTATACCGTCTATAACCACATGCTGCTGCCCGCGAGTTTCGGTGATGTCGAAGCCGAATGCGCGCATCTGAAGGAGCACGTGCAGGTGTGGGATGTTTCCTGCGAGCGGCAGATCGAGATACTCGGCCCGGATGCCTGGAAGCTGGTTCAGTTGATGACCCCGCGCGATCTGGGCAAGGCGCATATCGGGCAGTGTTTCTATATCCCATTGGTCGATGAGCGCGGCGGGATGCTGAACGATCCGGTGATGATCAAACATGCGCCGGATCGGTATTGGGTCTCCATCGCCGACAGTGATGTGCTGTACTGGGCCAAGGGCCTCGCCTATGGCCATCGTTTTCAGGTGGAGATCTTCGAGCCGGATGTCAGCCCGCTGGCCGTGCAGGGGCCGAAATCCGATGAGCTGATGTCCCGTGTGTTCGGCGATGCCGTGCGTGATATCAGGTTTTTCCGGGGAGTGTGGCTGCCGTTCGAGGGGCATGATTTCTATATCGCGCGCTCGGGATATTCGCGGCAGGGCGGGTTCGAAATCTACGTCGATGACACGGCGTTGGGCGAGCCGGTCTGGGATGCGCTGTTCGCGGCGGGGGAAGACCTGAACGTCAAGGCGGGCGGACCGAACCTGATCGAGCGGATCGAGGGGGGGCTGCTGTCCTATGGCAACGACATGACCCGCGAGAATACGCCCTATGAATGCGGGCTGGGCCGTTTCTGCGACCCGTGGACCTCCATCGGCTGTGTCGGGCGCGATTCGCTGATCCGGGCCGAGGCAGACAGCCCGCAGCGCCTCGTCCGGGGGTTGCGGATATCGGGTGACCGGGTGCCATCGTGCCGCGTGCCGTGGACGATCATCGGCGATGGGGGCGAAAAGATCGGCACCGTCACCTCCGCCGTGTGGTCGCCGGAATTCGACACCAACGTCGCCATCGGGATGCTGGACCGGGGATTCTGGGAGCCGGGCCGCACGGTCTGGGTCGAAGCACCGGACTTCACGCGCCCCGCCGAAGTCACTACATTGCCGTTCGAGAAACCGACCGCCTAATTGAGGAATTCCCCCATGAGCTTCAACGCCCTGATCGTGACCAAGGACGAAGAGAGCGGCAAGACCGCTGCCGCCATCGAACAGATCGACGAGAGCCGTCTGCCCGAGGGCGATGTGACGGTGGCGGTCGAGTATTCGACCGTGAACTACAAGGACGGGCTGTGCATTACCGGCAATGGCGGGCTGGTGCGGAACTATCCGCATGTGCCGGGGATCGATTTTGCCGGGACGGTCGAGGCGTCGGATGATGGGCGCTACAAGCCGGGCGACAAGGTGGTGCTGACCGGCTGGCGCGTGGGTGAGGCGCATTGGGGCGGCTATGCACAGAAGGCGCGGGTGAAGGCCGATTGGCTGGTGCCTCTGCCCGAGGGGCTGACGCCGAAACAGGCGATGGCGGTCGGGACCGCCGGGTTTACGTCGATGCTGGCCGTCATGGCGCTGGAGGATCACGGGCTGGAGCCGTCGAAGGGCGAAGTGCTGGTCACGGGCGCAGCGGGTGGTGTCGGGTCGGTGGCCGTGGGTATCCTCGCGAATCGGGGTTATGAGGTCGCCGGTGTGACGGGGCGGCCCGAGACGGCGGATTATCTGAAGGGTCTCGGCTGTTCGCGAATCGTGGCGCGGGAGGAACTAAACGAGACGGTCAAGCGGCCTCTGGAGTCCGAGACATGGGCGGGCTGCGTCGATGCGGTGGGCGGCGATATGCTCGCGCGGGTGCTGGGGCAGATGAAATATGAGGCGTCGGTCGCCGCCGTGGGTCTTGCGGGGGGCGCGAAGCTGCCTGCGACGGTAATCCCGTTCCTGCTGCGCGGCGTGAACCTGCTCGGCATCGATTCCGTGATGCAGCCCTATGACAACCGCGTGCGGGCGTGGAAGCGGATCGTGGAAGACCTGCCGATGGATAAACTCGACGCGATGGTCCACCCGGCGACGCTGTCCGATCTGACCGACCTCGGCCCTGCGATCCTTGCCGGTCAGGTCAAGGGCCGCGTCGTGGTCGATGTGAACGCCTGAGCTGTCATAGCTACCGCTCTCGATCCCATCCACTCGATCGAGAACCCCGTGCCCGGTATCCATAGCTGACCGTCAATGACCAGTTCGAAATGCTCCGTCATGCCTTCGTCGGTCGGCACGGATACCGGCATGTCGAAATGCGCGATATCGCCCGGTTCGACCCGATCTTCGCGCATACTGCAAACCCGGTTCCCGCTGATCCAGCGATGATCATGCAAAGTCGAGATGCGGTCCTTGGGACGGGATATGCCGATGGTCGGTTGTCGATTGGCCCGCCAGGCCTCGACTCCCGTGTTGCGCACTGCCACGCAGAGCATACCGCTATCGCTGACCTCCAGGTCATCGAGGACCGTGCCGGAAAAGAAGGCCCGAGGGGGAAGCCCCATCGGCACCGCCGTACAGGTCGCGCAGACATCGTGCATAGCCTGCGGGCTTGCGAAGCTCCGCCGGAAAGCGTCATAGGCGGACCCCTGCCAGACATCGAATACCGATTGCCCGTCAATCCGTCCCGTATTGCATTGATTGACTGCTGACGTGCGGCAGCAGGGAAAGACCGCGCTGTTGGCATCCACATGCAGCGTATCCCAAGGCAACCCGCAGAGCCGCCCCGTAGCATGGTCCCGGCTGTCATCAAAATACCGTTTCCGGGCCTCGGGCGGATCGTTCAGTTCGAGATCAAGCCGCTCGGGGTCTTCGAAATGAAGCGTGACGCCATGCTGTTCCGCAGCCTGTCGAATGGCAGAAATATGCGCGGCGTCCTCCGCAGGGTCCGCCAGATTCTCATCCAGCCCGGATGGATTCTGATCGAACAGGGATTGCAGCACCATGTTCGTCACGCCTATCTCGGTCAATTGCTGCGGTGCGACCCGCAATGAGGGCAGGGTCGTCTTCATGATGATCGCGGAGACGGAAAAGAGCGTCTGTGGACCACAGGCCCGCACCAGACGCGCGATGGTGGCAAGACACTTCGTGATCTTGCCTTTCCTGATGTGCCGGTAGATGTCTGCATCGAAGCTGTCAATCGAGACATTCAGGTGCCTGAGACCGGTCAGACCCGGCAGCATTTTCTCGATTCCCGGCTTGATATGCACGCCATTGGTCGTCAATCCGAAGGGAATTGACCGCTCTTCGAGATCGGAGAGCATATCGAGCAAATGCGGGTGCAGCATCGGCTCTCCAAAGCCGGTCAGGATGACTTTTTCGACGCGGCCATCTATGTCATCCAGCAGCCTACGCCAGACCGCAAGATCCATGAAAGACACCGCCTGAGAGCTGGAACTCGTACCGAGTGTGAGGGGGCACATCTTGCAGGTGAGATTGCACTTGCTGGTCAACTCGATACTGATCGCCGATGGAAAATCATGGCCCCGATGGATCAGCCGCGCCCGCTTGTGCGCGATAGAGGCAGGGTGCGCGGGTGCCTCAAGTGTCTTCTGATGCACGGTGGTCGCTCCCGAATGGCATAACGAAACACGCGATCATGCTCAGCCGGAGAGCGTCGAGAACGCCCCGTTCTGGAACTCTTGTCGATCTCAGCTCAGTGCGCCCCCGTCAGCATGATCCTTACGGGAGAGTATCTCAACCAAAGGAGGCGAGATATTCTGACTGAGTCAGCCTATACGGTACGCGGGTCAGCGGAAAATTTCAACGAATGAGCGTGCCAGTATGATCCATCCAGCACGGATGGCGCTTACGCCGTCTCGTCTTCCTCTGGCAAAGGATGCTGGAACACCAGCCGCATCTGGAAAACGGCGAAGATCATGGTGATGGGCAGGTTGCCCCAGACCTTGAAATTCACCCAGAATTCCTCCGGGAAATTGCGCCAGATGATCTCGTTCAGGATCGCCATGGCGACGAAAAAGATCGACCAGCGGACCGTCAGCAGATACCAGCCCCGGTCGGTGATCGACCACCCTTCCTGAAAGATCAGCTTCAGGAACATCTTGTTGAAATACAGCCCCGTCATCAGCACGGCGGCGAAGATCAGATTGAGGATCGTCGGCTTCATCTTGATGAAGGTGTCGTCGTTGAGCCAGATCGTCAGCCCCCCGAAGACGCAGACCAGCACCAGTGACACCAGCGGCATCACCGCCACCTCCCGCGTCAGCAGGAACGACCCGAGGACGCAGACGATCATGGTCGGGATGAACACGATTGTCGCGGCGATGATCGGTTTCATGTCGGGCTGGCCCAGCCACTCCCCGATCATCTCGCCCCGATTATAGGCGAGGAAGAAGACCAGGAGCGGGCCAAGCTCGAAGAGCAGCTTGAGCCACGCGCTTCCCTTGACCTGCGATTCCTTCTTCGGCGCTGCCTCATCGGGCGTGACGGCCATGGTGTTCTCCGGGCAGTGGACGGTTGGTATGTGCATGATCTAGGGCGGTGGACCATCCAGCACAATCTTTTGCAGCGAATACGTATGCATGATACGTATCGAGTTAGGAGATGTGATGGAGCAAGCTATGACTGAATTGCTGGATAAATCGTCAAGATCGAGCGCAAAGAGGAAGGTCACGATGTCGATATCGGCGGATGTGATCGAGACGGCGAAGGCCCACGGGCTGAATGTCTCAGCCGTTTCGGAAGAGGCATTGCGGAAGGCGGGTGCCGAGGCGCGGCGTGCGGCGTGGCTGGAGGAGAACCACGAGGCGCTGGCGGAGCGCGACGCATGGATCGAGAAGAACGGCTTGCCACTAGAAAAGTATCGTCTGTTCTGATGCAACAATTCGATGTATTTCCGCTGAGCGATGGTTCGCTGGTGGTCATTCTTCAATCTGATCTGCGGGAAGGCGGTGCAACGCGAGTCGTTGCCCCCGTGATTCCCATCGGGGATATTTCGACCCGAATAACAGATACCGATATCCGGGTCGAAGTCGCAGGCGCGGCGTATATTGTACCGGTGGACCTGCTGTCAGCGATGCATTCGCGGATGCTTGCGCCGGAGCGAAAGGCTTCGCTTTCTGCCTATCGCGATGCGCTCACCAGAGCCACGGACCTCATCTTCTTTGGCTTCTGACCGCTATTCCTGCGCCCCCGTCAGGGCCTGCGCGAATTCTTCCGGGTCGAAGGGCTGCAAATCGTCGATCTGCTCACCGACGCCGATGGCGTGGATGGGGAGGCTGAATTTCTGGGCGAGAGCGACGAGGATGCCGCCCTTGGCGGTGCCGTCGAGTTTGGTCATGACGAGGCCGGTGACGTCTGCGGTCTTGAGGAAGACGTCGGCCTGGGAGATGGCATTCTGGCCGACGGTGGCGTCCAAGACCAACAGCGTGTTGTGCGGGGCGTCGGGGTCGAACTTGCGAATGACGCGGACGATCTTGGACAGTTCTTCCATCAGGTCGGTGCGGTTTTGCAGGCGCCCCGCCGTGTCGATCATCAGGATATCGGTTCCGGCGGCACGGGCCTGTTCGAGCGCGTCGAAGGCGACTCCGGCGGCATCCGAGCCGACGGTCTTGGCAATCACGGGGACGCCTGCGCGGTCGCCCCAGACCTGTAGTTGTTCGATGGCGGCGGCGCGGAAGGTATCCCCGGCGGCGATCATCACGGATTTACCTGCGCCTTTCAGCTGCGATGCCAGCTTGCCGATGGTGGTGGTCTTGCCGGAGCCGTTGACGCCGACGACGAGGACGACCTGCGGTTTGGCAGCGTAGAGGGGCAGGGGGCGGGCGACGGGCTCCAAGATGCGGGCGACTTCGTTGGCCAGCAGACGCTTGATCTCCTCGGCGGCGATTTTCTTGCCGTAGCGTCCCTCGGCCACGGCGGCGCTGGCGCGCAGGGCGACATCGGCACCCAGATCGGCCTGAATGAGCAGGTCTTCGAGTTCCTCGATGGCCGCGTCGTCCAGCACCTTGCGCTCGGCAATAGCGTCCACGCCGCCAGATAGGCGGGAGGTGGCCTTTTGCAGGCCGTCCTTGAGTTTCTGAAAAAAGCGCATCCCGGTCCCCTGTTCCTGCCGTGCTTCATACGCGGGACGGGGGCAGGGGCAAAGGGGCGAAATGCTAAGACCCGGACGGCTGACCGATATGAGTGCGGAAGCTGTGCTCCAAGGCGCTGCTGTCGCGAACACCGGCGAGGGTGGTGCGGCGCTCGCCCTTGCCGTCGAAGAGCAGAAGAGTGGTTTTGCCAACGCTGTTCTCCAGCGCGAGATTGCGGCCATCGGGTTTGGCGAGGTCGGCGATGACGTATTGCAACTCGTCGTCATCGAAAGCGCGCATGGCTTTGCGGACCTGATTCTGCAACAGGACGCAATTGCCGCATTGGGGGTCGTGGACCTGTACGACCATCGGCACGCCTTGTCCGATGCGGGTGAGGTCATGCTCGTACATCGTGGCGTTGACCGTTCGGGTCAGCAGCAGTCCGGCACCGCCGATGATGGCGACGGCAAAGCCGATCTTCTGGAGCTTGCCGATCACCGACCGCCGGGTAACGCCGGTTTCGGGGGCCGGTTTGGCGACGGGCGCAGCGGTCTTCTTCTTCTGCGGGCGAGGGGCGCGTTTCTGGCGTTTCATCGGCAGGCTCCCGGTTGGAGGAGGAAGGGGTGCTTCTTCCTAATCATGGCTTGCGATAAATAGGGTTAACGAAGCGTATCCTCACGCAAGGGTGAGAATTGGCTCGTTTGCCGCGCTGATATATGATATCATATTGTGCGATCATATCGTATGCGCATGTTGTTTTCAGGAGGAGCATCGAGAATGAGTGCTACATTGCTCGTCCGCGATCTGGAACCGGAAACGAAGACTGCATTGCAGGCTCAGGCGGCGCGGAACGGCCGTTCCATGTCGGCGGAAGCGCGGATCATCCTGCGGGATGCTCTTCGCGAAAATCCTGCGGACAATCTCACGGCTGCGGAGCA
Organism: uncultured Neomegalonema sp.; assembly: GCA_938034615.1. GTDB lineage: Bacteria > Pseudomonadota > Alphaproteobacteria > Rhodobacterales > Rhodobacteraceae > JAHDDY01. The sequence goes on along the minus strand of CALHLW010000061.1, from coordinate 4,709 downwards.
CGCGCGCCGCTTCTTTCCGTCCGACCTTCGTGTCGAGGGGGGTATTCCTGAATTCAGGGAGCCGCCCGCCAACGCGCCGGACTTTGATTGATGTTCGTACTCGATACATGCGCTGTATCGGAGATTGCGAAACCTGATCCCGACCCCGGTTTCTGGTCATGGTTCGAGGGCGTGGAGCAGAAGGAAACTTGCGTTACGGCGACAACGGTGGCCGAGCTTTTCTACGGTCTGGCAAAGATGCCGAAGGGCAAGCGGCGCGATCACCTGACCCTCGCCGTCGCGAGCTATCTCAACAGCTTGCCGGTTCTCGATATGACGCGGGAAACCGGCGAGTTGGCGGGGCGGCTTCTGGCCGCGCAAGAAAGCACGGGTCGGCGTATGCAATTTGCGTTTGCGTCTATTGCCGCTGTCGCGATCCACAACGATGCGGTTTTGGTGACGCGGGACGCGCATTTCGACGAGATCGCGGATCAGGACGGGTTCGAGGGGTTCCGGCTGCTCGATCCGTGGAGCGGCACGGCCATTAAGGCTTGAACGGAGCCATTCCCATCCGCGCAAGTTCGTCGGCGCGTTCGTTCTCTGCATGGCCTGCGTGGCCTTTCACCCATTCCCATTTGACCGTGTGACGGTCGGTGGCGGTGTCGAGGCGTTTCCAGAGTTCTTCGTTCTTCACGGGTTTCTTGGCGGCGGTCTTCCAGCCGTTGCGTTTCCAATTGGTGATCCATTTGGTCAGGCCGTCCTTCACGTAGACGGAATCGGTGACGATGGTGATGTCGCTGGGCCTCTCCAACGCTTCCAGCGCAGAGATCGCGGCCATCAACTCCATGCGGTTATTGGTGGTCTCCTCCGCGCCATCGTAGAGTTCGCGCTCCTTGAGGATGGTCTCGCCGTCCCGCGCGATGAGCAGGACGCCCCAGCCGCCGGGGCCGGGATTGCCGCTGCACGCGCCGTCGGTATAGGCGAAAATCTGGGGCACGGGGCGTCTCCGCTGGCAATGGGCTTGCCGTGGACGTATGCCGTAAGCGACGGACAGGCAAGGGGAGAGACCGATGGCGACCATGACACTCGATGCGGTTTTCGCGCTGGCGAGCGAGACGTTGCAACGCTTTGGTGCGGATGAGGCCAATGCGGAGGCGGTGGCGCGCACGATTACGGGGGCCGAGCGGGATGGCTCCGCGTCGCACGGGCTGTTCCGATTGCCGGGATATGTCAAATCGCTCAAGAGCGGGCGGGTGAAGGGGGATGCCAAGCCCACGGCGATGCCGATGGCGCCCGGTATCCTGCGCGTCGATGGCGACGAGGGGTTTGCCCCGCTGGCGCTGGAGGTCATGCGCGATCCGCTGATCGAGATGACCCGCGCGCAGGGGATTGCGATGTGCGGGGTGATCCGGACGCACCACTTCGCGGCGCTGTGGCCGGAGGTGGAGGTGCTAGCCGATGCGGGGTTGGTCGCCATGGCGATGACCCAGGCGATGCCTTATGTGGCGCCCGCCGGAGGCAAGGAGGCGCTGTTCGGGACCAATCCACAGGCCTTCGCATGGCCCCGCCCCGGCAAGCCACCGCTGGCCTTCGATCAGGCCGCATCGACCATTGCGCGGGGGGACGTGATGATCCATCGGCGGGATGGGATACCGGTGCCGATTGGCGTCGGGATCGACAAGGACGGGAACGATACGACCGATCCGGGTGCGATTCTCGATGGGGGCGTGCAGTTGGCGTTCGGTGGCTACAAGGGGTCGGCGATTGCGCTGATGGTGGAGTTGATGGCTTCATCCCTGATCGGGGAGCGATTCAGCCATGAGGCAAAGGCCGCTCATAACGGCGACGGCGGCCCGCCGGTCGGCGGCGAATTCGTGCTGGCCATCGATCCGGCGGCGGCAAGCGGCGGCGACGGCTGGGCGGCCCATGGGGATTCCATCCTGACCCGCATTGAGCAGATGGAAGGTGCGCGCCTGCCGGGGTCGCGCCGTCACGCGAACCGGGCAAAGGGCGGCGACCCGGAAGTGTCTGACGCCGTACTGGAGGAGATCGCAGGACTCTGAACTCTTCCCAAAGATGAAATCGTTTCATCTCAGTACATAACCATGCATACTTTGTCCGGTAATGTAGGGGGTGAGTATGGTAACGGGACAGGAACGGCGCGAGGCGGCACCGGAGAATACCTTTGTCGTCGGCCTCGCCATGGCTGGGGCGATCTCGGCGGGGGCGTATACGGCGGGGGTGCTCGATACGCTGTTCCGGGCATTGGACGAGCATGAGCGACGGTTTCAGGCGGGGGAGGTCGATCACCGGGTCGTCGTGAAAGCGATGAGCGGGTCTTCGGCGGGGAGCATCTGTGCGGCCCTGACCGCCGCGGGCCTGGTGGAGGGGGTGCAGCCCCTCGATATCCACGACAAATTCCTGCCGGGCCTGCCAATGCTGCACGATCTGTGGGTCGACCGCATCTGCCTGATGGATGAGAAGGGTGACGGGCTGCTTGGCAGCGGCGATGTGGGCAAGCACGAGGACGGTACTCATCATCCTGTGGCCTCGCTGCTCGATTCGAGCCATATCCGCCGGGAAGCGCAGGATCTGGTAGCCGACGTGCTGCGCCATCCGAGTGGCGAGCGGCTGGGTTATGTGGCCAAGGAACTCGACCTTTTCCTGACGACCACCAACCTGATGGGCGTGACCTATGAAGTGCGGTTCGGGGGCGAGGATGCCTATGGGCACGGGCATGTCATGTCGTCCCATGGCAATGTCGAGCATTTCCGCCTCTATGATGTGGGCGAGACGGATCTTCGGTCGGACTGGCTGGACCGCTGGGCCGATCCCGGCATCGCGCTGCATGTGCCGGAGGAGGCCGGTACGCGGCTGGATTTTGGCGATATCTGGTATGACGAGACCCCCCGCCCCTGGGCGCGGCTGGTGCGTTCGGCGGTGGCGAGCGGGGCGTTTCCGATGGGGCTGTCCTCGCAACGGCTGGATGTCACGTATAATGAACTCAACAGCCGCGCGTGGCCCATCGAGACCGATCCGCATGATCGTCGCCCCACGCCGCGCCTGCCTGCGGGCAGTGCCAGCGCGGTTGCGAGCATTGGTTATATCGCGGTGGATGGCGGGGTTGCCAATAACGAGCCGTTCGAGCTGGCACGCTTTGCGATCCGGGGGGAAGACCCGACGCAGGAGGAGTGGGCGCTCGCCCCCAATCCGCGCGGGGCGAAGGAGGCCCATCGCGCAGTCATCATGATCGATCCGTTCCCCGAGGGGCCGGAGATGACGCTCGCGAGCGGGGCGGGAGACGAGGCGGGGCGGCGTAACGAGAGCCGCGCGATCTTTGCCGCGCGCCGGTTGCTGCCCTCACTCATCAATCAGGCGCGGTTCAAGCTGACCGAATTGCTGACCGCGACCGATACGAATGTCCATTCGCGGTTTCTGGTCGCGCCCTCGCGCGTGTCGCCGGACGGGGCCAAGCTGCGCGGGGCGATGGCGATTGCCAGCGGGTTCGTGGGGGGCTTTGGCGGCTTCTTCAACCGGGTGTTTCGCGAGCATGATTATCGCCTCGGCCAGCACAATTGCCGCTCGTTCCTGTGCAAATATTTCGTGCTGAAAAGCGACAACAAGGTGTTTGCGGGGCGGAACGACCTGTTGTCCGGGGCCGAGTCGGGAATGGCGCGCATCCTTCAGGTCGATGACGATGCGCTGCCCGATTTCGTGGACGAGGACGGATTGTTCTATCCCCGGCCTCTGCCGAAAGAATGGGGCAAGGCCGAGCGCGGCGACCGCTGGCCGGGGTTGAGCCTCGATGATTTCGATGCGGGGCGCAAGGCCGCCGAAGCGCGGGTCGGGAGGATCGCCGCGCCGTTGCTGGGAGAAGTGGGGATCAACGGTTGGTTCAAGCGCGTGGTCGCACGGTATCTCTGGGGGGGATTGCCCGTGCTGGGTGGAGGCATCCGCGAGGCGCTGTCGGTCGATCTGGGGAACAAGATCAAGGGCGAGATGGTTGCCCGCAACCAGTTGCTTGCTTCGCGCTATTTCGCCGACCAGCGCGACCGGGCGCTCTATGCCGCCATCGTGCGCAATGGCACCCGTAAGGCGACGAAGGCGGAGTTGGCCGCGCAATCGACGATCTTCGTGCCTGAGAAGGATAATCCGATGAAGACGCTTACGCTGACCGAAGCCGATGTGACGGAGCGGGTGGAGGCGGGGCGGGTCAAGCTACGCTCGGCAGGGCCGCGCTGGCGGTTGGTGTGAAGGGCGTCGAGATTACCTTTTCCCGACGCCCATGACCGGCGGTATCAGACGTTAACTGCCGGTGATTTTGGCCATGATGTCTTCGACCGAAAAGCCGAAGCCTTCCAGCATGGAGAGATCGATGCCCTTGTCGGCCAGCAGGGATTTGACGCCCTCTGCGTCGAGTCCTTCGATTGCCGAGGCGTCGATCCCGTTTTCGCTCAGCTTTGACATGATGTCGCCGCCACCGAGACCGCCAAGCATATCACCTAAACCCATGGTTTTTCTCCTGTTGAATGGACGGGTTCGTGGTCTCAAGAAATGGTGTACGAAGTATTAATGCATTAGATCAGGCTGGTTCCCTCCTCTCCCTCACCTGTTGTGATCCCCCGCGAAAGCGGGTCTCATTCGCCACCGGGAGATGCACGAAGCGGCGGGAGATTCCCGCTTTGCGCGAAAATTAAAGGGAAAGGACGACCACCGCACGCTTGACAGGT
>CALHLW010000060.1 GCA_938034615.1 uncultured Neomegalonema sp. | reverse complement strand
CGATCCTCGCGCACCAGCTCCGCATCCAGCCGCGAGGCATTGGAGATATCCGTGACCAGCCGGTCCAGCCGGTCCACGTCTTCCTTGATGACCGTATAGAGTCGCTCCCGCGATTCCGGCGTCTTCGCGTAGTCCAGCGTTTCGGTCGCCGAGCGCAGCGACGACAGCGGATTCTTGATCTCATGGGCCACATCGGCAGCAAAGCTTTCGATGGCATCGATCCGTCCGTAGAGCGCGTCCGTCATCCGCCGCATCGAGCCAGAGAGATTGCCGATCTCATCGGCACGCGCCGTCAGGTCGGGGATTTCCACCCGCTCCGAGGCCACCAGTTCCCCGTCCCCCGCCCCCCGCGCGGCATCGGCGGCACGGGCGAGACGGCGCAGGGGCCGCGCAATGCCATTGGCCAGCAGGATTGCAAGCAGGATCGACACCAGCCCTGCCACGACGAAGATGCGAAGGATCTCGATACGCCCCGCCCGGATCACCCGGTCGATATCGCCCCCTTCGGTCGAGAGCATCATCACACCCATGATCACCTTCAACCGCCGCACCGGCACGGCAACCGAGACGATCAGTTCACCCTCGCTGTTGGCGCGCTGGGACGTAGCTATTTTGCCCCGTTGTGCGTCATAGATCGTCGGATCATCCTCAATCCCCGGCTCGGAGCTTTCGATATAGAGGGGCAGGTTCCGTCGCTGCACCAACCGCACCGCACGGCTGTAGAGTTCCTCGATCCAGCCCAGCAACCCGCTGGCCCCGTCGAGGGGCGGCAGGTAACGGGTCTCGACCCGCGCACGGGCAGGCTGAAAATCGCGCGTATCCGCAACGAGGCGACCGTTGCGATAGAGTTGCACCCGTTGATCGGTCCGCAACGTAAGCTGTTTCAGCACCTTGATCGCGGCCTTGTTGTCGATGCTGTCCTTCTCCGGCCCCGTCGATGCGATCTCGGCAATGGCGGTGGCGAGGATGTTCGCCTCCGTCGCCAGCGATTCCACGCGCACCTGGATCAGCTCGTCGCGCATCTGGTTGAGATAAAGGACGGTCGCCACAAGAATCGCGAGGCCGACAAGATTGGTCGCCACGATCCGCCGAGTCAGCGAGCGCATCGGGCTGGTCAGGAGCGTCCGCATTTCCCCGGCAAGGTTGGGTCGGCCCGCGCGACCGGATGCGCGCGACCGCGACGGAGCACGCACAGTTTCGCCGTTCCCCGCCGCATCCATAGCGACGAATCCCGGCCCCTCGCCCTCCCAAGCGGAGAGCGGCGGGGCTTCGGGCGGTGAAGCCTCAGGTTTCGCGGTACCGGTATCCGACGCCATAAAGGGTCTCGATTGCTGCAAAGTCGTCGTCCACGACCCGGAATTTCTTGCGAATGCGCTTTATGTGGCTGTCGATGGTGCGATCATCGACATAGACCTGATCGTCATAGGCGGCGTCCATCAGGGCATCCCGGCTCTTAACGAAACCGGGCCGCGTGGCCAGCGCCTGAAGGATCAGGAATTCCGTAACCGTCAGCGTGACCGCCTCGTTCTTCCAGATACAGGAATGGCGCAGCGGGTCGAGCGTCAGGCTGCCCCGCGTCATCACCTTGTCCTTTTCCTGCCGCTCGCCACCCTCGATCTGGGCATCGCGGCGGCGCAGGACGGCGCGGATGCGTTCGATCAGAAGGCGCTGGGAGAACGGCTTGCGAATATAGTCATCCGCCCCCATCCGCAGGCCCAGAACCTCATCGATTTCCTCGTCCTTCGAGGTGAGGAACAGGACCGGCATGTCCGACTTCTGGCGCAGGCGGCGCAGCAATTCCATACCGTCCATGCGCGGCATCTTGATGTCGAGCACGGCCACGTCGGGCGGATTCTGGCTCAGCGCGGCGAGGGCCGCAGCACCATCCGAATAGGTCCGCACCTCGAACCCGTCCGACTCCAAGGCAATGGAAACAGAGGTCAGGATGTTGCGGTCGTCGTCCACGAGGGCAATCGTCGGCATGGGTATCTCCGGTCGGTCGGTAGCGCGTGCCGGACCTTACGCAGGTTGGAACGGCGGTACAATCGTTCCTGATACGGTTGGTGATGCCCGATTCCGGCGCTTGCATGACGGAAAGGGGGCGAAGCGGGCGATCACGACCGAAATGAGAAGCAGCGAAAGCCGGGGCGAAATGAATGAAAGCGCCCGGAAACAACTGGCTGACAGTTCTTTCATGGTGGTTATCGAACAGGGTAACGCAACATTATTGCGTTGCCCTGGACCGTAGCTTGCGGTTAGGAAACGCCCCGGTAAGGCGTTCGATGTATCGCCCTTTACCAACAAGTATGTGACCCGGAGGACAGCGTCGTGAATGAGAGCGGTACGAGAAATCCAGACCATGGTCTGGAGCAAAATGGGATCGAGGCGGGTGCTGTCTATTATAATGACCTCGAAGCCGCTCTCGTGGAACATGCCCTGCAACGCGACGAGGCAAAGCTCGCTCCCGGCGGTGCATTGCTTGCCCTGACCGGCCAGCACACGGGGCGGTCACCCAAAGATAAGTTCACCGTCCGCGATGCAACCACCGAAGACACCGTCGACTGGAAGAACAACGCCGCGATGGACCCGGCCCATTTCGACACGCTCCATACCGACATGCTGGACCACCTGAAATCGAAGACCGTCTTCGTGCAGGATCTTGCCTGCGGGGCTGACCCGGCCCACCGCATCCCCGTACGCTTCGTGAACGAGCTGGCGTGGCACATGCTGTTCATCCGCAACATGATGCGCCGCCCCGAACGCAGCGAATTGGCGAGTTTCGTAAATGACTGGACCGTCATCAACTGCCCCAGCTTCAAGGCCGACCCCGAAAAGCACGGCTGTCGCTCCGAAACCGTGATCGCGGTATCCTTCGAGAAGAAGATCGTCCTGATCGGCTGCACGTCCTATGCGGGCGAGAACAAGAAATCGATCTTCGGTGTGATGAACTACGTCCTGCCCGAAAAGGGCATCATGCCCATGCATTGCTCGGCCAACCATGCGAACGGTAATCCGGACGATTCCGCCGTTTTCTTCGGCCTCTCCGGTACCGGAAAAACAACCCTCTCTGCCGATCCGAACCGCACCCTGATCGGGGATGACGAACACGGCTGGTCGGACAAGGGCATCTTCAATTTCGAGGGGGGTTGCTACGCCAAGACCATCAATCTCTCGCGCGATGCGGAACCTGAAATTTACGACACGACCTCCCGCTTCGGAGCCGTGCTGGAAAACGTGGTGATGGACCCGGACACCCGCGCCCTCGATTTCGACGATGCAAGCCTGACCCAGAACACCCGCGTCTGCTATCCGCTCGATATGATTCCCAACGCCTCCGATACCGGACTGGCGGGCATCCCCAAGAATATCGTCATGCTCACCTGCGACAGCTTCGGCGTCCTGCCGCCCATCGCGCGGCTGACCCCCGCGCAGGCAATGTATCACTTCCTCAGCGGTTTCACCGCCAAGGTGGCGGGCACCGAAAAGGGTGTCACCGAGCCGGAGCCGACCTTCTCCACATGCTTCGGCGCGCCTTTCATGCCGCGCAAGCCCACGGAGTACGGCAACCTGCTGCGCGCCAAGATCGCCGAGCATGGCTCGACCTGCTGGCTGGTGAATACCGGCTGGACGGGCGGTGCCTACGGCGAGGGCAACCGGATGCCGATCAACGTGACACGGCGCCTTCTGACAGCGGCACTCAACGGATCGTTGAACGATGCGGAATTCCGTATCGACGAAAATTTCGGCTTCGAGGTGCCAGTGTCATTGCCGGATATCAACGACACCATCCTCAATCCCCGCAAGACCTGGGACGATCGCGACGCCTACGACGCTCAGGCCCGGAAGCTGGTCCATATGTTCATCGGCAATTTCGCCCAGTACGAAACCGACGTCGATGCCGATGTCCGCGATGCCGCCCCGAACGCGGCCTGACCACGGTTAGCCTGATCGCGAATGGCTTCACGACACATATTGCTCCGTGATCCAGTCTCGCAATGCGACGCGACAAGACGCCATGGTCTGTGCCACGGCGTCGATCTCCTCCAGCATATCGAGATAGGCGCGCACAGCCCCCGGCACGACGATTGCGAGACCGCGCGCTTCACTCAAGGCTTCGATCCACGCACACGCTGCCGGATACCCGCAATCGCCTAGCAGTAGCGGGATCGACGTACTGCGCAAGGACAGTGATCTATCCCCACCCCGCCGCTTGTATCCCCGACGATCCACGAGCGCGGCCAGCGTTCCAAGCTCTGCCGTAACGGCGTCACCAAGTTGCGCACCTGCGTGACCGGCCGCAAGGGCGGAAACCGCCGGAACCAGCCGCGTATCGAGGAAATCCGACAGTTCACGCGCTTTCGCCCGTGCCCTCCGGTCGTCTGGCAACATGGAGGGCGAGCGATATGTTTCTTCCAGATATTCCGCGATTGCCCTCGACTGTCTGACCTCCAGCGCATCATCGACCAGAACCGGCATGAACGAGGAAGGCACCCCAGCCGCTTCCCCCTGAATGTCAGCTGAATCGCCCTCTGACCAATCCAGCCGTTTACGGCGAAGAATGATACGGGTCTTCGCGCCATGGATACTCGATGGCACGTCGTAAAGAATGAGCATGTTCGAACCCCACTTCGACTGCGCCGCGACAGTACAACGTATAGGGTACGCGAGGCGAGTCATCGTTTACTGGCTCGCGCTACAAGTTCAGTAGTCTTCTTCGACCTCGATAAAGTCGATCGCTTCGTCGATACAGAACGCGGCGGTCAGAACGCCACTGCGATACGCTCCGGTATCCAAGCCGATCCGACGCGGCCCCTGATCGGGCATGTCCGTGATGTAATGTCCATGCACGACGATACTGTCCGGCCATCCCCCCGTTTCTCGAAACCCACGAACCCCATGGACCAACGCGCGTTCAGGTTGGTCCTGCGGGGGACGCTTGCGGTCGATTCCGGCGTGACTGAAGAAAAACGGCCATTCGTCGTGGTGCGTGACCAGCCCTTCGCGCAGAAAGCGCGTATGAGCGTCGCCCATCGCCTCTTCCAGCGCATCGGATAAGGCAATCTGCCCTTGGATGCCCGCTTCGAAGTCCTGCGGGTCGATGCCGTAGGATTCGACCGTCGCGTCCCCACCCCAGTCGAGCCAACGCGACTCCTCATGCGGTTTGTCGAGGAATCGCTGGGCGAACGCCTCGTGATTGCCCCGAAGAAACACCGTATCGACGCCAAGCCGTGCTGGGCTTTCGAGCAACAAATCGATGGTTTCCCGAGAGTGTGGCCCCCGATCGACATAGTCGCCAAGGAAGATGACCGCCGCATCGTGAAGGTCATCTTGCACGATGCGGTCATGGATCTTCTCGATCATGGCGTCTAGCATTTCCGCCATGCCATGCACATCGCCGACGGCAAAGAGGGGGCGCGGCGCACGGGCAGATCCTGCCGCGCGCGCATCCTCTCGTGCCAATGCCTTGGAAAGCAAACGCTTGAACATCCTCGGCCCACTGATCCTGCTCTATCGTCTCGGTCGGCACGACCTTGCCCAGACGTGAAGACCTACCAGATCATCTTCAGGCAATCCAGCAGACAGCCACCCACCGAGTTCTGCCAGGTAAGGCCGGTCACCCCGCCTCACGCATGACCCTGTCTCCGCACGCATGATTGACGCGATGGGCAAGATTGCGAAGCATCCCCGCCGTCGCACCCCAGATGCGGTATTTCCCATGGATCATTTGATAGAATCGCCGCGTGCGACCCTCATGCACCCGCTCGATCCGCTCGTGGTTGTCGAAATCCATCAGGAAGTCGAACGGCACCTCGAACACTTCCGCCACTTCGCCCTCATGGGGTATCGGAACGAAACGCGGGTTCACCATCCCGATGAAGGGTCTGACGACGAAACCCGTGCTGGTATCGTAGGGATCAAGCATCCCGAGGATATCGACATCCTCTGCCGGAAGGCCAATCTCCTCATCCGCTTCGCGCAGTGCGGCGGCTAGGGGCGACGCATCAGACGGGTCGATCTTGCCCCCCGGAAAAGCGATCTGCCCCGCATGGACCTTGAGTTGAGCCGAGCGTACCGTCAGCATGACATGCAACCCGGTATCGCGCGGAACCAAAGGGCACAGCACCGCGGCTCGCCGCCTCGGCTTGCCGCCCCCGATTGGCGCGGCATCATCCCGGTCGCGATTCACGGGCTGCAACGCCCTGAAGATATCGGTCTCCGTTATCATACACCCTCGAGTATACCACGAATTGCCCTCGTCTGTCAGGACATCGGGCCTATCGCGAAAGTCTCGCCACCAGAGCGCACCACCATGCGCGGCTCGCCTTCGGTCTCGCCGGGTTCGGCGAGGTCAGCCAGACGATAGAAAGATTTGCGGTCGATCAGCGCATGAAGATTGCGCCTGACGTGAATATAGGGGGACGGCTCGTCGGTTGAAGGGTCCGCCTTGACGAGAATCCCGTTATCCGCCCCTGCCCGCACGAGATCGCCCACATTCGTTTCGAATACTAGAATTGGACCGGCCTCTGCCTCCTCGATCTCGAAATCCAATGCTATGAAAGGAGCGTCCTCGACGTCGATGGCCCACTTTTCCACCGGGGTAACGAGAAAGTAATCATCGCCCTCCCGCTTCAGAATCGAGGCAAAAAGGCGCACCAGTGGGGGGCGATTGATCGGCGTTCCTTCATAGAACCACGTTCCGTCCCGCGCGATCCGCATATCGAGGTCGCCGCTGAAGGGTGGGTTCCAGAGATGCACGGGCGGTGCCCCCTTCTTAGAGGCCCGCCGTGCCGCCTCGACGATGGAGACTGTGCCACTCGGCGCTTCCCGTTGATCTTCTTTCGACATTCTGTAGCCTCAATTTTGCGGCGCCTTGGACACCATGCGTTGCATACGTTGTATCACGCGCGATAGAACGGGCGGGCTGGACAGGCGGCAATACTGGACCATCCTCTGGATGCGACTGTCCAGAGTTCCCATCTGTAGAACGAGATGGCGCGAAGACGCGGCACAGCAAGCGATAGGCCGACCCGCAAGGGCGTGAACGAGAACGGAGCGAATCCTTGGAAAGCATGACTGTCGACGCGCCCGCCACATCGGGCACCGACCCCGTGGCCGAAGCCGAAAACGCCGCCGAAACTCTCGCCGCTGTCCGTCGAGAGGTCGCAAAACGCATCATCGGGCAGGACGAGGTGGTTGAACTGACCCTCGCCGCGATTCTCTCCGGGGGCCATGGCCTCCTAGTCGGCGTACCGGGTCTGGCCAAGACGCTGCTGGTCGATACGCTCGGCACGGTGCTCGGCCTCGACAGCAAGCGCGTGCAGTTCACCCCCGATCTGATGCCCGCCGATATCCTCGGCTCCGAAGTGCTGGAAACCGGCACCGACGGCTCGCGCATGTTCAAGTTCATTCAGGGGCCGGTGTTCTGTCAGCTTCTGATGGCCGACGAAATCAACCGCGCCAGCCCGCGCACCCAGTCTGCCCTGCTACAAGCCATGCAGGAAAAGCAGGTGACGATTGCGGGTCAGATGCGCGACCTGCCCGCCCCCTTCCACGTTCTCGCCACCCAGAACCCGATCGAGCAGGAGGGGGCCTATCCGCTCCCCGAAGCACAGCTTGACCGTTTCCTGCTGGAGATCGTCGTCGACTACCCGACGCTTGAGGAAGAGCGCCAGATTCTCGTCGCGACCACAGGCGTCGAACAGGCCGAAGCACAGGCGGTGCTCGATCCGGCCAGCTTGATGAAATTGCAGACACTTATCCGCCGCGCGCCTGTAGGCGATAAGGTGACGGAAGCGATCCTGTCGCTGGTGCGCTCCTGTCGCCCCGAAGACCCCAGCGCCCCCAAACGTGTGGCCGAGTCGGTCGCATGGGGGCCGGGACCGCGCGCCGCACAGGCACTCATGCTCGCCAGCCGCGCCCGCTCGCTGCTTTCGGGTCGCCTCGCCCCATCGCTTGATGACGTGGTTGCCCTCGCCAAGCCGGCCCTCCGGCACCGAATGGCGCTGGGCTTCGCGGCAAAGGCTGAGGGCGTGACTCTCGAAAGCGTGATCGACGAAGCCGTCACGAGGGCCTGCGGGTGAACCCTTCCACCCAGCTTTCCGCCGAATCGAGCGCGGCCACCGCGGCGCTCCCGCCCTTACTGGCCGAGGCCGAACGGGCTGCAGCATCCATCTGGGGTGTGCATGGTCGGCGGTCGGCAGGGTCGGGCGAGACGTTCTGGCAATATCGCCACGCCCAGCCGGGCGACTCGCTCGGCAGCATCGATTGGCGGCGCTCGGGTCGCTCCGACGATCTCTTCGTGCGCGAAACTGAATGGGAGACTGCCCAGAGCGTCTTTCTGTGGCCCGACGAATCCGCATCGATGCAATTCTCCTCGAAAGGCGTCCAGACCACCAAAGGCCGCCGCGCCGCCGTTATCGCCCTCGCCACCGCCATCCTGCTAGAGCGGGGCGATGAACGCTTTGCCCTCATGCGCGCCGATGCCGGACGGATCATGCAGGGACGCACGGGCGTCAACCGATTGTCGAATTACCTCTCGCTCCCGGTCGATACCCGCGCAGAGACCGGCACCCCTCCCGAGGTTTCTTTCACGATGGGTTCACGCGCGCTGTTTCTGTCGGATTACTTCGGCGATCTCGACGCCCTGTCGAAAGCCCTGTCGGCGGCGGTCGCGCGCCGGGTGCGCGGCATCCTGTTGCAGGTCGTCGATCCGGTTGAGGAAGCCTTTCCCTATTCGGGCCGCGTGCTGTTCGAGAGCATCGGTGGCGGGTTGCGCTACGATGCCGACCGCGCCGAATCCCTGCGCGACGCCTATCGCGATAAGCTCGCCGAGCGCCGTGCGGCCCTGAAGGACATGGTCCGTCAGGCCGGATGGACCTTCGCCATTCACCGCACCGACACGCCCCCGACCCCTGCGCTGATGATGATTCACCAGACGCTGCAAGCCAAGCGGGTCAGCGGATGAGGGGTGTGAGCACTATAACGCGCCTTTGGCGCGCCCCACCCCAGCCCTCCCCGCAAGCGGGGAGGGAGTCATATCGTGCTGGCCTCACCAATATCGCATCCCTCCACGTGTAACGGGGAGGGACCGAGGGTGGGGCGCGCCAAAGGCGCGTGAAGCCAGTAATATTCCGAGTCGGAGCCACCCCATGATCCAACTCGGCCCCCTCGGCTTCGCCTCACCCCTGCTGCTGCTGGCACTCGTCGCCCTGCCCCTCCTCTGGTGGCTCCTGCGCGCGACTCCCCCCGCGCCGATCCGCGAGCGCTTCCCCGGTGTCGTCGTGCTTCTCGGGCTGGAACCGCCCGAAAAGACGCCCCAGCATACACCGTGGTGGCTGTTGCTTCTGCGCCTACTGATCGCCGCACTCGCCATCCTCGCCTTTGCGCAGCCCCTCCTGAATCCGCGTGAAAGTCTCTCCAGCGCCGCC
>CALHLW010000059.1 GCA_938034615.1 uncultured Neomegalonema sp. | reverse complement strand
GTCTTCGTCGATACGGCTCCCGTCATGGAAAAGCCACTGGCCGCGTTGGCGGGGCTGGGCTGGCAGGGCAAGCACACTAATCTGGTCAGCCGGGATGTGGGGTCATGGGCGTTTCTGGGGGCGATCTTCACGACGCTGGATTTGCCCAAGGATGTGGCCGGAGTGGATCGCTGTGGTTCCTGCCGGGCCTGCCTCGATATCTGTCCGACGGCGGCGTTTCCCGCACCCTACCGGCTGGATGCGCGGCGGTGCATCTCGTACCTGACCATCGAGCATAAGGGGCCGATCCCCCATGAGTTTCGCGCGGCGATGGGCAACCGCATCTATGGCTGCGATGATTGCCTTGCCGTCTGCCCTTGGAACAAGTTCGCGCAAGAGGCGCAGGACAGCGCCTATCACGCTCGCGAAGCCCTACGCGCGCCCAGCCTCGCCGACCTGCTCATTTTGGACGACGCCGCATTCCGCGCCCTCTTCACAGCCTCCCCGATCAAGCGCATCGGGCGCACGCGGTTCCTGCGAAACGTGCTGATCGCGGTAGGAAATTCTGGCGATAAGGCGCTGGCCCAGCCCGTGCGCGCCCTGCTGGATGATACGGAACCATCGGTCCGGGGGGCCGCCATCTGGGCGCTCTCCCGCCTTCTGCCAGCCAGCGATATCGCGCCGCTGGCCCGCGAGGACGAGGACGCGACTGTCCGCGAGGAATGGAGGCGCGTTCTACCCGCTTATTCTGGCAGGTAGATCAGCGAGGGCGTCGTGCTCACCGGCTCTGGCGCGAGGACGCCCAAGGTTGGCACGGCTTGCGGCGCGGGGGCCACAACGAGAGCCGGACCGGTGCCGGGGTTGATCGTCGTCGCTGGCACTGCCGGAGCCACCGCCGTGACGGGTGCCTGCGTCGGTTGAAGCGCTGCAGCGGTTGGGATCGGCGTGACGCTGCCCGTGGGGCGCGGAATGACGCCCGCCTCCAGCAGGCGCAAGCGTTCGGCCTCGGCATTGATGGCATCGGCAGTTGCGTCGCCGCGCGCTTCACGCAGGCGCGGGAATATCCGGTCGAGAAGATATTCATTCTCCGTCCCATCGGTCTGTTCGGCAGCCAGAGTCGCGCGGATCGAGGGATCGACGGCCCCTGCCGAGGACAGGATGGCCACTTCCGACGCCGAGGGCGTGTTCGCCACGGCGGTCGCAGGGATCGGCTCGAAGTCCAGCGCCGCGCGGGCATCGGCCTGCGGGTTGGGATCGCGCGTGCTCACCTTGCCGGGTTCGGGAGTGGGGAGCGCTGCAAAGCTGTTCGGCATTTCGAGCGGCCGTTTCGTGATGACGCTAAACTCGTCGGGCACAGTCTGCAAGAGGCCCGCGAGGTTCGAAATCTGTAACGCGTCATCATAGACATCGTTCTCGTCGCCGATATCCACCCGATCCGACTGGCACGCGCAGAGCAAGGCAAGCGTCGCCACCGCCGTCAGCCGCAGGATAGAAGTCGTCATCGCCGGTCTCCCCGTTTCTTCGCGCATCAAGTCGCCCCTTCGCCAGACGGGCGCAGCAGCAGGATCGCCACGCCGAGGAATATCGTCACATCCGCGATATTGAACGCGAACGGGTTATGGATGCCGCAGCAGGTCACGTTGAGAAAATCCGCTACAGCTCCGTATACTTGCCTATCATATCCGTTTCCAAGCGCGCCGCCAATGACGAGACCGATGGCAAACGCGAAAATTCCGTCCCTCGGGTGCCGCGCTGCCCAAACGAACAGAACGATACTGACCACGAGAGCCAGAAGACTCAGGACCATCTTGGATAAATCGCCATCGGAGGCGAGAATACCGAAATTGATGCCGTAGTTCCACGTCATCACGAAGGTCAGGATACCGGGGATCATCTCGATGGCATCACCGGGACGCAGGGCGAGCGTTTCGAGGGCGTAGAGCTTGGAAAACCTGTCCAACCCCCATGAAACGGCGGCGACGATCAGGACCGTCACGATATTGAAGGCTGAAATGCCCATGGATGTCCCGTGCCGGTGATGATGCGTTCGGCAGACCCTATTTCTTTTCGGCCTGCTGACGCAACGGTTCGACGGGCTCCGCGTCGGACTGCCGCTCTATGATGCACACTTCGTAATGCACCTTCGAGAGTTTCCTCTCATAGCAATAGAGCGGCGTATCGGCGGGATTGGTCGGGCGAGGCGCATTCTCACGGTATCGGGTCGAATCGATCGTCGAGATCATCACGACGATCTCGTCACAGTTCAGGGTGCCGATGTCGGGCAGTTTCAGAGTTTTCCCGGTCGATGTGACGAAACTATCCATCCAGACCACGGGGGGGCATTCCTGTGCTTGTGCCGCGAACGGAATGAGAGCCACGCAGAGGGCAACTGCGAGGGACGAACCGGATGGCAGCATGTCTGAGACCCCTTTTTTATGGGCAAGCGCAATTGTCACCGACCCCCCTGCCCGGAAAGTGCAGGTTGTGTCATACCTGCACGGCGAAATTGGGGCGCAGCGCGTATCCGTCGTCACAGTGAACGAAAAACTTTCGGAGGACAAGAATGGCCGATGATTCCGCAAGTCCGCCGCCCCGGCGGGCATGGCAGCGGATGCTAAGCGGGCGACGGCTCGACCTGCTCGACCCCTCGCCGCTGGATGTAGAAATCGAGGATGTGGCCCATGGCCTCTCGCGTGTGCCGCGATGGAACGGCCAGACAAAAGGCGATTGGGCCTTTAGCGTGGCGCAGCACTCAGTGTTGGTCGAACGGATCGCGGGGCTGACGGTGGCCGACCTAGCGCCGAAATGGCGGCTGGCCGCGCTGCTGCATGATGGACCCGAATACGTGATCGGCGACCTCATCAGCCCGTTCAAGGCGGTGGTCGGGGGCGATTACAAAGCACTCGAAGCCCGGTTGATGGCCGCGATCCACCGCCGCGCGGGCCTGCC
>CALHLW010000058.1 GCA_938034615.1 uncultured Neomegalonema sp. | reverse complement strand
CTCCATCGCCGCCGCGACCACCGCGCGCACCTGTTCGACCGTGCGGATGATATTCTCGCCTGTGCGTTGCTTGACCGACAGCGAGATCGTCGGCTCACCGTTGAACCGCGCAATGGAGGTCCGGTCCTCGAAGGTCCGGCGAACCTCCGCGATATCGCGCATCGTCACGACCCGCTGGCCCTGCACCTTGATCGGCAGTTCGTAGATGTCCTCAAGCGTCTCGATGGCACCGGGCAGCTTGATCGAAAACGCGCCTTGCTCGTTTTCCACCGCTCCGGCGGCGATCACCTGGTTGTTGTTGCTGACGACACGCAGCAATTCCTCCGCCGTGATGGCGTAGCTTTCGAGACGCGAGGGATCGATCACGATCTCGACCAGTTCCTCGCGCTTGCCGTTGATTTCGGCTTCCAGAACCGAGGAAATCCCCTCGATGGCATCCTGCAAATCATTCGCGACCCGCACCAGCGTTCGCTCCGGCGCATCGCCCGACAGGGTGACGTTGAGGATCGGAAATTCGGACGTATTGATCTCGATGATGCGCGGCTCGTTCGCGTCCGCCGGAAATTCGGCCTGCGCCTTGTCTACCTCCGCGCGGACTTCCGCGATGATCGCGTCCTTGTCGAAGCCGAAATCGAATTCCAGTGCGACCGAGGCATGGCCTTCCGTCGCCACGCCGGTCATTTCCTTCAGACCTTCGAGGGTCTTCAATTGCTTTTCCAGCGGCTTGACTAGCAACCGCTCGGCATCGAGCGCCGAGACGCCCGGATAGCTGACCGACACGTAGATCGTCGGGATATCGATGTTCGGGCTGCCCTCTTTCGGCAGGCCCGTATAGGACATCCACCCCGCCACGAGGCTGAGGATGATGAACGCGACGATCATCCGCGCGCGATTGATCGCGACATCGACGAGGCGGTTCATGACGGTGTCCCGAGAATATTGCCGCTCTGCGGCGTCGCTTTGAGCAGGCTGCCCTCGCTGACATATTCCTGCCCGACAACGATCACCTCCACGTCGTTCCCGAGGCCCGTCACCCAGACCCCATCATCGTCGTCGCGCAGGATATCCACGGCTCGGAAGGCTGCCTGCCCCCGGTCCGAAATCATCACGCCGATCGTGCCGTCCCCGTTCAGGGTGAGCGCCGATTGCGGCAGGCGATGGGCGGGTTTCGAGTCCAGCGGAATCTCGATCCGCGCCGTCACCGCATCGCGCAGGCGATAATCGGGGTTCGGCACGTCGATCTCGACCTCGAAGGTCCGCGTGGCCGCATCGGCGGTCTGGGCGATATAGGTGATGATGCCGCCAACCCGCTCGCCGGTCACGAGGCTCGCCGTGGCCCGGTCCCCGAGTCGCAGTTTGCCGATCTCGAATTCCGGCACGTACCCCGCGATCTTCAGCGGATTGGGGTCCACGACCGTCGCGCAGACGCCGCCCGGTTGCAGCAGCGAGCCGATTTCCGCACTCTCGCCCTCGATCACTCCATCGAAAGGCGCTCGGATTTCGAGCTGACCGATTTCCACATCGATCTGCATGATTTCCGAGCGCAGCACTTCGGCATCGGCCTTCTTCGCGCTCGTATTATTCGCGGAGGCCAACCCCTTGTTGGCCAGCGTCTGCTGCGCCCGCGCCTCGACCAGCGCCTGTTGCAGCCGCGCGACCGACGCCTCGCGCCGGGCCTTGCGTGCCCCGATCTGCTGACGACAGAGCAGGTCGCCCTGCCGGACCCGCGTGCCCTTGCGCGGGGCAAGCGCCACCACGCCGGAGGTTTCCGCCCGCACCTCAACGCGGCGGCTCGCCTCGGTCGCGCCGGTCATCTTCAGGCTGGAGGCCAATGGTTTCGAGCGGCTTCGCTTCGTCACCACCTCGATGCCGGGATTTTCCGGGGTCTCAGTGGCCGGTTCGCCCTCGGCCATGGCCTGACGGTCGCGCTTGCGCGCCATCGCCTGATCCATCGCTTCTTCGGCGGCCACCTTCACCTGCCCGTAATCGCCCCCCGTCACATAGGTGACGATCCCGAAGGCGATGGCTGCTGCGACCAGCAGTTTGAACACTCCATTCAGCATAGGTCTACTCCGCCGCCATGGAAGTATCGGCCCTGTTGGTACGCGGCAACGCCCCGTCTCCGTCGCGCAGATCGTCAAGCGCCCGTTCGGTCGCCGTGGCCAGCACACCGAAGAAATTCGCCAGCTCGTCCACGCGCTTCAGACCGTTCGGCCCGATATTGTCCAGCGTCTCGGCATTGCGCCGGATCGATTCCTGCGCCCGGATCGAGCGGACCCGCTTGCGCTCCACGATTTCGGCATAGGGGTCGGCGGCGAGGCGAAAGAAATCCTGCCGCTCACCTTTCATCGCGACCCGTTCGATCACGCCCAAATCTTCCAGCAACCGGGTATTCGTACTCACGCTCCCCCGGCTGATGGCCAGCCTGTCGGCCAGATCGGTAAAGCTGAACGGTCCCCCGTGCAGCACGAACAGGCCCATCAGGCGACCGGCGATGCGGGGCATCCCGTCGCTCTGGAGGATGAGGCCCATCCCTTCGATGAAATCGGTTTCGGCGTCCTGTGTCATGTCGGATGACATAGCTGCCCAGTTCGTTCAGTCAAGATTGAACAAAATAAATTTTGAGCGATATCGAATGGAGGATGTTCCGGTCACGCAGGACAAATGTCCCCCCGCCCGGTTTGGATGGGGAGTGAAATGATCGTGAAACCGAAAAAGTCTACCCGGTGTCGGGCGCTTCCGTCACCCAGAGCGCGAGAATCTGGAGATTGGCGAGCAACAGGTCGATCTCGCGCTTCCCCCGCGCCCGGTGTCCCGGCGGTCGGGCATAGCGCATGACCCGCTTCCATTTGCAGGAGGGTCGCCCCAGCGCCCGCATCAACCGCTCCGCCTGTTTCGGCAGATCCTCCAGCGCCGCCAGCACCGCCAGCAACCGCTGGCTCAACCGGATGGCGCTCACCGGATCGTCCGGCATCGGCAAAGGCCGCGCCGCCGGGGGCGGCTCATCGAGAAAACGGATATCAGGCCCCCGCCCCGGCACGGTCTTGCGTTTGGGATCCACGTTCATACGCGGGTCGAACAGCGGAAAGGCAGGTATTCCCGTGCCTTTCTTGCCAGATTTCCGCTTCGCCGAGGGTTTGCGCGCTCCGGTTTCCGGGGCCGTCATCCCCCGCGCCTGCACCACGATCAACCGCCGCACGGCGGCCTCCAGCGGACGCAGCACCGCAAAGATGGTGACATGCGTTTGCCGCATCACCGTCCCGACCAACGCACCCCCCGGCACCAATCCCAACTGCACGAACAACCCCGTCACGATCCGCAGCAGGGACTTCCGGTTGATGTCGATGGCAAGGGACCAGTTCATGCGGGTAGCGGAATTCCTGTAAAAAACAAAACAAGAACATCTATGCGAATAAAATCGAGATTGTCAAGGACGCGATCAGCGCGGTGAAAGCCGGTCACTCCGCTCCAACGCGGCACTCAGGCAGATTTTAACGCCATGCCGGTATCCTCCGATCAACCGGAAAAGGATCATCCCCATGCGCCGTATCGTCTCGAACCTCGTCTGCGGCTACGTGTTCGTTGCCCTCATCGGCGCGCTATTCTGCTTCGTTCTGACCTTCCGGGATATCCCCAATCTCGATACCGGGGCACTGACAAGCTGTCTGGCCCTCGGCGGATTCAGCTTCGCGCTGGTATTCTGGTTCAGCGAACCCCTGACGGATCACCTGTTTCGGGGCAGCCTCGGACTGTCCCCGACCCTCTCCAGCGCGTCGGGATGCGCGGCGACGACGCTGGTTGCCGGTCTGGCCCTCTTCCTGCCCTCCGCCGATCCATCGACGCCGGGCCTGAACATCGC
>CALHLW010000057.1 GCA_938034615.1 uncultured Neomegalonema sp. | reverse complement strand
TTGTTCGGCAGCAAGGGCTTGATAATCGACCACTCGAAATCCGTGATCTCGTTACGACGCTGGGACATGGCAAACTCCTTCAAGGAGCTTGAATCACCACTGCGATCAATCCGCTACAATTTTATGAGTGCGTGACCTAGGGAGATAGGAAATGGCCGTCGAAGTGCTGCGCGAGGGGGAGTCGATATACTCCACGATGTACCGTATCCAGCGGAACGACATGACTTCCGATGCCGGACTGTCCGGTGCGATAGATGACCTGCACGCAGCATTCGAGAAATTTCTCGAAGATCAGGCAGACGGTCAGGCCCATTATTTCAAATACGAGTTCTACGAGGGTGAAGAACCCTTCTACGGTGTTCTGGAGCCGCAGAAAGACGAGCTGGACATCTGCTACGGGACCGTGATCGCTTTCCATGCTTCATGGATTGCTTCGGACGCCCTGCGCCCTCGCCTCAGAAAATGGTTCGAGCGTATGGAAACCGCGCTTTCAGCCGCCCATGCCGACGGAGGGGATACGATATGGGAATCGGACGAAGTACAACTCGGCCAGACTATTCTCGCGATGCTTGCAGTGTCGGATGTGAGTAACGTGCCATACTATACCCGGTTCACTGCATTGTGGGATCTTGATCACGAGACTACCCAATTCGCCGAGACCGAAGCAATCATTGGTGCACACGGCATCTGTGAGGAGACTGAACGGCTTCTGTACTGCCGTGTGGTGGAGAATATCGGCCAATGGGGGAGCGAAGTTCTGGCGAAGTTCCTGCCCGAACTGGACGCTCATTATGGCGATTTCAGCAAATCGCTTCTGTTTCGATCTATTGTCGTGGATTATCACACTGCCGGTTGGGAGTGTGACGAGTTTTATGAAGACCGATTGAATACCGCCGCCGCCGCGATCATCGCCAAACTGCCAGTCAGGACTGTGAAAGCATAGGCCACGGCCATGCGCTCATTATCAGGCCCATCATGCTGTTGGTGATGCCCCTTCTGGAAGGTCGTCATTCCCTGCGAAGGCAGGGAATCCATGCTTCCACGAGCCTTGATGGGACGATTAAATGGCGGACGCTTAAGAATGGATACCCCGCCTGCGCGGGGTATGACAGCGTTCTTGACGAGCCAGGCTTACCGCGTCCGGTCCGGAGGCGCGCAGCCGGTAGTCATGCACTGTTGGACGCGGGCCTTTGCCGCGCCGCCATCGTTGTTGAAGATCGCGCCGGGGCAGGCGCCGATCCCAAGTTCGAGTGTACCGTCGGGCAGTTGTTTAAGGCCCATGACGCCGGAGGTTCCGGCGCGAGGGAACTGACCGCACCATGACGCCAGACAGCCAACACGAACCCAGATGTAATGGTCGACGGGCACGCTGGAGAGGCCCCGGATATCCTCGCCCTGAATGCGGTAGACGGCGCGCAGATTGGCGGAATCGATGCGTCCCGTGGACGGGTTCGGCCCGTTGATGGCAGGCAAGGGCTGGGCGGGGGTGAGGGTGCCGGAGACGACGTAGTACCGCTCCTTGGCCTTGTCCCAACCGCTATAGGCCCCTTCGAGGGATGGCGGGGCGCAACTGAGGGCGCTGGCCGTTCCGGCGGCGGCGATCAGGGGAAGCGCAAGGGCTGCCCGGCGCAGCCATGGGGTAAGGGACGTCATCGTGGGTACTCCTCGTTACTGTTCGATCCCTTGAATCGAATCACATCCGGGCGTGTGTTCAAAGTAAAAACTGCGGATGCGCGCCCTACCCCATCCCCGTCTCGGCGGCGCTCGTCAGCTTGCTGAGGAAGCGGGCGCGGACCAATCCGATCAACAGGCCGAAGACCATCGCGATCTCCCACCGTTCCCGTATCTTCAGGGTCGAAAGCTCGGAGGCTGCGCCATCCGCCGAAGAACCTATGGAGATGACGATAGCCCCTGTCACAAAACACAGGCAGGCGACGAAGCCGATCAGCACGTCGATGGAGGCGTCGAGGAACGGACTGGCGATGACACGATAGGCACTGTCATAGGCATCGAAGGACTCGATGTGCTTGCCGTAATCCATAAACAACGAGATGATCCGGCCCAGAAGAACGCCGAGGATGACGAAGGCATAGGCGGCGAAATTCGTTTGGGTGTCGTCGGTCGTGATCCTGTTGAGCAGTTCCTCATCCACGACGAGCCATTCCATCAACGAGTTCCAGTAGAGCATCGCCGCGAAGACGAGAATGAGCATCAGGATGGTGATGCCGACACCGAGGATCAGCGTCGTTTGCACACGCTGACGATAGCGGCCTATGCCATGCTCGATGACGAAATCGCGTTCAATATCCTCGACCTGCCGGGTGAGGGCGTCAAGGGAGGCCGAACCACCCGGCCTGACCAGCCCGTCATGGAAGGAATCGCGGATGCCGATATGCGTCTCGGCGAAGCGCCCGCCCTCAGTGCCGGGGCCGGTGGTCCGCTTTCTGAGCGTGCGCTCGAAACGCTCCAGACGATCGCGCAGGCGGGTACAGCGATGGGCGAAGGCGACCTCGGATGAGGTCGGGGTGCGACCGGGTTGAACGATGGGTTTCCAGTCCGAGGGAGACTCTGCACTGCGGAGACCGTAGGGGCCGGTCTGCCCGTCCCGAACCGCCGGAGCGGGGTGGTCTGCATCGTCGGTCATGCTGCACCTGAACGCACTTACAATCCGTTGAGCGTATCACCTTATGGTGGACTCTCCTAGTGACACCACAGCTTTGCAGTGCCTCGGTTTGAACAGACATTCGTCCCTGCGAAGGAAGCGGGAAAGCTCCAGCGTGGCCCGCACGGCACGTCGATGCTCGCAGATGCAAGCATCCATCACGTCTTTATCAACCCCTCCAGCACATCGGCCAATGCGGTGAGCGAGGGCGGCACCGGATCGCGCTCTGCTGTGATCAGCCCGATCCGGTGGCGCGCCTGCGGCTCGACCAGATCGAGCCGGACGGTTCCCGGTGCCAGCGGCAGGCTGTCGGCCAGCTTAACCGGGGCGATGGTCGCCGCCGCCCCGCTCGCCACCTGCGAAAAGGCGGCGGTGAAGGAATTGGTCTCCATGACCGGCTTCGGCACCGCCCCCACATCCGCGAAGACCGCGTCGATGATCCGGCGATTGTTCATGTCGCGGGTCAGCAGACAGAGCGGCAGCGCGGCAGCCTCCGCCCATGTGACGTTGCCCGTGCGATGAGGAGTGAGAGCCGGAGGGGCCAATAGAACGTAGGTTTCGTCGTAGAGCGCCTGAACGCGAAAGCCGGGCATAGCGTCTTCATCGATATAGGTAACGCCCGCATCGAGGCTGAAATCCTCCAATCCCCGCCGAATCGCGGTGGAAGATGCCGACATGATCTCCAGCGTCAGATCGGGATGACCCGCGCGCAGGGTGGCTGGCACCTGTGCAATGAACGACAGCGCGGTCGGCACGGCTCCGATGGCCAGCCTGCCGGTCAGATTGCCCTTCAGGGCCGCCACTTCCTGCCGCAGCCCTTCGGCATCGGCGAGCATCTTGCGCGACCATTGCAGCACCACCTCCCCTTCACGGGTCAGCCCGAGGAAGCGATTGCCGCGCTTCACCAACGGAACGCCGAAATCCTTCTCCATGTTGCGGATACGGCCCGAGAAAGCAGGTTGCGAGATGCCGCATTCCGAGGCAGCACGGGCGAAATGCTCCTGCTGTGCCAGGGCGACGAGAAGCTGCATATCGCGCAGGTCGAACATGGTGGCTCAGGCGCTTTCGATACGGGAGCAGAAAACGAGACGATTGCTGCTGGGATCCTTGACGGATACCTCGCGCCAGCCCCATTCCTGATCCTGAATACCGGGACCGGCATTCGGATGCCCGCGCGCGGTGATCGCGGCGTGATAAGCGTCGACATCCTCCATCTCGATCCGCAGGCCGGAGCCGGGGGTCGCATCGCCATAATGTTCGGAGAGATGCAATTCGCACCCTCCGAGGCGCACACCCAGATAGAGCGGTGCTTCTGGCCCGAAACGATGTTCGAAGGTGACCTCGAAACCAAGGAAACGCAGATAGAAATCGCGGGTTGCGGCCTCGTCAAAACTGCGAAGAATCGGGACCATGGCATTGACGACCGGGGCGCTCATGAATCGTCCTTCCGGCGGCTCGACCAGTCGAGGAATTTCTCCGGCGTGCTGAAATCCGGGCGACGGCGCTTCGTGATGGCGCGGGCGATGCGTTCGCGCATTCCAGCGCGGGGCGGCTTGGGCGCGTGCCAGTGCTCGCCGTCCCACAAGCCATCGGTCAGGACGGCATAGCCACCGACATACTGCCATCGCTCGCTGACCGGACGGGTCTGTACCCACGCACGGAAGGCCGTTTCATCGGGGAAATGATAATCGTCTTTCGCCATGCAATCCTCCCGCGCCGGAACCTTACGGGATTTGCGGAGCGATGGCGATAGGCGGCGTCCGAGGGTAGTGGATCAATTCGATAAGCGGTGTCCTTTTGCGCTGCATGTGTCAGCATTGAGCGCATTGTTGCCGTAAATGTCGTTGGTGACGACCATCGCAAGCGCGCTTCGCGCGCCCGCAGGGCCTCAAACTGACCTACTTCGCGTCAGAGGCGAGGCTTCTTCGATGCCGTGACGGCATCGCCGGTGTTCGGGGTGCCCTTCGGCTCGATCAGCAGGACTTTCGCCTCGTGTTCGGCGCGGGGGCGATGGCGGATGCCCTTCGGGACGACGAACAACTCGCCCGCGCGCAGGGTATGGCTTTCGATGCCGCTCGCCGTCTCGACATCGATGATGATCTCCCCCTCGATCACGAGGAAGAAGTCGTCGGTATCGGAATGGTCATGAAACGGAAACTCCCCCGCGAACTTGACCACCATCACGTCGTTGTCATTGTAATCCGCCACCACATGCGGATCCCAATGGGTCGTGATCTTCGCGAGTTTCTCCGCGAGGGAGACCGACTTCATCAGATCGCGAGGTATTGTTCGCGCAGGGCCGTATCGTTCAGCACGGTCTCGGCAGTACCGTCAAAGACGACCTCACCGCTGTCGAGGATCACCGCGCGGTCGGCCAATTTCAGGGCCGCGACGGCGTTCTGCTCGACAATGATCGTCGTGATACCCGCTTCCTTGATCTCGCGCACGATCCGCTCGATCTCCTGCACGATGACGGGGGCAAGGCCCTCATACGGCTCATCCAGCAGTAGCAGCTTCACGTTCCGGGCCAGCGCACGGGCCACGGCAAGCATCTGCTGCTCGCCCCCGGACATGGTGGTCGCTTCCTGCTTACGGCGCTCGGCCAGTCGCGGAAAACGCTCATAGAGCAGCTCGATAGGCCAGCCGACGGGTTCGGCGATCTGGGCGAGTTCAAGGTTTTCCTGAACCGTCAGACCCTGAATGATCCGACGGTCTTCCGGCACCAGCCCGATGCCTGCAATGGAGGCTTCGTAAGCTTTCATAGTGTGGAGAGCCTGACCGTCGAGCCAGACTTCGCCTTGGCGCAGTTCCGGCGAGTCGAGCCGCGCGATGGCACGCAGGGTGGAGGTCTTGCCCGCCCCGTTGCGGCCCAGCAGGGCCAGAACTTCGCCCCGGTCCACTTCGAGGCTGACGCCCTGCACGATATAGCTTTCGCCATAATAGGCGTGGAGATTCGTGGCTGCGAAGAAACGGTTGGTCCCGGCGAGTTGCGCAGAGTCGGTCGCGCTGGCCGGGCGGTTTTCGATGGATGTATCGGTCATTCCGCTTCCGTTCCGAGATAGGCTTCTTTCACCTTGGGATCGCCCTTGATGAGTTCGGGCGTGTTCCCTGCGATCACCGTCCCTTGCGCCAGAACCGAGATGTAACTGGCCAGTGAGAAGACCACATGCATGTCATGCTCGATGATCACCTTTGTCAGACCGCGTGTCTCACCAAGGCGCTTGAGCAGGTCGATTGTCGCGTTGGTATCGGCGCGGGACATGCCCGCTGTCGGCTCATCAAGCAACAGCAGCTTCGGGTCTTGTGACAGGCACATCGCCATCTCGAGCCGCCGCTTGTCGCCGCGCGACATGGCATCGGCGATCTCGTGGCGCTTCTCGTAGAGACCGATCTCCTGAAGGATTTCCTCGGCGTGATCCTGAATGTCGCTTTCCCGGTCGGCCCGGTTCCACCAGTTCACCTTGAAGGCCCCGTCGCGATGCGCAAAAGTCGGGATCATCACGTTTTCCAGCAGAGACAGGTCGCCGAAGATCTCTGGCGTCTGGAACACGCGACTGACACCGATCTGGTTGATCTCGTGCGGTTTGATGCCGAGCAGCGATTTACCGTCGAACATCACCGTGCCGGTGTCGGGGATCAGACGCCCGACGAAGCAGTTGAGCAGAGTTGATTTCCCGGCTCCGTTCGGCCCGATGATCGCGTGGACCGTGCCTTCCTCGACCGAGAGATTTACGTCATTGAGGGCTTGCAGCCCTCCGAAACGCTTGGACACGTTGCGGACCTGAAGGATTGCCATATCGTTGCCTTTCCTATTCCGCGGGCGTGGATGTTGGGGGGGTCTGGTTGCTTTTGGTTTCTCGGGTCGCCTTGCCATCACGCGACCTGAACATCCGGCGTCCACCCTGTACCAACCCGCCGACCAGACCGCCGGGCAGGAAGACAACGACCAACATGAAGATCAGCCCGAGGGTCAGGTGCCACCCCTTGCCCGTGAAGAGCGCCAGCACCGTCACAACCACATCGCCTGCGGTATCGGGCATGAAAGCGAACCATGTCTCCAGCAGGCCTTCGTTGATCTTGGAAAGGATGTTTTCCATATATTTGATCAGACCTGCACCCAGCACCGGACCGATCAGCGTACCGACACCGCCGAGAATGGTCATCAGCACCACCTCTCCCGAGGCGGTCCAGAACATGCGCTCCGGTCCCACCTGCGTATCCATCGCAACCAGCAGACCGCCGGCAAGACCAGCATACATGCCTGAAATCACGAATGCGGCGAGCGTGTAGGGCTTCGTATTTACACCAGTGTAGTTCAGCCGGTTCTGGTTTGTCTTGATCGCGCGCAGCATCAGGCCGAAAGGCGAGCGGAAAATGCGGATCGACAGGTAGAACGCGATCAGCATCACGACTGCAGCGACATAATAACCGGTATTGAAGGTAAAGACCCAGCCGTTCCAGTCCATCTGCCAAGACTTACCCATTTCGAGGCCGAACAGATTGGCGCGGGTCGCATCACCTCCGCCGCCCAGCATCGTATCGAGAATGCGCGGGTCGCTCAGCTTCGGCTGCAAACCGGTTTCGCCACCCGTAATCGGCGTCAGGACCGAGTAGGCGAGCGCATAGGACATCTGCGCAAAGGCCAGCGTCAGGATCGAAAAGTAGATGCCCGAGCGGCGCAGGGAGATGTATCCCACAAACAGGCTGAAGACCCCGGCAACGATGACCGACAGAATGATTGCCGGAATGACGTTCATCGTCAGCAGCTTCATCATCCAGATGGCCGCATAGGAGCCGATCCCGAGGAAGGCCGCGTGACCGAAAGAAAGATACCCGGTCAGCCCGAACAGGATATTGAAACCGATGGCAAAGATGCCAAAGATCACGAAACGCTGCATCAGGTCGGGATACCCGCCGTTGAACTGCGCCAGTGACGACCCCTCCGGGAAAGGATTGAGAAAGAACGGGGCGAGCATCGTCAGCAGAGCGACGAAGATCAGGAGCAGCGTGTCGCTGCGATTCAGACCGAACATGGGTTCATTCCTCCATCACGCCCTTGCGACCCAAAAGGCCACGAGGACGGGTGAGCAGGATAATGATCGCAACGAGGTAGATGACGATCTGGTTGATACCGGGCAGGTATTCGATCACTTGCGCCATTGATGCAATGCTCTCCAGGATACCGAGCATGAAGCCCGCAAGGACAGCCCCCGCGAGGCTGCCCATGCCGCCGACGACGACGACAACGAAGGACAGCACCAGGAAATCCATACCCATGTGGTAATTGGGCGCGTTTATCGGCGCATACATCACGCCCGCCAGTCCCGCGACGCAGGCGGCGATGGCGAACATGGTCGTGAACCGCTTGTCGATGTCTATTCCCAGCAGGCCGACGGTTTCACGATCCGCCATCCCTGCACGCACAACCATGCCGAAGGTGGTGAATTGCAGGAAGGCGAAAACCGCACCGATGATCACGGCTGCAAAAGCAAAATAGATCAGCCGCCAATAGGGATAGATGATCACGTTCGGGTCAAAGCCGAGCATTGCGCCGACGTCGAACGAGCCTGAAAAGGCCGGGGGTGCTGGCGTCTGGATCGGGTTCGCGCCGAAGAAGTGCTTGACGATCTCCTGCAATACAATCGCGAGACCGAAGGTCACGAGGATCTGATCGGCGTGGGGGCGCTTATAGAAATGGCGGATAAGGCCGCGCTCCATAGCGTAGCCCACAAACCACATAACCGGGATCGAGAAGAGAATTGCCAATGGCACGGACCACTCGATCATGGTCTGGCCGGTCGCCGGACCGAACCAGTCATGCAGATAGGGCACCTCGATCTTCATCGGGTTGCCCAGAAAGTCTGTGCGGGTTTCATCGATAACGACACGGGAATAGTTCATGATACGGGCCAGCACGACCGCGCAGAAAGCTCCGATCATGAAGAGCGCCCCATGGGCGAAGTTCACAACCCCGAGCGTCCCGAAAATCAAGGTCAGGCCAAGGGCAATAAGCGCGTAGGCCGACCCCTTGTCGAGGCCGTTTAGAATCTGGAGAAGTATGGCATCCATCGTCACCGCCCCGCCGGAATGAACGAAAAAATGACCCAGGAATCCGGGTCAAAGAATGCGGATGGCCCGAGGGCCATCCGCGATGCGACACCGGATCTTATGCGCCGGTATTGCAGGTGCCGAGCGTTGCCTCTGCGCCACCCATCTGCGGGTGGTCGGGCGAGTACCAGACTTTCGACATCGGGGTAACTTCCACGACTTCGAGCAGGTCGAACTCGGATTCGGGGTTCTCTTTCCCTTTCACGACCAGCACGTCCTTGAAGCACTGATGGTCGTCGGCGCGGTACAGCGTCGGGCCGTTGCCAAGACCATCGAACTCGAAGCCAGCAAGCGCTTCGCCAACGGCGCAGGGGTTGAACGACCCGGCGCGGTTGACCGCGTCCGCATAGAGCAGCGTCTGCACGTAGCAGGTGTGAGCAGCCTGGCTCGGCGGGAAGCCGTACTTGGTGCCGAAGGACTGGACGAACGCCTTGGAGCCGTCGTCGGTCAGCGACCAGTGCCAGTTGGTCGACCCGAAGATCCCCTTCACGTTGGCGCCCGCACCCTTCGCCATC
>CALHLW010000056.1 GCA_938034615.1 uncultured Neomegalonema sp. | reverse complement strand
GCGAAGCTCTCCATCGTGACGCATAAGGTCCAGACGACGCGGGGGCGCATCCGGGGAGTACTGAATGTCGAGCAAGATCAGGTGATCTTCGTCGATACGCCCGGTCTGTTTGCGCCGAAACGGCGGTTGGACCGGGCGATGGTTTCCGCCGCATGGGCGGGGGCAGGCGAAGCAGATGCGGTGGTCCTGCTGATCGACGCACAGAAAGGACTGAACGGCGGCGTCAAGCGGATCGTCGAGCAGTACAAGCATCAGGTCTCCCCCGACAAACCCATCGCCATCGCCGTCAACAAGATCGACAAAGTGCGCCATGACAGCCTGCTGACCTTAACGACCGAGATCACGGAACTGCATGATTTCGACCGCATCTTCTACGTCTCCGCCACGCGCAACGATGGCTTGGCCGACATGGTGGAATGGCTGCGTTATCTGATGCCAGAGGGGCATTGGCTCTACCCGGAAGATCAACTCGGCGATGCGTCGATGCGCTCGATTGCCGCCGAAATGACGCGCGAAAAGCTGATGCTGCGCCTGCATCAGGAGCTGCCCTATCAACTCACGGTTGGCACGGATACGTGGGAAGAACGTAAGGATGGGTCGGTAAAGATCGAGCAGACGGTCTATATCGCGAAGGAAGGCCATCGCCCTATTGTGTTGGGCAAAGGCGGGCAGACGCTGAAATCCGTGGGTCAGGATTCGCGGAAAGAACTGGCAGAGATGATGGGTAACCCCGTGCATCTGTTCCTGCACGTCAAGGTCGATCCCCGCTGGCTTGACGATGGCGAGCGATATGCGGAGATGGGGCTGGATTTGCCCGAGGCTTAGGCTGAGACGAACCCCGCATCCTCACGCCGCATCAGCCACACGATCACCGGCGACATGGCGAGGCAGTAGAAGCCCATCCAGATGCACTGAACATCGAACGGATACCCGAAATCGATCAGGATACCGGTCAAACCCGGCCCGAGCGCGCTGGAAAACACCATGGCCGCGACCGATAACGCCCGGATCGAGCCGAGATGCTTGGTCCCATACAGCTCCGCCCACATCGCCCCGACCGTCGCCATACCCGCCCCTGCCGTCATGCCGATGGAGCCAAGGATGACGAAAGCGACCCATGGGCCGTCATAGAGGCCAAGGACGATCAGCCCGAAGGCCATCGGCACGAGGTACAACGGCAAGACGCGGCAGGCCGTGAAGCGATCTACCAGAACCCCAAAAACCAGTGAATTTCCGATGGAGAGGATGGCATAAGCAGCAAAACCGGCGGTAAACTCGGCCAGGGTCCAGCCCTTGATTTCGGCGATATGGGCTTGGTGGAACAGCACCGAGGTTCCGATCAGGGGCGAGCCCATCAGGACGGGAACCAACCACCAGAACAGCGGATGGCGCAACACTTCCGCGCGTGTCCAGTGCTTGCCGTGTAGGCCGGTCAGCAGATTGGGAGCAGTCTCGGCCCCCTGCGGTTGACGTTCCTCGCGCAGGGTGAACAGGTAGACCGGCACCAGAACTACCACCAGAAAGACGGCCATCGTCATCCACACACTGCGCCATTGCATCACCGTCAGCATCAGGGCGACAGTGGCGGGCAGGATGCCCTCGCCCAGCGGATGCCCCCATGAGGCGATAGCCAGCGCCTTGCCCCGCGTCGCCGAGTACCAGCGGGCAATGGCCGTGACTTCGAGGTGGGACAGCATCCCCTGCCCCAGAAACCGCAGCAGGTAGATCGCAACGAACAGCATGGCGGCGCTGGAGACCTGCGACATGAACAGGCACGCTCCGGCCAAACCGACCATGACGAGCGCCCCAAGTTTGCGGGCGCTGATCGTGTCGGCGATGCCCCCCGCATAGATCAGCGTAATGGCCGACAACAGCGTTCCAGCCATGTAGAGACCGCCGAACTCTCCGTGACTGAGGCCGAGTTCCTCACGATAATGGCCCCCCATCAACGCGATGAAGAAAGTCTGCCCGAAGCTGGAGGCAAGCGTGAGGAGCAACCCCGCACCGAGCCACGACAGATTCGCATGAAGGAAGCGGAGGCTCGTCATGGCGCGTGTCTAGGGGCAGGAAGGATGCAGCGCAATGCCGCTGAAACGGGGCGATAGGGGCTGGACAATGCGGCTCCGCGCCCCCATTGCAGAACTCAGGTACATTGATCTTGAGACGACAGGAGACCGGCTATGCTCGACAAGCGTGATTTCTATATCGACGGTGCGTGGGTCGCGCCGAGGGCGGGGACCGATTTCGACGTGATCGACCCGTCGATCGAGGAAGCCTGTGCCGTGATTTCGCTGGGCGGTGAGGCGGATACGAATGCTGCCGTGGCCGCTGCGAAGGCGGCGTTTCCCGGTTGGGCGGCAACTCCCGTAGCAGAGCGAATCGCGCTGGCGGAGAAAATTCAAACCGCCTATGAAAACCGCAAGGAGGACATGGCCAAGGCCATCTCGCTGGAGATGGGCGCACCCATCGACATGGCGCATGTGCAGCAGGCCCCCACCGGCACCGGCCATATCGCCGCGTTCATCCGTGCCGCCAGGGAATTCGAATTCGACCATGCCCTGCGCGATGACGCACCCGATACGCGCATTCTCTATGAGCCTATTGGTGTCTGTGGCCTCATAACCCCATGGAACTGGCCGATGAACCAAGTGGTGCTGAAGGTGCTGCCGGCGCTCATTTCGGGCTGTACGATGGTGCTGAAACCCTCCGAGATCGCGCCACTCTCTTCGCATCTGTTTGCAGAGATCATGCACGAGGCGGGAACGCCGAAGGGCGTGTTCAATCTCGTCAATGGCGACGGCCCCGGTGTTGGCACCACGCTCTCCACGCACCCGGATGTCGCCATGATTTCCTTCACCGGCTCGGCCCGTGCAGGCGTCATCATCTCGAAAAACGCCGCCGATACCCTCAAGCGCGTTTCGCTGGAACTCGGTGGCAAGGGCGCGAATATCGTCTTCGCCGATGCCCATGAGAAGGCCGTGGCGCAGGGCGTCATGCGCTGCATGAACAATACCGGCCAATCGTGCAATGCGCCGACCCGGATGCTGGTGGAGCGCTCGCGCTATGACAGGGCGGTGGAAGAGGCGACCGAGTTCGCCAATGGCCTGAGTGTCAACTCCTCGCATGAGAGCGGCAAGCATATCGGGCCGGTCGTGTCCGAAGCGCAGTTCGACAAGATTCAGGGCCTGATCCAGATCGGCATCGACGAAGGTGCGAAGCTGGTCGCGGGGGGCCTGGGTCGCCCGGATGGCCTGAACCGGGGTTATTTCGTGCGCCCGACGATCTTTGCAGACGTGAAGAACGACATGCGGATCGCGCAGGAGGAAATCTTCGGGCCGGTACTGTCGATGATGCCTTTCGATGACGAAGAAGAGGCCATCGCGATTGCCAATGATACGGCCTATGGCCTGACCAACTATGTCCAGACCTCCGACATGGAAAAGGCCCGCCGGGTCGCGCGGCGACTACGGACGGGGATGGTCGACATGAACGGCAAGGCCCGCGCGTCCGGTTCACCCTTCGGCGGGATGAAGGCGTCCGGCAATGGCCGCGAAGGTGGTCGCTGGGGGCTGGAAGACTTCATGGAAGTGAAAGCGGTTGGCGGCTGGGAGTAACGCTGGCAAGTTGATGATTGCGGCCCCGGCGTCAAATCCGGGGTCGCGCTTTCTCTCGCGGGTCGATTGGCAGATGCATCAATCCCAGTGCATCCTCAAGCACTCCCGCCGCAGACAACAAAGCCGACTCTCCACGCGGTTTGCCGACTATCTGCAAACCGACGGGCAATCCGCCCGCCGTGAACCCACACGGTAATGACAGCGCGGGCAGCGAGATATTCGTGATGGCATAGGCGATGGCAAGCCAGTCGATATAGGTCTCGAATTCATGCCCCGCGCATTCCGTGACGTATCGCTGCTCTACTGGATACGGCGGCACGATCGTCGCCGGTGTCAGGAGCAGATCATAGGTATCGAAGAACGCCACCGCGCGCCTGACCATGACCCCACGCGCTTTCTCGGCCCGCCCGAGATCGGCGGCGGTCAGCGCCATGCCTTTCTCGATATTCCACACGACCTCCGGCTTCAGCAAGTCACGATGATCGCGCAGCAGATCGCTCATGCCGACCGCAAAATCATGGGCGCGGAGGGTCTGGAAAACGTCATGGGCGTCGATCAGGTCAGGATGGGTGGCTTCGACGGTCACGCCTATCCGTTCGAATTGCGCCGCCGCCCTCTGGCAAATCTCAGCAACCTGCGGATCGATCGGCGTGATACCCAGATCGGCGCTGAAAGCGACCCGCAGGGGTTTTTCGCGCTGTGCTGCTGCTTCTGCGAACGACACCGGCGGAGCCTCCAGCGATAGCGGCTCGCGCCCATCGAAGCCGCTGAGGGCATCGAGGAACAAGGCCAGATCGTCCACGTCCCGCGCCATCGGCCCTTCGACCCCGAGCGTCGCATAAGGGTTCGCCGACGGTCCCCCCGGCACCCGACCAGGTGAGGGGCGCAGGCCCACGATTCCGTTGAAGCTGGCCGGATTTCGCAGGCTGCCGCCCATATCCGACCCCTGCGCCAGCCATGCCATCCCGGTAGCCAACGCTACAGCCGAGCCCCCCGACGACCCCGCCGCCGATAACCGAGTATCCCACGGGTTCAGGGTCGCCCCGAACACCTCGTTGAACGTATTCCCTCCGGCCCCGAATTCGGGCGTATTGGATTTCGCATAGACGATCCCGCCAGACGCCTCGACCCGCTCGACCACATGAGCCGATGTAGCCGGTACGGCTTCGGCAAAGATCGGCGACCCATGCGTCGAACGAACCCCCGCCACATCCGACAGATCCTTGATCGCCACGGGCAACCCGCACAGTACACCCCGCTCCGCCACAGGTTTTGCCTCCAGTGCTCGTGCGTGGTCAATCGCCCGCTCGAAACACCGCGTCGGCAGGGCATTGACCCTGCCATCCACCGCCGCGATCCGCCCTTCCAACGCATCGAGCAAATCGAGGCTCGACACCTCGCCTGTGCAAAGCCGCTTCACCAATGCGCGTGCGGTCTGGGAAATCAGGTCCATATTCCACCACGTTCGATCAGGGCGTGTTGCTTGTCGCGCCACGGTGCAGCATCATTCAATTGCGCGCTGAGCGCCATGAGCATCTCATCCTCCCCGAACGACGCCGCGAGATGCACGCCAATCGGCAAGTCTGCGGTGTTCCAATGCATCGGCAGGGATACCGCAGGTTGCCCGCTCGCATTGAACGCCGCCGTATAGGGCGAGTATTCGAACACGCCTCCCGGCCCCGTCCGGTAATCGAGGAAATCCTCGTTGTCCGGCTTCAGCCGTCCGATCTCGATGGGCGGCTCGGCCAGCGTCGGCGTAACAAGCACATCGAAATCGAGGAAAGCCCGTTCCATCCGCCGTCCAAAGGCATGGATCTCGTTGACTGCAGCCAGATAATCCGCTCCCGACACCGTTTCCGCCAGTGTAATTGCCCCCCGCGTGATGCCCTCCACGAGCGATGGATCGAGCGCGGCTCCGTTCAGCGCGCCCCGCACCGTCAACGCGCTGCCGCAGGCCACGATCCGCGTCCATGCGATCATCATCGCCTCGACGCCCAGCTCGTTGCTGAAATTCACCTCCTCGACGTCATGCCCCAGCCCTTCGCAGAGCATCGCCGTCTTGCGAACCGCATCCGCACAATCGGAATGGACCGGCTCACCGGTCAGCGTATGCGTCGAGAACCGCACACGGAGGACTTCTGGTTTACGCGCCATCGCCTCCACATAGCTGCCCCGCATCGGCGGCGCGCGGTAGGGCGCACCGAGATCGGCCCCGGCACTGGCATCCAGCAGGGCGGCGGTGTCGCGCAAGGAGCGCGTGAGAAATCCGTCGACGGCCATGCCTGCCCAGCCTTCCCCCGCCATCGGCCCATCCGGCAACCGCGCCCGCGTTGGCTTGAACCCCACCAGTCCGCAGGACGCCGCCGGTATCCGCACCGACCCACCCCCGTCAGACCCATGCGCCGCCGGGACAATTCCCGCCGCAACCGCCGCCGCCGCTCCACCGGATGACCCCCCCGGCGTATGCCCGAGATTCCATGGATTGCGCGTTGGTGCGCCATAGACCTGCGCCTCCGTGACCGGCCCCACGCCGAATTCCGGGGCCGCCGTCCGCCCGAAGGGTACGAGGCCCGCCCGCTTCATGCGCAGATAGAGTTCGGAATCATAGCGCCATGTCGTATCCGCCGTCAGGCGCGAGCCGTTATGAGTTGGAAAATCCATCGCTTCCGCGCCAAGGTCTTTCAGCAGGAAGGGTACGCCTCGAAACGGCCCTTCCGGCAATCCCTCTGCGATCATCCCCCGCGCCACGTCTTCGCGCAGATGCACCACGGCGTTCAGGTGCGGGTTCAGCGCTGCCACACGCTCCAGCGCGCAATCGAGCACTTCACTGGCGGTAACCTTGCCCTGTGCAACCAACGCGGCGAGGCCCGTGGCATCCTGTTCCAGATAGGAGCCGATCATGTCAGCCCTCTATAGAGATCAGGTCGCCGGTCCCGGAAGATACCCCATGCATGGCGCTGCCGCCGGATCGTATCGAGATCGAGCTTCGCCAGAGCGATACCGCCTTCATCACTCATCTCCACCAGCATCTCACCCTCGCTCCCAGCGATGAACGAGCCGCCATAGAACGCCATCTCGACGCCGTCCCATGGCTCCGTACCTACGCGGTTGCTTGCCATGACCGGAATGAGATTTGCGGCGGCGTGGCCCTGCATCGCCCGTTGCCAGTGGCGCAGGGAATGGATTGTCGGATCATGCGGCTCGCTGCCGATCGCCGTGGGGTAGAGCAGGATTTCTGCCCCCTGCAACGCCATCGCCCGCGCACATTCGGAGAACCATTGATCCCAGCAGATCGCCGCGCCGAGCCGCCCGACTGCCGTGTCGAAGACCTTGAACCCCGTATCCCCCGGCGCGAAATAGGTCTTTTCCTGATACCCCGGCCCGTTCGGGATGTGCGATTTTCGATAGAGGCCAAGCAATTGCCCATCCGCATCTGCGACGGTCAGCGAATTGTAATAGGTGTTCTGGTCGCGCTCAAAAAAGCTGATCGGAAGAACGATGTGCAACTCCGCCGCCAGCGCGGCAAACCGTGCGATGAACGGATTGTCCGTAAAGGGTCGCGCCAGATCGAGATGCTTGTAATCCTGCTCTGCACA
Organism: uncultured Neomegalonema sp.; assembly: GCA_938034615.1. GTDB lineage: Bacteria > Pseudomonadota > Alphaproteobacteria > Rhodobacterales > Rhodobacteraceae > JAHDDY01. The sequence goes on along the minus strand of CALHLW010000056.1, from coordinate 1,302 downwards.
AAAATACGGCGTTTCGAACAGCTCCTGTAACAGGACCAACTTCGCGCCCTGCCCCGCGGCCTCGCGCACCAGTCCCTCCGCGCGGTCGAGATTCGCGGCTATATCCCAATCGCACGCCATCTGTGTAATGGCGACGGTAAGGCCCTCAGCCATCGGCGAATCCTTCCAGCACGTTGACCGTATTCACACCGATCTCGGCCACCGCATAGCCGCCTTCCATCACGAAGAGCGTCGGAAGGCCCGCCTGCGCGATCCGTGCGCCGTAATCCGTGAAATCGGCACTCGTGAGCTTGAAGAAGCTGATCGGGTCACGCTCGAAGGTATCGACCCCCAGCGAGATGACCAGCGCGTCGGGTTTATAACCCGCTACCTTGGTCAACGCATCGTCCAATGCCTCGCACCATTGCGAATAGGGGCATCCAGGCGGCAGCGCATAGTTCACATTGAACCCCGCGCCCTTGCCCATCCCGGTCTCGTCCGCCCCGCCGAGGAAATACGGAAACGCCTCCATCGGATCGCCATGCAGGGACAGGAACATCACATCGTCGCGGTCGTAGAAGATCGCCTGCGTTCCATTTCCATGGTGAAAATCCACATCGAGAATCGCAACCCGCTTCGCCCCGGCATCACGCATGGATTGGGCCGCAATCGCTGCGTTGTTCAGGAAGCAATACCCGCCGAACATATCCTGCGCTGCATGATGCCCCGGTGGGCGGCATAGCGAAAAAGCAGAGCGCGCACCGTCCTGCACCAGCTTGGCCCCCGTCAGCGCGACCTGCGCAGAAGCCTCCGCCGCTTCCCATGTCCCGCCGCTGATCGACGTTTCCGATGCGAGGCAGTAATAGCCAATCTTACCGTCGATATTCCGGGGCGGCACATCCCGCGTCATCCGCCGCGAGGGCCAGCTCGTTGCCACCGCTTCGCCCTCGAAGCCCTCTGCTTGCCAGTCCGTCCAGCAGGATTTCAGGAACCCCACAAAGTTTGCATCATGGACCCGAAGGATGGGGTCGATCCCGAAATCTTCCGGCTCCATCAGGTCGCCATGCCCCCGACGCCCAAGTTCAGCGAGGATATGCTCCACGCGCTCGGGACACTCGAAGGGGGGTACGAACTGCCCGCCGTATAACTCGGTCTTCGACGCGCGCAGGCGGTGGCGTTCGGTATGGATGACCTTCATGTTCTGCTCCGACATTCATACGGACGTTGGAGTCACCTATACTTCCATGATGACAATGCGGAAAGGCGCACCACAAAAGGTACCGCCTTTTCAAAGTGAGCCGCACCCGGAACATATCCTCCCAA
>CALHLW010000055.1 GCA_938034615.1 uncultured Neomegalonema sp. | reverse complement strand
TCGAATTCGTATTGGTTGCCGGACAGCTCGCCGAAGAATTCGTGGATTTCGGGGTGTTCGACCGGCTCACCCGTATCGTCGGGGATGAGGTTCTGTTCGGAGACGTAGGCGACGTAGTAGCTCGTCTCGTTTTCGGCCAGCAGGTGATAGAAGGGCTGGTCCTTGCTCGGGCGCACTTCTTCGGGGATGGATTGCCACCATTCCTCGGTGTTCTGGAAGGCGGGATCGACGTCGAAGACGACGCCGCGAAATTCATAGTGACGATGGCGCACCACCTGTCCGAGCTTGTACTGCGCAAGCCTTATGGATTGTTCCATTGTCATCGTCTCTCGATCATCCCTCATGAATGATTCATAAACCGATCCCCAAGACCTGTCCAGCGCCCCAAGGCGTCGAATCGGGACGTAGGGTGAACGATTTTGGGACGGGACGAGTAGCATGATCGGCATTGCGATACTGGAAGTGGTTTTTCCGGTCTTCATCCTCGCGGGGTTCGGGTTTTTCTGGATCAAACAGGGCTGGGCATTCGACATCGCGTTCGTGACGCGGCTGGCCCTCGATTTCGCGATGCCTTGCCTCGTGTTCGGAACGATGGCGCGCACACGGTTCGAGCCGGAGGTGTTTCGCGCCCTCGCGGGGGCGACCGTGACGCTCTATGCCGTGTTGGTGGCGGTGTTCGCGCTGGCGGTGTGGCGGTTGAAGATGAAGCAACGGGATTTTCTGTTGCCGCTGGTTTCGGCCAATACCGGGAATATGGGGCTGCCACTGTGCCTGTTCGCTTTCGGGGAGCAGGGACTGGCTTATGGCATCGTGATCTTCGCGGCGATGATCGTGTTGCAGTTCACCTTCGGGTTGTGGCTCGTCTCGGGGGAGGCATCGCCGATGCGGGCATTGCGCCAGCCCATTTTGCACGCCGCGATCTTCGGGGCGCTGTTCTCGTGGCTGGAGATCAATCTGCCGAGCTGGATCGACAATGCGCTGACACTGGCGGGGCAACCGGGAATACCGCTGCTGCTGATGGCGCTGGGCGCGTCGATGGCGACGCTGCCTGCGGCTTTCCCCACGCGGGCCGTCGCATTATCAGCCTTCAAGCTGGTGCTGAGCGGGGTGCTGGCCTTTGCGATTGCGCGGGCAGCGGGGCTGTCAGAGATAGCGACGGATGTGTTCATTCTTCAGGCAATCACGCCGGTTGCGGTCACGACTTACATGCTGGCCGAGCGGTATAAACGCAGTCCGGCGGAGGTCGCGCAGCTCGTGATGGTCTCGACGGCGATGGTTGCCGTGGCCTTGCCGGGCATCCTCTGGCTCATCTTATAGTTTACGAAAGGTTCCGTAAGGCGTATCAAAATGGGCATGAAGCGCTTTGCATTCCTGCTGCTGCTCGCGAGTGTCCTCTCCGGAGGGGTTCTCTACGTCGCGCTGTCGCCGGAGGAAGCTCTGCCGCCGCCCACCGATCTGGCCGATGCCTGCACGATCCGTGAGGAACGCCCCGAATGGTATCGGGCCACCCGTGCCGCCGCCCGAAAATGGGAGGTGCCGCCCACCACCATGCTGGCTATCGTCTGGCGCGAGAGTTCGTTCCGGGCGCAGGCACGGCCCCCCCGCAAGAAGGGCTGGTGGATCTTCAAGGGCAAGCCGATCTCGACGGCCTATGGCTTCAGTCAGGCGCTCGACGGGACGTGGGGCTGGTATCTCGATGACACGGGTGCCCGAGGCGCGCGGCGCGACGAGTATGCCGATGCCATCGATTTCGTCGGCTGGTACATGGATAAATCGCGCGACGAGCTGGGCTTTGCCGGGATCGATGCGCGCGAACATTATCTCGCCTATCACCAGGGGCATGGCGGCTATCGCGCCGGCCGATGGCGGCGGATCGGCTGGCTGAAAAAGGCAGCGGCAGCGGTGGATGCGCGCGCGCGGCTTTACGATACGCAGCTGTTCGAGTGCGACAGCCTGCACGCCGCCGAGCGGTCGCTGCGCGCCAGCCCCCTGCCCCGTGTTCATCCTGTCCGGGGCTGGACCCCGCCTGTTCCCACCCGCAAGCCCGACCCGATCCCGAAGAAGGTCGCGTCGCTTGAGTCCAAAGTCCACGGTAACGACGAGTGAGTTTTTTCATCCCGATGTAAAGTAAAGGAGTGTTCCAATGTCCGACAAACCAACGCAGAAAAGCCTGTCCCGCAGAAATTTTCTCGCAGGAACCGCAACCGGCGCAGCGGCAGGGGTCGCCGCTGGCACCGCAATCGGACAGGAATTCATCGACATCGGCAGTATCGACGACCTGCCCCCTAACTGGTGGGAGGTGGGCACTGGCCCGGTCACTCCCGTGGACCCGCCGGTCACGCCGGTCGATCCCGTCGATCCGACGATTCCGGGGGGCGGCGACGATCCCTTCGGACAGCCCTCCACGGTTCCCGTGCGGCGCAATGTCTATTCCCTCTCCCCGAACGGGCCGGAAATGGCGGCTATGCGCCGAGGCGTTCAGGTTATGCAGAGCCGCAATCCGCAAGACCCGACGAGCTGGAACTATCAGGCACGCATTCACGGCATGGCGCGCGGCGGCGTGCAGCCCCCCTTCGGTGCGCCATGGGGCACTTGCCGCCACAGCAGCGACGATTTCCTGAGCTGGCACCGGCTCTACCTGCATTTCTTCGAGCGTATCCTGCGGCAGGCTTCGGGCGATCCGTCCTTCATGCTGCCCTATTGGGATTACTCGGTGCCGGGACAGAACAGCCTGCCCCCCGCCTTCCGCAACACCGGGGGCAATCCGCTCTACGAGTCGCGGCGCTTTCCCTGGATCAATAATGGCAGCCAGATCGACTCCCTCGTCGCCAGCAGCACCGGGGCGATGCAGCAATTACGGTTCGCACGCCCGGCGTTCTCGGAGGCGCTGGAGAACCAGCCGCATAACGTGATCCATGTGGAGATCGGCGGCGCGATGGGCGATGCCGGAACGGCGGGCGAAGACCCGATCTTCTGGCTGCACCATGCCAATATCGACCGGCTCTGGAGCCGCTGGCTCGCGCAGGGCGGTGGCAGGCGCAATCCGAACACGAACGCCTTCCTGAACACGCCGTTCTCCTTCGCGGACGAGAGGGGGCAGTTCGTCACCGCGCGGGGGTCCGATACGCTCGATTCCGCGAGCCAGCTTGGCTATCGCTATGACGACGAGCCAGCCACCCCACCGGGCATCGACCCCGGCATCGCCTTCATGGTGGCCAGCGCCGATACCAGCGAGCGCCGGATGGTTCCCTCCGCGCTCGGTGCGCCATCGGCGATGATGTCCCTCGCCGGAGAAGCGGGCGATGCGCCCGAAATTCAGGTCGCCGAAAGCACGCTTGCCGAAGGCGGGCGCTTGCGTCTGGGCGGCGGCAAGGCGGGGCTGAAGCTGCGCCCTGCGCCCGTCCCGATGGCTGCACCGTCCATCATTCCTTTCGGGTCCGAGGGCACCCAGCCTATGGCATCCATGTCTGCGCCCGACCCGATGGAGGCGTTCCGTACCGACATGGCCTCGGACGAGCCGGTGCTGCTGCAATTGCAGGATATCGAGTTCGATGCGCCTCCTGGCATCTGGTATGCGATCTATGTGAACCTGCCCGAAGGAACGGCCCCCGATCCGCGCGGCCCCTATTTCGCCGGTATCTTCGCGCCCTTCGCTCAGAATACGAGCGACGAGCCGACGAATTTCGATATCACGGGCCTGCTCAACCGCCAGATCGAGGCGGGATTGTTCGACGGGGGGGAGATCGGCATGGACTTCGTACCCAACCGCGATGTGGGCGACGCTCCGGCAATCGATATCGGCAATGTGAAGATCGTGCGGCCCTGAGGGAGGGCACCGCTCTCTGACGACTGTCATTCCGCGACTTGATCGCGGAATCCATTATCAGAACTTGCTGAACGATGTACCCCGCGATCAAATCGCGGGGTGACACTACAGGGCATCAAACGCAATGCCCGCCGCTATCATGCCAGCGAAGGCTGGCATCCAGCACAACGTTTTGCACATCGCTGCCGACACCTTCGCGAGACTGGATTCCGGCCTTCGCCGGAATGACAAAAAGTCGGGAGGGAAGAAGCCAATCAAGCGCACGGTGTTGCACATGGGTTTTGTTTGTGATTTGTTCCCATTCATCAACGAAGAAGAGAGCAACCACACCGAATGAACTGGCAGCATGTTTTGGAGATCAACCGCACGGCCCTATTGGAGCTGGTGGCGGTGATGTTCGGGATGTTGCCGGAGGGTGGAGTGATCGCGCGGGCAGCGAAGCGGCGGGTTTTGGCGTTGTTGCTGCCGTCGGAAGCGTGTCTGCGGCGGTTGATCGTGATTTTGACGCGGAAGATGGAGCTGCCGGTCGTCAGCAAGCGGGCCGGGCCGTCGGGGTCGATTCCGCGCGGCAAGTCCGGTGGGGACCGTATTCCGGCCTTCGGGCTGTTCGATCCGAGGCGGGTGATCGGCCCCCGGCGCAAGCGTCGCCGGGGCAGCGAACCGAATATCGGATTCTTCGATGAATGGGTGCCGCCCGCGCGACCGGCTCTGCCGACGGATGAAGACGAGATGGATGCGGCCAGCTTGCGCCGCCGGATCGCGGCGATGCAAAGGGCGCTCGATGATTTGCCGGGGCAGGCGCGGCGGCTGATGCGGATCATCGCACGGCGCAGGCAGGCCGGAAACTGGAAGGTCAAACCGATGCGGCCCGGTCGTCCGCCGGGGCATCGGGAGCGCGGGAAGCGCGAGGTCGATACGATGCTTGCGGGCCTGAATGATCTGGCGCTCTGGGTGCTGACGGAGCCTCGGCCCGACTGGGTGGCGGCGGATAAGGGCTGATCCTCGCGTTATTTATCCGTATACAGAGCAAACCATGGCGCTTCCTCTGTACTTTCCCGCGTTAACCTCCTAGGGAACGGGCTTTCCCGCCCCCGCACGAGTGAGCCCCCGTGATCCAGACCCTTGCCGACGCGCTTGCAAAGCGCGGTTATGATGCGTTGACGCCCGTTCAGGAGGCCGTGACCGCCCCCGGACTGGAGGGGCGCGACCTGCTGGTGTCGGCCCAGACCGGCTCGGGCAAGACGGTGGGCTTCGGGCTGGCCATCGCGCCGACCCTGCTGGAAGAACGCATCAAGTTTGGCCCCGCCGAAGACCCGCTGGCCCTCGTGATCGCACCAACCCGTGAGTTGGCGTTGCAGGTGCGGCGCGAGTTGGAATGGCTCTATGGCGAGGCCGGGGCGATCATCGCCTCCTGCGTCGGCGGCATGGATATGCGCACCGAACGGCGTGCGCTGGAACGGGGCGCACATGTGGTTGTGGCCACGCCTGGGCGGCTCTGCGATCATATCGACCGGGGGTCTATCGATTTGGAGTCCATCCGCGCAGTGGTGCTGGACGAGGCCGACGAGATGCTCGATATGGGCTTCCGCGACGATCTGGAGCGTATTCTCGGCGCGGCCCCGGAAGACCGCCGGACGCTGATGTTCTCGGCCACCGTGCCGCGCGGCATTGCGATGCTGGCCAAGCGGTATCAGCGCGATGCGGAACGCATCTCAACCTCCGCCGAGCGCAAGCAGCACACGGATATCGCCTATCGCGCCTATGTCGTGACCAAGCGGGACGCGGAGAACGCGGTCATCAACGTGCTGCGGTATTACGAGGCGCAGAACGCGCTGGTGTTCTGCAACACGCGGGCGGCGGTTTCGCGGCTGACGACGCGGTTCTCGAACCGGGGATTCTCGGTCGTCGCGCTGTCGGGGGAATTGTCTCAGGCGGAGCGGACCAATGCGCTGCAAGCCATGCGCGACGGGCGGGCGCGGGTCTGCGTGGCGACCGATGTGGCGGCACGGGGGATCGACCTGCCGCGCCTCGATCTGGTGGTCCATGCCGAACTGCCCACCAATGGCGAGACGATGCTGCACCGCTCGGGGCGCACGGGGCGCGCGGGGCGCAAGGGGGTCTCCGCGCTGATCGTGCCGGGCAACTTCCGCCGCAAGGCCGAGCGGCTGTTGCAGACCGCGAAGGTCGAAGCCGAATGGGTGCATCCGCCAAGCGTGGAAGAAGTGCTGGCCCGCGACGAGGAGCGGCTGCTGTCGGACCCAATCTGGGACGAGGCGGTGACGGATGAGGAACGTGGTTTCGTCGAGAACCTGACCGCGAAATACGATGTGGAGCGGATCGCCGCCGCCGTACTGCGTCTGTCCCGTGCGCGGCAATCTGCGCCGGAAGACCTGTCGGTCATCCCGCTCGATGCGGCGCAGGAATTACGCGAGCGTCCGCCGAAACGGCTGAAGGAAGATTTCGGGCCGTCGGTCTGGTTTACGCTCCCCATCGGTCGCGCGACCGGGGCCGAACCGCGCCGCATCCTGCCCATCGTCTGCCGAAGCGAGGCGGTGACGGGGGCCGATATCGGCGCGATCCGGGTGCTCGATACCGAAAGCTGGGTGCAGATTTCAGCAGGCAAGGTTGATGCGCTCGTCGCCAGCCTCGGCCCCGGCGGCGAGGTCGAGAAGGGCATAACCCTGCGCCGGGCCAAAGGCGAACCACCCGCCAACACCGGCCCGCGTCCTCCGACGACGAAAAAACCGTTCCGTCCCCGTCCGCCCAAGGACGGCAAGGGACCACCCATGCGCCCCCCCTCGAAGGGGAAAAAACCCCCCGCAGCCGCCCCCGGCAAGAAGCCTCCCTACCGCAAGAAACCGAAGGCCGGATGATCGTCTTCTCCGGGAAAGGGTAGATTTCTCAGTAGCCTGAACACGTAATCGTTCAAATGCGCCGCATATTGTGTCATTGTGAACGCGTAAGGTTGGCGCTAACCATCCTTACTGACTTTTGCGAAACGTAACCCTTGTATAAAAAAGGGGACGTGGTGGTGACAGATAGCAGGGAACCAATGCGATGAACGCGATCCGTATCATCGGAGCCGTTGCGCTGGCGGGAACGCTGGCCGGGTGCGCCGGGACGAAGGATATCGGGACGGGGGCCGCGTCGGTGACGCCTGCGCCGGTCAAGACCGTGAAGAAGGCTACGCCGCCAAAGGCAGTTCCACAAGCCACGCTGGACCTGCCCGAGCGGGTTGCGGCTCTCCCTCGTTATACGCCTGCACCGGTGGCACCAGCGATGCCGCGTTACGAACCTCAGCCGGTGGCCGTGCCGCAATATGCGCCCGTGCGGGCCGCGCCCGCCTACGAGCCGGTCCAGACCATCCTGGCCGAACCGCGTTATGAACCCGTCGAGACCGTGGCGACGCCGTCTTATGAGCCGATGGAAACCGTCGCGGAACCCGTCTATGAACCTGTCCGGACCGTTGCCCTGCCGCCCGCTTCCAAGCCGATGGCATTCGCACGGCCCGATCTGTCGCAATACACGTCGCAGGGCGATCTCGATGCCCGTGCGCCAGCCCCTGCGCCGATCGCCGCGCCCAAACCCGCCTATGTCATGGCCGAGCCGAGCCGCTCCGCTCCACTCTCGCGGTCGATGTCGCCGATCCGCGACGACCCGCAGGACGGACGCAACGGACGCCGCGCCTCAAATGCCGAAACCCGCCAACACGCGCGCAAGGGATATCGCCGCAATGCAGCCCTTCGGGCGGGCGGACTGAAGCCGAAAGTTCGCTCGAACTTCACCCCCGCCTTCGGGATGAAGCTGGAGCAAGCGGCGCTTGGCCGCCTGAACCCTAGCATCCGCTATGACGCGCGGTACGTGAAGATCGGCTATCCTTGGGGCGATGTGGACGAATCCACTGGCGTATGCAGCGATGTCATCGTCCGCAGCTATCGCAAGCTGGGCATCGATCTGCAAAGCCTGATCCACGAAGACATGAAGCGCGCCTTCCGGGCCTATCCGAGCCAGCGCATCTATGGCCTGAAGAAAGCCGATCCGAACATCGACCATCGCCGGGTCGTCAATATGGAAGCGTTTTTCGAGCGCACCGGCGCGTCGATTACCGTCGGCACCTCGCCCGACGATTTCCAGCCCGGTGACGTGCTGACCTGGCGCTTGAGCGGAAACGAGCCGCATGTGGGCATCGTGGTTTCCGACCGCGACCCGCGTTCAGGCTATCCGCTGGTGGTTCATAACCTCGGGGCCGGGGTTCGCAAGGACGATCTGATCACCCTGTCGACCCCTGTGGGGCATTTCCGCTTCGCGCCGGATTCGGACACGGTGGTCGCGTCGCTGGCGCGGTAATCGGCTTTAAGTTCTACACACCGAATGTCTTGTCGCGGGTGATCTTGACCCCGGCGATGCGCCATTCTCCATCGACCTGAATCATCATGTATTCCGCGATGTGGGCGCGTCCCTTCTGGTCGATGACGCGCAGGCGTTGGACGATGCCCTTGCCCAGCGCCTTCGCATCGAGAAACTCCGTGTCCGCCGGACTCCAGACCATCGGATAGCCGCGCTTGACCATCTGTCCGAAAACCTTCGCCGACGGGAACATGCCTCGGATATTCGGGGCGGCGAATTCATAGGCATCCTCAGCGGATTTCGCGCTGAAAGCGTCAAGTTGCGACTGGATCACGGCCCGCGCATCTGCGGCCCCTTCCAAGCCCTCGGCATGGGCGGGCATGGTGAGCGAGGCGGCGATCAGGCAGGCGGCGGCAAGGGTACGGACGGTCTTCACGGGGCATCCTCCGGTTGGGCTTCGATAAAGACTTGTTCCTTTTGCTACGCTTGGCAACCGATGGCAGTTTCAGGATGCTGCTCGATCCCCGCTTAGCGCGTGTCCTGACACACCGAAATGTGACGGACAGAGATGATTTATCCAAAACTCCGTCCAGAAATCGCCCCGATCCATTCCCACATGGTAGCCCATGGTTTACAACTGGAGGTTCTTACCCATGAAATTCGTCTCTGCGGTGGTTGCCGCCGCGATGCTGGTCGCCGCGCCGTCCCTGACCCCTCGTGCCGACGCGCATGGCATGGTCTATGCCGATCTGGCCGAGCGGGTCAGCCCCGCCGTCGTCAATATCTTCACCGAGCAGGCGGCTCCCGAAGCATCCGTCGCCGGAGGGATGCCCAATCTGCCGGAAGGGCATCCGCTCAACGAGTTCTTCAAGCGGTTCGGCGGGATGCCCGGTGGCCGTGGTTATCGCGATTCCGAGCCGTCGCGCTCCCTGGGGTCGGGGTTCATCTTCAGCCCCGAAGGCTATGTCATCACCAATCACCATGTCATCGCAGATGCCGATACGATCAAGGTCGCGCTGTCGGATGAGCGGGAGTTCGACGCGCGGGTGATCGGTTCGGACAAGGCGACCGATGTGGCGCTCATCAAGATCGAATCGGGGTTCGCCCTGCCCTTCGTGACGTTCGGAGATTCTGCCGGCCTGCGCGTGGGCGAGGAAGTCGTGGCGGTCGGCAATGCCTTCGGGTTGGGCGGTACGGTCACGCGCGGGATCGTCTCGGCCAAGGGCCGCGATATCCGGGTGGGGGGTCCGTATGTGGACTACATCCAGACCGATGCCTCCATCAACCGGGGCAATTCGGGCGGGCCGCTGTTCAATATGCGCGGCGAGGTCGTGGGGATGAACACCGCGATCTTCTCGCCCTCGGGTGGTTCGGTGGGGATCGGCTTTGCGGTGCCTTCCGCCATCGTTTCACGGATCATCGATGACCTCCGCGATGACGGCACGGTCTCGCGCGGTTGGATCGGCGTGGGCATCCAGCCCGTGACCGACGCCATCGCGAGCGCGCTGGACCTGCCCGAAGCGAAGGGCACCATCGTCTCGACGGTTTCCGCTGATGGACCCTCCGTCGGGGTGCTGCGCGAGGGGGATGTGATCCTGTCGTTCAACGGCCAGTCTCTGGAGAAAGGCCGCGACCTGCCCCGCTTCGTAGCGCGCACGGAGCCGGGTGCCAGCGTGCCGGTGGAAATCATGCGCGACCGGGCGCGGCAGACGATCTACCTGACCGTCGGCACCCGCGAGCGGGAAGCGGCGCTGACTCCTGCCGTCGTCACCTCCACGCCGATGATGGCCTCTGTTGCGCCGGATCTGGGCGTTACCCTTGCCCCGGCTCAGGGCGGCGTGCAGGTCATATCGGTCGAGCCGGGGAGTGCGGCACGCTCTGCGGGCATCGAGCGCGGTGATGTCATCACGCAGGTCGCCGACCGGATCGTCACCTCCCCGGAGGAGGTGCAGAATGCCCTGGTCGAGAATACCGGCGATGCGGTTCTGATGCGCATCGAGCGGGATGGGCGCAGCCTCTATGTGGGCGTATCGCTGTCGTGACGCCTGCCGGTTCCCGGCGCAAACCGGGAACCGCTTCATTCTTCTGTCAGAAAACGCCTGTCGCTTGTTAAATGCTTTCGTTATGCTCGCCGGGGATGTGCGATCCGCACAGTTGAGGCCAAGCGTCGGGGGCGGGCATGGCGACACTCGACCAAACCCTGTTCCGCTTCATCTGGCGGTACAGTCGGCGCGATCAGGTACTCGTGCTGGGCACGGTTCTCCTGTCGCTGCCGTTCTATTTCTTCGCGCTCGACCTGCCGAAAACCATCGTCAACAAGGCGATTCAGGGCGAGGGTTTCGAGGAAGGGCAACCCCAGACCGCCTTCGAGATCGCGCTTCCGGCATGGGAAGCGGTCTGGGGCGGGCGCGTGGTTCTCTTCGGCGGGATCGAGTTGGAGCGCCTGCCCTTCCTCGTGGCGATGAGCCTGCTGTTCCTCGCGCTGGTGATCGTGAACGGCTTGTTCAAACTCCAGATCAACACCGCCAAGGGACGAATGGGCGAGCGGATGCTGCGGCGGCTTCGCTTCATGCTGTTCGAGCGTATCCTGAACTTTCCGCCGGAACACCTCAAAACGGTGAAAGCTCCCGAACTCGTCACGATGATCAAGGACGAGGTTGAGCCGTTGGGCGGCTTCATCGGCGATGCCTATGTGCAACCGGTCTTTCTGGGCGGGCAGGTGCTGACGGCGCTGGCCTTCATCTTTCTCCAGAATTTTTGGCTGGGGGCCGTTGCGGGCGGGATCGCGCTGATACAGGCGTTGCTCGTGCCGCGCCTGCGCACGCCGTTGCTGGCATTGGGGCGGGAGCGGCAATTGACAGCAAGGGCGCTGGCGGGGCGGATCGGGGATTCCATCGACGGGATCGAGGATATCCACGTCAACGGAACAGCAGACTACGAGCGCGCGGCAATCGGGGCGTCGCTCGGGCACATCTTCTCGATCCGGTTCCTGCTCTACCGGAAGAAGTTCTTCGTCAAGTTCATCAACAACCTGCTCGCGCAGATCACGCCATTCCTGTTCTTTCTGGTCGGCGGATACTTCGCTATTCAAGGGCGGCTCGATGTGGGTCAACTCGTGGCGGTGATCGTGGCCTATAAGGAATTGCCGGGGCCGATGAAGGAGCTGATCGACTGGGATCTGCGCCGCCTCGATGGCGGGATCAAGTACGATCAGGTCGTATCTCAGTTTGCACCGGGCCCGCCCGCGACAACAGCAGATGATGGCCCCTTCGATGGGTCAGGGGCCATGCTCGAGATCGTCGATCTGGTCGTCGGGGAAGAGGATGGGCCACTGCGCGATCCCCTCTCCCTCTCCGTGCCGCCCACCGGTAAAATCCTGCTGAGCGGCGCGGAGGCGGGGCCGGTGTTGGAAACGCTCGCGCGGCTTCGGACGCCTGCCAGCGGGGCGATCCACTTTGCCGGTCGATCCCTTGCGGAGATGCCGTCCACCCATGCGGAACGGTGTCTCAGCTATGTCGGGGAGGCGGTGCAGACGGGCGGGGGGACGGTGTTCGATACGCTCGCCTATGGCTTGCTCCATGCGCCTCCCGATCCGGTAGCGAGCGAGGAAACCGAAGCGCACCGCACGGGGAATCCAATCTATAGCATCGAGGGCGACTGGATAGATTATGCGCGTGCCGGGGTGCGCGACCGCGCGGCTCTGAAGGGCGCGATGATCGATGTGCTGCAAGTCGTCGAGATGGAGAGCGATCTCTATTCCTGGGGGCTGCGAAGTCCTGTTGATGCGAACATCGACGGGGATGACCTGATGCGTGCGCGGCATCTTGTGGCAATGCGGCTGGAGAGCGATGGCGCGGCGGGATTGGTCGAGCGGTTCGATGGAGCGGCCTATAATGGCAACCTGACCATCGCGGAGAATATCGTATTTGGCGCATCGTCCAGTACCGCGCTGACGCCTGAGCAACTCGCTGACGATAGCTATTTCAGAGAGGTTCTGGAGGGGTCTGGTCTGAATGACGATCTGATGGTTATGGGCCGCAAGATCGGAGAGACGATGGTGGAAATCTTCTCCGGCCTGTCGCCGGACAGCTCTCTCGTCGAGCAATTCAGCTTCGTCTCGGGCGAGGAATTGCCAGCGCTGGAAGAGGCCCTGAAACGGCGTGTGCCGGGAGATGCGGATCGAAGCCGTCTGCTCGCGCTGGCGCTGAGATATTGTGAGGTGCGGCATCGCCTCGATCTGCTGCCCCCCGGACTGGAGCGTAACATCCTCGCGGCGCGTGGGCGGTTCAGGTCGGCACTGCCGGATCGGCTGCGTGACGGATTTGCTTCCTATGATGCGGACCGACCCACTCTCGGCGCGTTGCTGATCGACGATATCCTGTTCGGCAGGATTGCCGAGACGGTGGCCAATGCCCGCGAGCGGGTGGAGGCTCTGCTGCATGACGTGCTCCGTGGCGAGAATTTGCTCCCAATCGTGATGGAAGCGGGACTCGCCCATCCCGTCGGAAGCAAGGGGCGGCGGTTGTCGACGTCGCAGCGACAGCGGCTCGGGGTCGCTCGGGCCTTACTTCGACACCCTGATACGCTGGTGCTGAACCGCGCTTTGGCGGCACTGGACCTAGGGAGCGAAGCGCGAATCGTCACCCGAATAACGGAGCGTCTCTACGGAAAACGGTTGCTTGCGGCCCTCGGCAGCGACCACAGTGCAGATCTGTTTGATCGGCACATCGTATTCGATGGGATGCGCGTGATCTCTGACAGCCAGGCGTGAAGGAGTGGCCATGGGACTGAACGAAGAGGTCGCGATCCTGTCCCGGATTCCGCTGTTCTCGAAGATCGGGACCGCGCAACTGAAGCTGATAGCCTTTGCGAGCCATCGCATCGTCTTTCAGGACGGTGAGGATATTTGCCGTCAGGGCGAGGCGGGGGATCGCGCGTATATCCTCGTCTCGGGAACGGGAGATGTGTATGTCGAAACGGCGCAGGAGACGCGGAAGATTTCTACAGTCCAAACCCACGAAATCGTCGGCGAAGTCGCCGTTCTCGCCGATGTGCCGCGCACGGCGACTGTGCGGGCCGATGGCGAGGTTGTCGCGTTGGAATTGAAGAAGGATGTCCTGATCCGCGTCATGCAGGACTTCCCCGATGTCGCCATTGAGATAACCCGCCTTATCGCGTGGCGGTTGCATAATATGACGATCCAGATTGAGGCTTTCACGCCTCGGAACACGGACGACGTTGACGACGATCCATAGTCGTGCACGTTTTGGGCGACTGCTGACTGTCAATACGGCAGAAAGTGGTTTAATTTGCACCGATTGAACTGTTCGAGCCACTTATACCTTCCTTGCGAGTATCCAGTTTTCCATGAATCTTGAGATCAATCCCTGTGCTTCCTGCGGTGAAGCGATCCCGGCGCAGGGGCGATTCTGCCCCTTCTGCGGTGCGCCGGTTGCCAACCGAGACACGGGGCCGCGCGACCCCGGCGCAGAACACCGGCAGATCACAGTGATGTTCTGCGATCTCGTCGGATCGACAGCGCTGTCCAATCATCTTGATTCAGAAGACTTGCGCGATGTCCTGCGCCGGTATCAGCAGATTTGCGCCGAGGCCATCGAAGCACGCGAGGGCAGTATCGGGCAATATCTGGGCGATGGCGTACTCGCGCAGTTCGGCTATCCCAAGGCCAGCGAAAGCGCGGCGATGCACGCGACCGATGCGGCGCTCGATATAGTTGAGGCCATAGCAGCGGAGAAGGGAAGCTTCACGCGCCGGTATGGCGTCGAGATTGTGACGCGAATCGCTCTGCATACGGGTCGCGTGTTAATCGGCGATATGGGGGCGGGACAGACCCGCGACCGCCATGCCCTGACCGGGGCAGTGCCGAATCTTGCCGCCCGCCTTGAACAGATCGCCCCGAAGAACGGCGTCGCAATCAGCGCCCGGACGGCGACGCAGGTATCGGGCGCGTTCGAAATCGAAAGTCTGGGCGAGCATAATCTCAAGGGATTTTCCGAGCCGGTGGAGGCGTTTCACGTCTTGCGTCGTCGGGTGACATCGCCTGTCATCCCCGAGCGCAACTCGCCGCTCGTCGGGCGCGAGGACGAGCTGGCGCGGCTCGGTGACGTCTGGGGTCGTGTTCAGCAGGGAGCCAGCGAGCGGATTGCGGTCAGCGCCGAACCGGGGATGGGAAAATCGGCCCTTGCCGCTGCGTTCCTGTCCTCGACCGAGATTGGCCCGGAGCGCGTGGTCGGGATCAGCGGAACGCTGCAAGACCGGAACACGCCCTTCGCCTGTCTGCGCCGCACCATAGAGCGATGGACCGCCTTTGGCCTGATCCGTGAAGCCCAGCCGGCAGACCAGCAGATTGCGGGCTGGTTCGGCGTGGATGACGTGTCGGAATCGCACCATGCGGCGACCTTCCACCGGGTATTGACCGGAGAGATCGATGCGGGAAGGGAGGGGCGAGCGCATGTGCTTGCCGCCTGCCGCGCTCGGATCGAGACGTTCCGCAAACCGATGCTGATCGTGATGGAAGACACGCATTGGATCGATCCCTCGACGGCGGAGATGGTCGAGCGCGTCGTGAGCGAAACGAACCGGGTGATGGTGCTGGAACTCTCGCGTCCGGTGATCCTGGAAGAGGACGCCACGCAAGACGGCAACACAATCTATCTGGGCGCTCTCGACACCGACGCCTGCAAGCGGTTGATCGAAGATATCGCTGGCGGAGCCGTGCAACCCGCGCTTACGAACCTGATTACCGATGTGTCCGGCGGCTTGCCGCTCTTCGTGGAGGAATTCACGAAATCACTGACGGAAAGCGCGTCTATCGAGCGAATACGGGGTGTCCTGCGCCCCGTCGATCTCGACATGAAGGTCGCGACGCCCGAATCCACGCTCGATCTGATCACCGTCCGGCTCGATTCCCTCGGCAAGGCCAAGGCACTGGCACAGATCAGCGCGGTACTGGGGCGCAGTTTCAGCCGTTCTGCGCTCGCGGCGGTGAGCGAGGAGCCGGAAGAGTCGCTGGACGCGATGATCGCGCGGTTGATCGAGGCACGGATCCTCGTGCGGGAATGGAGCGGGGAACTGACCTTCCGCCATGCCTTGTTCCAGACGGCAGCCTATGAAAGCCTTGTCCGCAGCGAGCGTCAGCACTGGCACGGGCGCTTTCTCGACTGGCTTCAGGAAAAACCTGCCCGTCGTGACGGGGTGCCGCCCGATATCATCGGATCGCATCTGGAAGCCTGTGGACGGAAGCGCGAAGCCGTCGATCACTTCCTGCAAGCCGGATTGCTGGCTGACAGGGCCTCCGCCAGCCTCGAAGCCGCGACCCACTATCGCAAATGCTGCGATCTTCTGGGGAATATCGAGGAGACTGCTGATATCGGTGCCCTGCCCTTGCGGGCGCAGGTGTTGCTGGCCAATGCCCTGCTTTCCGCGCGCGGACCGGGTGCACCGGAGACACGGGCGGCCTATGAAGTGGCGACGGCCCTTGCCGATGCCCTGCCCGAATCCGAGTGGCATTTTGCGGCGTGGTGGGGCTGGTGGCGCGTGTCGGATAATTTCGCGACCATGGCGCAACGGGCGGCAAAACTGCTAGAGAAATCCGAGACGATGCAGGGGCTGGAGTTCCGCCTTCAGGCGATGCATTGCGTCTGGGCCAATGCGTTTCAGATGGGCGATCTCGATACCTCGATCCACAATGCGCGCGAGGGGCTGGCGATCTATGACGAGACGCGGTTCGGGGACGAGAGCACGTATTATGGTGGCCATGACTGCAAGGTCTGCGCGCTGGGCGAGATTGCGTTGGCAAGCTGGCTGACGGGGGCAGGCGATGCGGCGACACACGATGTGGAGGCGGCCATCGCCCATGCGCGGCTTCTCGACCATGGGGGATCGCTGCTGCACGCGCTCGATATTGCCGTCATGCTGCACCACTATCGCCGCGACAGCGACGCGACACGGCAAGTCGCGGAGCGATTGATCACGCTGGCGACGACCAGCGATCTGGAAGAATACCGTGCAAAGGGCGAGATTTTTGCGGGCTGGGTCGAGATCGAAGCGGGAGATGCGCGAGCCGGTCTTGCACGGGTGGAAGCGGGTTTCGCGACGATGCAGGAGATTGGCACACCGGAGGATTTCCCGGTCTACCAGTGCATCCGGGCCGATGCCCTGATCCGGCTGGGCGATCCGGACGGAGCCGTGGCCGCTCTGGCAGAAGGGCGCGCCGTCATTGCCGAGCAAGGCGTGAATTACTGGGGCGCGGAGATCGCTCGGCTCGAAGCGGCTGTCGAGATGGCGCGGGAGGGCGGCGATTCATCGGTCGTAGCGGCGCGGATCGACGATGCCTGTAACCTTGCCCGGAGTCAGGGGGCGCTCGCGCTGGAACTACGTGCCTGTCTGATGCGGCTCGATTGGGCGCACCAGGGGAATGCGCCTGTCGAATGTGCACGGGCTTCGCTGCAAGCGGTCCGCGAGCGATTCCCGCACGGAGCGATAGGACACGAGATTACGGCTGCCGACACCGCTCTTGCCTCCCTCACCGTGGGATGAGCGGGGACGGGAAGGGATGGACGGCGGGGGGGCGCCGGTCCTGCTCCCCTGCCGAGACATGGCGCAGACTGGCCCCTCTTCTCCCGGTTTTCGGTATTTCGAGGGTGGCGAATATCACCGGGCTGGACCGGATCGGTATTCCGGTTTTCTCGGCATATCGGCCCAATTCACGCTCACTTTCGGTATTTCAGGGAAAGGGCCTGGATGCCGATTCTGCACGGGTTTCCGCCGTGATGGAGGCTTGCGAGACGTGGTGCGCGGAGCGGGTCGCGCTGCCTTTGAAATTGGCCAGCATAGAAGAATTGTTCCATTCCCATGCTCTGATCGATCTGAACCGTCTACCGCTGATGCGACCTGAAGGCGTCGATCCGGGGGAGCCGTTTCTCTGGGTCGAAGGCAATGATCTGATGAACGGGGGGCGCAAATGGCTGCCCTTCGAGATGGTCCACGCGAATTACGCGCTGCCCGAGCCGGCCCATTCGGGGGGATTTTCGGCAACGACAAACGGTCTGGCCTCCGGCAATACGCGGGACGAAGCGGTGCTGCACGCCCTGATGGAAGTGATCGAGCGCGATGCCGTAACGCTGTGGAAATTAGGCGATGAAGCATGGGGCGACGGGACGGCCCTGCGGCTGGAGACGGTAAGCGATGCGCCCTGCCGGATGGTTCTCGAACGGGTGCATGATGCCGGGATCAAGGTCGCAGTTTGGGATATGCAATCCGATACCGGAGTGCCGTGCTTCCTGTGCCTGATTTCCGAACCAGGGGGTGAGACGGGGACAGCGGAGTTCGGGGCCGGGGCTCATCCGGCCCCTGAAGTTGCGCTGATGCGATCGATGACCGAGGCAGCGCAGGCGCGCACGACCTTCATCGCCGGGGCGCGGGAGGATATCCCCGATGCGGATTATGCGCCCGATGCCCTTGCGGAACGTCATACCATGGCGGAGCGACTGATGGGCGGCCTCACGCCGGAGCGGCATTTCGAGGCGGTGGAGTCGCAGGAGAAAGAGAGCTTCTCGCAGGATATCGCGGCGACCCTTGCCGCGCTGCGAGCCGTGGGGATCGAGGAGGCGGTGGCGGTCGATCTGGGCGATCCGAAGCTGCCCTTCGCCGTGGTGCGCGTGGTGGTGCCGGGGCTGGAGGCGGCACTCGAAGGTCCGTCCTCGGCCTATGTGCCGGGTGAGCGCGCGGCGGCGTTGCTGACGGAGGCAAGTCCATGAGCCTTTGCGTTTTCCTTGGCCCCAGCCTGCCGCTGGAGGAAGCCCGCGCAATCCTGCCCGCGACCTATCTGCCGCCCGTCAAGCGGGGCGATGTGCTGGCGGCGGTACAGCAGCACGACCCGACGACCATCGCCATCGTGGACGGGTATTTCGAGGCGGTGCCGTCGGTGTGGCACAAGGAATTGCTCTGGGCACTCGACCGAGGCGTTTCGGTTTATGGGACGGCGAGCATGGGCGCGCTGCGGGCGGCGGAGCTGTCGCAATTCGGCATGGTCGGGATCGGGCGCATCTTCGAGGCTTATGTCTCGGGGCGGTTCGCGCCCTTCGACGAACCGTTCGAAGATGACGACGAGGTTGCCGTGGTGCATGGCCCCGCCGAGATCGGCTATGCGGCGTCAGATGCGATGGTGGATGTGCGGGCGACCCTCGCGGCGGCGATGGAGGCGGGGCTGATCGACGGGCATGCGATGCACGCCATCGCCGCCACGGCCAAGGCGATCTTCTACAAGCGGCGCACATGGAAAGGCGTTCTGGAGGCCGCCGATCTACCGGAGTCGATCCGCTTAGCATTGCGCGAATGGGTAGGCGACAACCGTGTGTCGCAGAAACGTCTCGACACACTCACGCTTCTGCGCCACCTTGGGGACCGGACAGATGCCCCACAGCCTCCGCCCTTTCGCTTCGAGCGGACGCTGCTCTGGGAAGACGCTGTGTCCGCACGCGAGGGGACGGAATGAGGTTTTCGCTCAACGATTTCCACCGGCGACGGGGCACAAAGTTTCGGCTCTATGCTCAATCGCCCGTGCTGGAGGGGTTCGGCGAGCCGGAAACCGTCTGGGTATCCTCCCCTGCGGGATCATTGCGCCCCGGCCCCGCCGATGGGCGAATGTACGCGATCCAGCCTCTCGAAAAGAAGCCCTATGGCGACGAGACGATGCCCCCCTTTACTGGCTTCTGCCACCCTGCCGCACGAGCAAGCCGCGCGGGGCATTTCGATCACATCGGCCCCGACGATCCGGCCTTTGCCTCGGTGCATATGTTCGGTGCCGTCCGCCGGGTGCTCGATGTGTGGGAGACCTATCTGGGCGGGCCGGTGCACTGGCATTTCAACATCACCCATCCGCGTCTGGAGATGATCGCGCATGTGCCCTGGGACAACGCGCATTTCGGCTGGGGCTTCATGGAATGCGGTGAAGGAGCGGACGATCAGGGAGTCGAGCGACCCTTCGCGCTGAACTTCGATATCATCGCCCATGAGGCGGGCCATGGGATGATCTTTTCCATCGTGGGGATGCCGACGCCGGAGACCCTGACGGCGAGCTACCGAGGCTTTCACGAATCCGCCTCCGATTGCGTCGCGATGATTTCGGCGCTGCATTTCGACCGCTTCGTCGATCATGTTCTGCGCGTCACCGACGGCAATCTCTATGTCGAGAACGAGATGAACCGCATCGGCGAACTCTCGCGCACGCGGCAGATCAGGAAAGCGTCGAATGCGCTGAAGCTGTCGGACGTCATCGACGTGGATACCCCCGCGAACGACGTGACCGGCAAGCAGGTGCATAAGCTGGGGCAGCCCCATACCGGGGCCATCTTCGATATCATGGTCGAATTCTATCTCGACCGCCTCGTCGCGAATCGTGTGGTGGAACCCGATCTGATCGCCGCCCTGCGCGCAGCGGGACGGCGCGAGCAATTCGAGAAGGCGGACCAGACACTCTTCACCGATGCCTTTGCGCGCCAACCGGAGGGCTTTCGCGCAGCCCTGTGCGAAGCCCGCGATATGCTGGGCCTGCGCCTCGCCGAAACATGGCGCAGACTAACCCCGCATGACTTCGTATTCAGCAGGGAAGTCGAGATGATGCTGAAGGTCGACGCAGAATTCACCGGCACACGGCACCGGCAGATGATCCTCGAATGCTTCGAATGGCGGGGAATATCGTTCGAAGAACACGAAAGTAGCGAGCACTGAATATATCGTGTAAGTTGAATTAATCAGTTAAAGGAGTGACAGCATGACGACGACCGGATTGACGCCGAGCAAGACACTCACACTCTATGGCAAGACAGTCGATGCCCTGTTCGCCGCAAATGCCGTGCCCGAGTCGCTGATCGAGGGCAACGTCGTGAAGAAGACGGTGTCCGGCTCCAAGGCAGCAGAGTATTTCGACGGAAATCTTGTCGAAGTTGCCGGGTATCGCTTTGGTGACGAGGACGCGCCGGTGCGCCTGCCTGACCCCGTCATGGTGCTTCTGGCCGGGGAGCCGCTGAAAGCCCAGGCCAAGACCGATGCGGCAGAAAAGGTGTTTGCCGCCGACCGATACTTGCGCTGGTCGGTCGATCTGGAAACAGCGACGGTGATCTTCGATCTGCACGAGACGGATATCGCCGGGGCGCTCGGCGCAGAGGCTGGTGAAGATATGGATTTCGGCGGCGACGGTGCCGGATTCACCCTGCGTGGTTCTGATGGGCGGCTCTACTACGTGCCGGAAGGGCTGGACAGCTTCGAAGTGCTGGACGAAGGCGAACGCGCGCCTCTGATGACAGCCCCCGGTGCGGATCGGGACGACTTGACCGTCCGCGAAGTCTTCGATGACGGCATGGGAGGTGCGATCCAGTCGCGGGCTATGATGCAGAGCCGTGCGATGATGCAATCGCGGGCCATGATGCAGAGCCGCGCGATGATGCAGTCGAGAGCCATGATGCAAAGCCGCGCAATGATGCAGTCGCGGGCCATGATGCAAAGCCGTGCGATGATGCAGTCGCGGGCCATGATGCAGAGCCGTGCGATGATGCAGTCGAGAGCCATGATGCAGAGCCGCGCGATGATGCAGGCACGGGCCATGATGCAGTCGAACCTGCACGGCGACGGCCATCATTCGGACGACGACTGAATTCTGCGGCGGGACGGTTGAAATATCGAGTGCCTGCTATTGAACCGCTGATCGTGTTTCTGCTGGCCTTCGTTCACCCTTCGTGCTAGCGCGAACGCATGAATGGATCGCTCAGGGTTATCGGCATCGACCCCGGCCTCGTCCGCACCGGATGGGGTGTCGTGGACCTTGCAGGCTCGCGCCTCAATCATGTCGCCCATGGCACGATACAGGCGAAAGGGCCTGATCTGGCCACCCGCCTCGTTGCGCTGCGTCGGGCGCTGGTGCAGGTGGTCGAAGACGCGCGGCCCGATGTGGCGGCGGTCGAGCATACCTTCGTGAACAAGGATGCGGTGGGCACGCTCAAGTTGGCCCATGCGCGGGGCATCGCCCTACTGGTTCCGGCGGAGGCGGGCATCCCCGTCACTGAATATGCGCCCAACGCCGTGAAGAAAGCGGTGGTCGGCGTGGGCCATGCCGACAAGAAGCAAGTCGCGCACATGATCGCGTTGCTGCTGCCGGGCGTGAAGGTCGTCGGGGCGGATGCGGCGGATGCGCTGGCCATCGCCATCTGCCACGCCCATCGCGCTCCGGCGGTGGCCCGTCTCGCGGAGGCGGCGCGATGATCGGGCGGCTGGTCGGAGAGATCGTGCATACGGGCGAAGATCATGTGCTGCTGGATGTGCGCGGGGTCGGTTATATCGTCCATTGTTCGTCGCGCACGCTTGGTTCGCTGGCCGGGGCGAGTGGGCCAGTGGCGCTCTATACCGACATGCTGGTGCGCGAAGACCTGCTCCAGTTGTTCGGCTTTCCCACGATGCT
>CALHLW010000054.1 GCA_938034615.1 uncultured Neomegalonema sp. | reverse complement strand
TCGCCATGGCCGACATTGATCTCCAACTGCCCCGCGCCGCCCTCCTGAATGATCGTCTCGATCTCGAAGCCCTGCGCCTCGGCGTAGTCGTAGATATCCTCGATGATGGACTGGTATTCATCCACCGCACTCATCGAATAGGCCTGCCGTCCGATCCCCCGCCGCCCGGTGCGCCCGATGGGCGGCTCGATCACCTCGTTCGGGTCGGTGTTGATCTTGGTCAGGTAGAATTCGAGTTCGGGGGCGACCACCGGCTGCCACCCGGCTTCCTCATAGAGCGCGACGACCCGGCGCAACACGTTGCGCGGCGCGATGGGAATTGGCACCCCGTCCAGACCGGTCATGTCGTGAATCACCTGCACCGTCACGTCGTTCGCCCAGGGAGCGGCGGTGGCGGTGCTCATATCGGGGATCAGCAGCATGTCCCGCTCGGTCCACTGGTCTTCCAGCCCGTCCAGATCGGCGTAATCACCCGTGATCGTCTGGTAGAAGATCGAGACGGGCAGGAAACTGCGCCCCCCCTGCACGAATTTCCGCCACGGCATCGCCTTGCCCCGTGAGATGCCCGCCATATCCGCGACGATGCACTCGGCCTCCTCGGGTTTGCGATCGCCCAGCCAGTCGCGGCAGGCTTCGGGCAGGGCGGCGGGTGTATCGGACGACATGAGAATTTCCGGTATGGATCGGGAAGCGCAGGGTAGCCTTCTCCGCCCCACAGGCCAAGGATTTGGTCATTGCACGGAAAACCGCTGACATTCGCGAAACGGCTGTTAATCTCTGCGCAACCATAGATTCGGGAGACCAAACACATGAAATTCGGTTCCATTCAGCGCGGCGCAGCCGTTGCAGGTTTTGCTCTTGCAGCCTTTGCCACAGCGGCGCTGGCGGAAGACAAGGTCGTCAACGTCTATAACTGGTCGGATTATATCGACGAGTCGATCCTCGAAGACTTCACCAAGGAAACCGGCATCGAGGTTCGCTACGACGTGTTCGATTCCAACGAGTTGCTGGAAACAAAGATGCTGGCAGGTGGCTCGGGCTATGACGTCGTGGTCCCCACCGGCACCTTCCTCAGCCGCCAGATCGAAGCGGGCGCGTTCCAGAAGCTCGACGGCGACAAGCTGACCAATGGCGACAATATGTGGGCCGATATCGAGGATCGCACGGCAGCCTACGACCCCGACAATGCCTATTCGATCAATTACATGTGGGGCACCACCGGCATTGGATACAATGTCGCCAAGGTCGAGGAAATCCTCGGTGCCGACGCCCCGGTTGACAGCCTCGCCCTGATCTTCGACCCGGATAATGCCGAGGCACTGGCCGAATGCGGCATCCATGTCCTCGACGCACCGACCGAGATAATCCCCGCCGCGCTGACCTATCTCGGCTTCGACCCGGATTCCAAAGACCCGGAGGTCATCGCGAAGACCGAAAGCGTTCTCATGGATATCCGACCTCACGTTCAGAAATTCCATTCGTCGGAATACATCAACGCTCTGGCGAACGGCGACATCTGCGTTGCCTTCGGCTGGTCGGGCGATGTGCTTCAGGCTCGCGACCGCGCGGCGGAGGCCGATAACGGCGTCGAGATCGCCTATTCGATCCCCAAGGAAGGCGCGCTGATGTGGTTCGACCAGATGGCGATCCCCACTGACGCCCCGAACCCCGATAACGCCCATGCCTTCATCGACTACATCATGCGGCCCGAGGTGATGGCGAAGGCGTCGAACTACGTCTACTACGCCAATGGCAACAAGGCGTCGCAGGAATTCCTCAACGACGACGTCATCGGCGATACCGCGATCTATCCCGATGAGGACACCATCGAGAACCTCTATTCCGTTACGGCCTATCCGCCCAAGGTGAACCGCCGGGTCACGCGCCTCTGGACCAAGGTGAAGACGGGTCAGTGAAGCCGTACTACGCCCTCTCCGTGCTGCTGATGAGCGGCGCGATGGCCGCGTTCATGTATGGGATCGATACGGATATCTGTGTCCCCGTCGCCGTCGCGGGCATCCTCGTGATGCTCGGGACGGAGGCGTCGATCTGGCTCCGGCGACGGCGCCTCGGCCCCGGACAGGCGGAAGTGATCTGCGGGAGCCTCGCCCTGCTCTGCGGCGTGCAGCCCTATTACATGCCGGATAATACCATGGCGCTTCTCGGGGGCGTTGGCGGCTTTTTCCTCTTCATTTTCCTCGGTTTCGCGGCCCAGATATGGGGCCAGATGCGCGAGACCCGCAAACTCTGGCGCCGCTGGCGAGCATGGCGCGAAACCCGCGCGCAGGAGCGGACATCATGACCCTGCCCTTCGCCCCATGGGCCGATCCCGCCGCCGAACCGCTGATCGACCTGCGGAACGTCACCAAACGCTTTGGCGCGTTCGAGGCGGTCCGCGATCTATCGCTAACGATCCACGAGCGGGAATTCTTCGCGATCCTCGGCCCCTCGGGCTGTGGCAAGACCACCCTGATGCGGATGCTGGCGGGGTTCGAAACGCCGAACGAAGGGCAAATCCTGCTCGACGGGCAAGACCTGACCCCGATCCCTCCCGCCAAGCGCCCCGTGAACATGATGTTCCAGTCCTATGCCCTCTTCCCGCATCTGACGGTCGAGAAGAACATCGCCTTCGGCCTCAAACGCGAAGGCATCCCCAAAGACGAGATCGCGGATCGCGTCACCGACATCATGCGCCTCGTCCAGCTCACCGATTTCGCGCGGCGCAAACCCGATCAGCTTTCCGGTGGCCAACGCCAGCGCGTCGCCCTCGCCCGCGCGCTCGTGAAACGGCCCAAACTGCTGTTGCTCGATGAACCCCTTGGCGCATTGGATAAGAAACTGCGACAGGAAACCCAATTCGAGTTGATGAACATTCAGGAGACGCTCGGCACCACCTTCGTGATCGTGACCCACGATCAGGAGGAAGCGATGACCGTCTCCTCCCGCATCGCCGTGATGCGCGCAGGGGAACTGGCGCAGGTGGCGACCCCGACCGACCTGTATGAGCGCCCCGAAACCCGTTTCGTGGCCGATTTCATCGGTGAGGTCACGGTCCTCGAAGGCCGCGTGACGACGGCAAGCCGGGGTGGCGTCGGCCTCGCGGCCATGGAGGATGCGCCCGACCTGCGCGTGATGACCGAAGACACGCCCCCCGCCGGAACGACGGCATGGCTGGCGCTGCGGCCCGAGAAGGTCTCGATTTCCGCCGCGCGGCCCGATGGGGCGGATAACGCCCTGTCCGGCAAGGTGCTCGATATCGCTTATTTGGGGAATATCTCGACCTATCACGTCGAACTCGCCAACGGCACGATCATCAAGGCACAGGAATCCAACCGCCAACGCGCCGACCGACGCGGCATCACATGGGAAGACACGGTCTGGGTGACATGGGAGGAGGACGCGGGCGTCCTGCTGCGCGCGTGAGGACCGAAGTATCTTCCTGCCCCGGATTTAATCCGGGGCCTTCCTCCGCATCGCGCTTCATGCTGAACAAGCCCCGGCACAAGGCCGGGGCACGGAATGGTTCGGCATGAATACCCGAACCCCCGGCCAACGCCTTCTCATCGCGCTCCCTTATCTGTGGCTCCTCGTCCTCTTCCTTGCGCCGTTCCTGATCGTGTTGAAGATTTCGCTGTCCGATCTCGCCGTCTCGCGTCCACCCTACACGCCGCAGATTGATCTGTCCGAAGGCTGGGCCGGGCTGAAGGACTTCTTCGCTAACCTCGATTTCGAGAACTACATCTTCCTCGCGGAGGACAGCCTCTACATCAATGCCTATCTCTCCAGCCTCAAGATCGCGGCGGTATCAACCTTCATCACTCTGCTGATCGGCTATGCCATCGCCTATGCGTTGGCCCGCGCACCGAGGCGCTGGCGCCCGACGCTGGTGATGCTGGTGATCCTGCCCTTCTGGACCTCGTTCCTGATCCGCGTCTATGCGTGGATCGGCATCCTCAAGACCGAAGGCCTACTCAATCAGGCGCTGCTCTCCATCGGTTTGATTGCCGAGCCGCTTCAGATCATGAACACCACAACGGCGGTCTATATCGGTATCGTCTACAGCTATCTGCCTTTCATGATCTTGCCCATCTACGCGACACTGGAGAAGATGGACGAGAGCCTGCTCGAAGCCGCCGCCGATCTCGGCAGCTCACGGTTTGCGGCGTTCTTCCTCGTGACCCTGCCGCTCTCCCTGCCCGGTATCATCGCCGGGTGCTTCCTCGTCTTCATCCCCGCCATCGGGGAGTTCGTGATCCCCGATCTGCTCGGCGGCTCCGACACCCTGATGATCGGCAAGACGCTGTGGGTCGAGTTCTTCAACAACCGCGACTGGCCCCTCGCCAGCGCCGTGGCGACCCTGCTGCTGCTGCTGCTCATCGTCCCCATAGTCCTTTTCCAGCGCCAGCAGATGAAGCAGGAGATCGGGGGATGACCAACCGCTTCTCATGGTTCAGCGCCACCTCCCTCACGCTGGGGATGGCGTTCCTGTATCTGCCGATCCTGATACTCGTGGTCTACAGTTTCAACGAAAGCCGCCTCGTCACGGTCTGGGGCGGGTTCTCGACCAAGTGGTATGGCGAGTTGTTCCGCAACGAAGCCTTCCTCGATGCAGCATGGGTCACGCTGCGGGTGGCACTGATCTCGGCCACCGTGGCCACGTTGCTCGGGACGCTCGCGGCCTATGCGCTGGTGCGGGCGGGAAAGTTCCGGGGACGGACGCTGTTCAGCGGCATGATCTACGCCCCACTGGTCATGCCGGAGGTCATCACCGGCCTGTCGCTGCTGCTGCTGTTCATTTCCATCGGCATGGACCGGGGGATTACCACGATCATCCTCGCGCATATCACCTTCGGGATGTGCTTTGCGTCGGTGGTGGTGTCTTCGCGGCTGGTGGCCTTCGATGCCTCGCTGGAAGAGGCGGCCTGCGATCTGGGCTGTACGCCGGTGCAGGCGTTTTTCTATGTGACCCTGCCGGTGATCGCGCCCGCCATCGTGGCGGCGTGGTTGCTGGCCTTCACACTGTCACTGGATGATCTGGTGATTGCCTCCTTCACCTCCGGCCCCGGAGCCACGACCCTGCCCATGAAAATCTATTCTCAAGTACGCCTCGGTGTGACGCCGGAGATCAATGCGCTGTCCACGTTGCTGATCGGGTTCGTCTCCATCGGGGTGATCCTCGCCTCGCTGGCAGGAAAACGGGCGGCGGTGGAAACATGACACGAATGACACTGGGCGAAATGGAGGCATTTCTTGCCGCCAATCCGGGGATCGAGCGGATCGAACTCTTGTTCCCCGACATGAACGGCGTGATGCGCGGGAAGTGGTATTCGCCGGACAGCATCGACAAGCTGGTTGCGGGCAAAGTGCGCCTGCCGATGTCCACCTATGCCCTCGATATCGCGGGCAATGATGTGGACGGCACCGGGCTGGCGCTGGCGACGGGTGATCCGGATGGCTATGGCTGGCCGGTGCCGGGGACGCTGAACGTCAAACCGTGGTCGCCCTCGCCGGCGGCGCAGGTCCTGATGACCATGACCACGCCCTCTGGCGAGCCCTGCGTCTACGACCCGCGCACC
>CALHLW010000053.1 GCA_938034615.1 uncultured Neomegalonema sp. | reverse complement strand
CCATTGAACGACCATCAGGCGCGTGACGAAGAACGCGGTGAAGACCGACGTGACGATACCGATGCCGAGCGTGACGGCGAAGCCCTTCACTGGTCCGGAGCCCATGGCGTAGAGGATCACCGCCGCGATTAGCGTCGTGATGTTCGCGTCGATGATGGCCGTCAGGGCCTTCTCGTAACCCGTCTCGATAGACCGTGCCGCGCCCTTGGACGCCTCCAATTCCTCTCGTATTCGCTCGAAGATCAGCACGTTCGCATCGACCGCCATCCCGATGGTCAACACGATCCCCGCGATACCGGGCAACGTCAGGGTCGCCCCGAGCGCCGACAGAACACCGAGGATGAGCGCGAGGTTCACGATAAGGGCGATATTCGCGTAGACGCCAAACTTGCCGTAGACGACGATCATGAAGGCGATGACGAGCAACAGGCCGATAAGACAGGCGATCTTGCCCGCCGCGATAGAATCTGCGCCCAATTCAGGGCCAACCGTCCGCGTCTCCAGTGGCACCAGTTTTGCTGGCAGCGCACCCGATGCGATCTGTACTGCGAGAATGGTTGAGGATTCGACCGTGAAACTGCCGCTGATCTGACCCGAGCCGCCGAGGATCGGTTCCCGGATCGAGGGGGCGGAGATGACCTTGTCGTCCACCACGATGGCGAACAACTCACCGACATTGTTCAGAGACCAGTTGCCGAACGCCTTGCCCGCGCGCGAGTTGAAGCGGAACGTGACGATGGGCTCGCCTGTTTGCTGGTCGAATCCCGGTCCGGCATCGACGACGTCTTCGCCGGAAATGAGAGGCAGCCGCGAAATGGCCCATTTCTGCCCTTCGAGTTCTGCGTCTTCCGCGACCTTGAACCCAGCCTTGACGCGACCACGGTTCAGGTCGTCCTGACCATAATCGCGGTTGACGGTGTGGAAGCCCAATACGGCTGGGTCTTCGAGAATCTTGACGATTTCCTGCGCGCTTTCCGCACCCGGCACCTGAATGAGGATTCGGTCCTCGCCCTGCCGCGTGACCGAGGCTTCCTTGATGCCGTCAGGGTCGATACGGCGACGCACGACTTCCAATGAACGCAGGATCGTCTGTTCCGTGATCTCGGTCCGTGCGCCCTCGGTCAGCGTGAGCGTGAACGCACGAGTATCGGGGTTTTCGGCAATCTCTATATCGGTCGTGCCGACCCCGGTAAGCGCCGCGCTCTGGAGGAGCGTTGGGATTTCACCGAAGGCATCCCGCGCCGTTGCGACATCCTCGGGGTTCGTGATCCGCATCGTAACGGCATAACCGTCGATGACCGGACGCGAGCGTTTGATACCGCCTGCGTCGCGCAGCTTCTCGCGCATCTCATTTGCGAGCAACTCCATGCGGGCCTCGAAGACCGGGTCCATCTCGGCTTCGACGAGGACATGCGCCCCCCCCTGAAGGTCCAGCCCGAGATTGACCGTGTCGCTCGGGAGCTGAGAGGGCAGCGCTGCGCGCGTACTCTCGTTCAGGGCGTTGGGCAGCGCGAAGAGGATGCCGACGATCACCATAAGGATGATCGCGATCTTCTTCCATGTCGCGATATAGAGCATGGGATTCCCCGATGGCCGCAGGGCGGCCTATTTGGTGGTGGCGGGTTCCGGTTTGGAAAGGACTGCCGTAATGGTGGATTTTACCGCTGTCACCTTGACGTTCGGCGCAATCTCAAGCGTGATCTCGTCGGCATCGTCTGCCCCGACGGCTGTGACCTTGCCGATCATCCCTCCGGCGGTCACGACCTTGTCGCCGCGCTTGAGCGCCTCGACCATCTTGCGATGATCGTCCAGCCGCTTTTTCTGGGGTCGGATGATGAGGAACCACATGATCACGAAGATCAGGATGAAGGGCAGCAGGCTGGTAATGGCGCTTGGGCCACCGGCTCCGGCGGCTTGGGCGTAGGCGGGTGTGATGAACATGGCGGTCATCCCTGTCAGGTTTTGCCCCGCGAAAAGTATACGGGTGCCTCTCTTTGGCGGCCTATATCGTTTCTATCGCAAGCGGTCACAAGGATAAAAGGTGTGGATAGGCCAGTTCTATCCGAGATGTCGCACTTGTTACGATTGATCCGCTTATGCGCTAAGCGCCGAGCAATGTGTGATTTCGAGCCAATCTCGCCCGATCAATAGCTGCGTGGCAATCCCAGTACGTGTTGGCCGAGGTAGCCCAGAATCATGTTCTTCGATATCGGTGCGGTCTGGTAAAGGCGCGCCTCGCGCCACTTGCGCTCGATTCCGTATTCGCGCGCAAAAGCGAAGCCACCATAAACCTGCATACAGACCTCCGCTGCGTTCCATGAGGCGTCCGCCGCCAGTAGCTTGGCCATGTTCGCCTCCGCTGCCGCCTTTTGGCCCGCATCAAACATCGCTGCGGCCTTGCGGACCATCAATTCTGCGGCCTGTGCCTGCGCGTATGCCTGTGCGATGGGGAACTGTATGCCCTGATTGGCCCCGATGGGGCCACCGAACACCTTGCGTTCGTTGGCGTATTCCGTGGCCATGCGGATAAAGAACTTGGCATCACCGATACATTCCGCCGCAATCAGGATGCGCTCGGCATTCATGCTGTCGACAATGTACCGGAACCCTTTGCCCTCTTCCCCGACGAGCGTATCGGCGGGGATTTCCAGATCGTCAATGAACACCTCGCAGGTGTTGTGATTGATCATCGCGTCGATCTTGCGCAGTTCCAACCCGTTGCCGAGCGCCTCGCGCATGTCGATCAGGAATACGGACATGCCGTCCGAGCGTTTCTTGACCTCCGTTGCCGGGGTGGTCCGGGCCAGCAGGAGCATCAGGTCCGACTCGAACGCGCGGCTGGTCCAGACCTTCTGGCCGTTGACGATATAGGCGCTGTTCCCTGACTTCTCGGCCCGTGTCTTGAGCTGCGTCGTGTCGCTGCCGGTGGTGGGTTCGGTCACGCCGAACGCCTGCAATCGCAACTCCCCGCTGGCGATTTTCGGCAAGTACGCTTTCTTCTGCGCGTCCGAGCCATGCTTGAGAACCGTGCCCATCGTGTACATCTGTGCGTGGCAGGCGGCAGCGTTGCAGCCTCGCTCATGGATCGTCTCGAGAACCGCCACCGCCGCGCTGAGGGGCAGGCCCGAACCGCCGTACTCCTCCGGGATCAGCGCGCCCAGAAAGCCGGACTCGGTCAGCGTCTTCACGAATGCGGAGGGGTATTCGTCGGCCTTGTCGAGCGCGCTCCAATACTCGTTCGGAAAATCCTCGCACAGGGCCGCGACGCCATCACGGATATCGGTCCAGTCTTCGTCGACAGGTATCGAAAGCACATCGGGGTCCATCATGCTCGTGTCGTCCTTCATCGTCATTGTCCGATTGCGCCCGCG
The DNA here is from genome assembly GCA_938034615.1 of uncultured Neomegalonema sp. Classification (GTDB taxonomy): domain Bacteria; phylum Pseudomonadota; class Alphaproteobacteria; order Rhodobacterales; family Rhodobacteraceae; genus JAHDDY01. The sequence continues at coordinate 1,583 of CALHLW010000053.1, read as the reverse complement.
TCCCGCAAAGCGATGATCCGTTCCGGCTTGATACCGAATTCGGCGAGCACTTCGTCTGTATGCTCGCCCGCTTCAGGCACGGCACTGCGCAGCGAGGCCGGTGTACGGGACAGGTCGAGCGGTTGTGCGACCAGCGCAACGTCGCCGCGCGTTGAGTGGTGTACGTTCTGGGCCATTCCGAGGTGCTTTACCTGCGGGTCGTCAAAGACTTCATCCATGCGATAGATAGGACCGGCGGGCACGCCTGCGGCGTCGAGCGTCTCGATCCACTCCGCGCTTGTCCTCTGAGCGAAGATCGGGCGCAGCAAGCTCCATATCTCCTCGCGCCAGGCAGTGCGGTCGGCCATGCCCTGATACTTCGGATCGGTCCCCCATTCGGCATGACCCAACACGTCACAGAGCGCGCGCCATTGGCCGTCACCTCCAACGCCGAGGTTGATATGCCCATCGCGGGTTGCGACGACGCCCATGGGCGTCACGGTTGGATGATCATTTCCGGCCTGTTCGGGTATGTCGCCATCCATCAGGTAGCGCGCCGCCTGAAAATCCATCAATGCGATCTGCGCCTGCAAAAGCGAGGTTTGCACCCATTGTCCCTTGCCCGAGTGCGCCCGTTCCTGAAGCGCGACGAGGATGCCGGTCGCCGCATAGAGACCCGCCGAGAGGTCGGCAACCGCCGTCCCCGCCCGCATCGGCCCTTTGCCCGCATTGCCGGTCACGCCCATCAGCCCGCCCATCCCTTGCGCGATCTGGTCGAAACCCGCCTTGTTCTCATAGGGACCGTCCTGACCGAAGCCGGAGATGGATGCGAGGATGATGCGCGGATTCACCGCCGACAGGGCCGCATAGTCGATCCCGAGCCGCGTCTTCACATTCGGACGGTAGTTTTCGACCACCACATCCGCCTGTTTTGCCATCTCTAGAAATAGCGCCTTAGCGTCCGGATGCTTGAGGTTCAACGTCAGGGATCGTTTGTTACGATGCAAGTTCTGCATATCGAAGCCGTGGCGACTGCCCGACACGCCCGCATTCGCATCCAGACCTTCGGGCGCATCGATCTTGATGACGTCGGCCCCGAAATCCGCCAGCACCCGGCAGCAATGCGGCCCCGCTCGCACCCGCGTCAGATCGAGCACTTTCAGATGGCCCAAAGCGCTCATCTGGGCGGACCGGCATCATAGGGCGCAAGATCGGCACCGTTAGTGCCATCCGCTTCGATGAACCAATCCCCCAATATGCTGGAGGTCACGAAGATCGTGTCGTCCCGCGCAATCAGCAGATCGAGTGCCTTCTCGAAGTAATGCGCGACATGCGGCACCCCGACGATATGTGGATGCAACGCCAGCGTCAGCACACGCGGGTTCTGCGCCGTCTCCCGCTCGAACACTGCCACCGTCGCCTCCAACCGCTTGAGCATCTCATCGGTGGAAGAATGCTGGATCGCATAGACCGGCACGTCGTTCAGCTCGAACGTATAGGGCAAGGCAACCATCGGCCCGTGTTTCGTGCGCATCCAGCAGGGCAGATCATCGAGCACCCAGTCATGCAGAAACTCCACGCCTTCGGATTTGAGGATATCGGGC
>CALHLW010000052.1 GCA_938034615.1 uncultured Neomegalonema sp. | reverse complement strand
GTCAGATCCTCACGGATCGCAGCCAAGGCTACCTGCGCCTTGAAGTCAGCCGAATACCGTTTCCGTTTCGTCATCTCGCGTCGTTCCTTCGTCAGTCGCTACAGCTTAGCAACTGGTCCGAAATCCCGCGACCACCTCTGTCTGGAGCGAACAACCCCTCGCTAGTCACCGACAGTTCAGTATGCGGTGTAGCCATTGAGCGGAACCCAGAAGCTTCTCGCAGGCGTTCTATAGGTCGTCGTGACCGATCTTGATGCCGGGGCCGTGTAAGATGGCGCGGCATAGCCGTAGTTCTGCGTCGTCGCCGGAGCCGTATAGCCGGAATTGTACGACGGCGCAGCGTAGCTGTAGCTCTGCGTCGCCGCCGGAGCCGTATAACCGGAATTGTACGACGGCGCAGCGTAGCTATAGCTCTGCGTCGCCGCCGGAGCCGTATAGCTGTTAGTGTAGGATGGCGCGGCGTAGCTGTAGCTCTGCGTCGTGGCTGGAGCCGCGTAGCTGGTACTGTAAGACGGCGCAGCTTGGCTATAGGTCGGTGCGACATAGCTATTCGACACGCTCGTGCCGTAGGTCGATGGCGACGTGATAGCTCGGCCGACCTGCGATCCGGCAAGGCCACCGATCACAGCTCCGCCGATGGTCGCTGCGGTTTGGCCGGTGCCGCCGCCAAATTGGTTGCCGACAACTCCCCCTGCCACAGCTCCGAGGATGCCACCGATAGCAGCCCCACCGTACCCCTGATTATAGCTCGGGGCCGCTCGAACGGCATAGTTCGTTGTCGTCGGTGCCGTATAGGTCGTGGTGCTTGCAGGCGCGGCATACGTCGTCGTGGGCACCGTGTAGCTCGTGGTGCTTGCGGGCGCAGCATACGTCGTCGTCGGGGCCGCGTAGTTATAGCTCGTGGGCGCGGCATAGTTCGTCGTGGGCGCCGTGTAAGTCGTCGTGCTCGCTGGCGCGGCATACGTCGTCGTTGGTACCGTATAGCTATAATTGCTCGGTACAGGCGCACTGTAGGTTCGGGGAGTTGTGACGTGAGACGGATAGGCCACTCGACCGATCTGCGAACCGGCGACGCCACCGATGACTGTGCCGGCAATGGTCGCGGCAGTATTACCGGTGCCACCGCCAAACTGGTTGCCCGCCGCGCCGCCCGCGACGGCACCTAGGACGCCGCCGATGGTCTGGCCACTGAACAGGGACTGGGCGGATGCAGAGCTTGTGCTTCCCGTAAGGAAAAGGGAGAGCACGACTGTTGCCTTCTGGATGGTACGCATTGCTTCGTATCCTTGAATTTTACTGACTGAAGAGTGTTCGAAAATTTTACCCCGTCAACTATTCAGCAAGTTCTCTGCCGAGATCGAAATTTCAGCAGATTCACACCCTGCAATCAGAACGTATACGCATCGTTTTCACTGAAATACCTGATCTTTCGCAGCCTGTTGACCCCAGCGCAAAGTGAACGGACAAAATTTCAAGCCACGTGGATCGTGGCGCTGACAGGCTACTCTTGTCTACCTGAGTCGCATAATGCGACCCAATGGCTTCGCCAGTGCAAGACATGGTTGCTATCGTAAAATTTTCCCGACGCATATCCGGCGTCATGCATGTGAACAGGAGGCAAGTCGTTCGCCCCGCCCGCTACACTACGCTCCGACCGGCAACAACCGCCCTACGATCTGCCCATGCAGCGGCTCGATGGCCGCGACGAGTCCGGTCACATGCGTATCGGCGGAATTGTAGCGGATCGGATTTCCGGCCCGATCCGTCATGCGCCCACCGGCCTCTTCGAGAATAATCTGTGCGGCGGCCAAATCCCATTCGCTCAGGCTGTTGAGAGCAATGGCAATGTCCCAGCGGTCGGTGGCGACCTTGCAGACACGATAGGCGATGGAATTGACGTAGCCGTGACGCCCTCCCGGTGCCTCGCCTCGCCATTTCGCGGCATCGAGTACGGAACGGCGCGAGAGGATATCCGCCTCCTCGAAAGGAGGTACGGGGCCGGGGACGAGGGGAACGCCGTTGCGGGTCGCGCCCTTGCCTCGGATGGCGAAGAAGTATTCGTTCTTCGCGGGATTCAGCACCGCTCCGGCAACGATCACGCCCCGAACGGCCAAAGCGGCGCAGACAGTGAATTCCTCCTTGCCGTCGATGAAGGCGCGGGTGCCGTCTATGGGATCGACAATCCAGACCCGCTCACATGACAAACGCTCCTCATCATCCGCGCTTTCCTCGGACAGCCAGCCATGATCGGGAAACGCGCCACAAAGACGCTCACGCAGCAAGTCGTTCGCGGCCAGATCGGCCTCGCTGACCGGGCCTTCCCCCGGCTTGTCCCATGTCTCGGGATTCTGGCCGAAATAGCGCATGACGAGCGTTCCCGCATCGGCCACCGCCTCGCGCAAAACCTCGATCTCTTGCGTCGTCGCGTCAGTTTCCGGCGACATGGCAACCCTCGATCAGGAGGGTCGGAACGGTCAACGCGCGGTCGGTGGGCAGGTCATTCGCCGCCTCCAGCGCCCCGAACATCTCGATCAGATTACCGACGACCGTGGCTTCGGTCACCGGATAGGCCAGTTCGCCTTTCTCGATCCAGAAACCGCTCGCACCGCGACTGTAATCGCCGGTGGTGGCATTGATGCTCGCACCCATCATCTCGGTGACGAAGAATCCTTCCTCGATCCCCGCGATCATTTCCTGCGGCGTGCGCGTCCCCGGTGAGAGCGTGACGTTGGAAGGGCTTGGCCGGGGCGGCGAGCCGACCCCGAAGGACGCACTGGCGGTCGATGACAGGTCAAGCTGACGCGCCGTGCCGCAATCGAGCAGCCATGTCTGAAGCACCCCGTCCTCGACCAGCATACGCTTCGCCGTCGCCTGCCCCTCCCCGTCGAAGGGGCGCGAGCCGATGCCACGCGGACGCAAGGGGTCGTCGGTTATCGCGAAACCCTTGGGAAAGACCCGCTCGCCGAGTTTATCGCCCAGATACGTGCTGCCCCGCGCGACGCCCGCCCCGTTAATCGCGCCTAAGAAATGCCCGATGATCGACGAGGCCAGACGTTGATCGAAGATCAGCGGTACGGATTTCGTCGGCGCCTTGCGCGGCGCGACCCGCCTTGCCGCGCGCTCACCGGCCTCGCGCCCGATCTCTTCCAGATCACGCAGGTCGTCGCGCCAGCGGGCCGTGCCATAGGCGTAGTCCCGCTCCATCCCCAGCCCCTCGCCTGCAATGGCCGAACACGACGCGCTCCAGAAACTGCCCTGCCGCCGCCCTGAAAACCCGTTCGACAAGAGCAGCGCGATCTCGCTGCGCCTCCAGCTTGCGGTCGATCCTTCGGATTTGGCGACGCCGGGAATCGCGCGCGCAGCGGCATCGACGGTCAGAGCGTCTTCTCGCAGCTTATCCGCATCAGCCTGCGCCGGATCGCACAGGTCGAGATCGGGCCACTCCGCCGCCATTATGTCGGGCAGCGCACAATAGGGGTCTTCGGGAGCCTCTCGCGCCATCGCGACCGCCCGCTCTGCCATTTCAGCAAGGGCGGCCTCTTTCCGGCTCGACGCGGAAACGCAGGCCTGCCGGTTACCGACGATCACCCGCACGCCGACATCAAGGGTTTCCGACCGACCGATATCCTCAACGGCCCCGTCACGGACCGATGCCTCCAGCCCCTCCGTCATCGCGGCGGAGGCCGAAATCTGATCCGCACCCGCCTTCCGGCAGAGATCAAGCAGTCGTTCGCAAAGGGCAGTAAGATCGGTCACATTCATGCTCCGGTTAGGGTCGAGAGGGCTATTGCGCCGGATAGCGGCAGGACATCCAAAGGTAGCTTTTGATCGGAGCGTGCGTTCAACAACAGGACAACACGGCACCATAAGTCAATTATTGTCATATTTTGAACCAGATTACATTTCGGTTAATCAAATCGATTTGAACACTGATTCGGTCAGGCAATTCCCAGAACTTCGCGCGTTTAGGTAGCGTTATGTACATCACATCGCCAAGATGGCGAAAAAAGGAAACAATCCATTGTCTAAAACGACAGGGAAGAATCCCGTAATAAATCACGATTTGCATCCAATTCGTATTCGGTCTTTCATTGCTATCGTCTGAAGTGGGGAGTGAAGTCAAAATGGAAAATAAGACGGCCGAGTTCGACCTGTTTGTGCAGCAAATCAATCACCTGAAGCGCAGTGTTTGTCCCGAGCGATATCAGTATACACTCGAATATCTGGACCTCGCAATGACCGCCGCGCGCAGGGAAGCGCCGTGTGCAATCTTCAGCACCGACGACGAAAATGCCGATGACCGAGAAAACGAACGTGATACGGAGACGTGCGGGGTGGCCGACCCCATTATCGTGCACTAACATGAAGGCATGTCAGATATTGTCGGTAGTCGCGATTTCCTGAATTCGCTCGATGAGAACAATCTTCCTGAAGATATTGAGGCCTTTCTCGATATCGTCCGGGAAAAGTACGGCATTGCCCATATCGTCTATCATGCCATCAATGTGCGCGGCCTGACGGAAGACGATCCGTATCTCCGGCACACCTATCCAGTCGATTGGGTCGCACGTTATTTCGATAAGGATTATTTTTCGCTCGACCCCGTGATCGAAGCTGGCATCGGCGGGCATACTCCCTTCAATTGGGATACGCTCGACTGGATTACGAAACCTCGCCGCAATTTCCTCGGCGAAGCCATGGAATTCAAGATCGGTCTCAGCGGGATGTCGGTCCCGATCCGGGGCATGGGTGGCGAACATGCGATCCTGTCGGTCACGAGTTTCCAGAACGAGCGGGATTGGAATCTGTTCCTCGGCAGTTATATGGGCGATTTCCAGCGGATTGCGGGATATATTCATCAGAGTATCGTGACCCACGAACGCAACGAACCTGTACCAACGGTCACGCCGCCCTCGCCCCGCGAGCGGGCTGTTCTCCAACTTGCGGCCTATGGGCTGAGTACGGATGCCATTGCAGACAAGCTTAGCATCAAGGAACGCACCGTCAGGGCCTTTCTGGAAACGGCGCGATATAAGCTGCACGCTCTGAACCGGACCCATGCGGTCTCCGTCGCGATCGGACACGGGTTCATCCTTCCGCCTACGTAAAATGCATGTAAAAAGTGCATTAATTTTAACTATTTGCTCTTATTTGGAGCGCTGTGTATCAAATACCCTTATAGCGTTTAGCAAGTTGTTGGGGGTATACTCGTGATACGTCAGGTTACGAGCAGGAATGCAGCGGCCAACGGAACACTGCTCGAAGAGATGTTCCGCGCGCGCAAACGGCTCTTCAAAGACAGATTGAACTGGGACGTCACCATCGACGCGCAAGGGCGAGAGATGGATGAATACGACCGGCTTGATCCGCTCTATGTGATCGCCGTCGATGATGCGGGGCACCATCAGGGATCGTGCCGCCTGTTGCCCACGACCGGTGAGACCATGCTGCGCGACCATTTCACTGCCCTCTTCGACGGGGTCGTGATCGAGTCGCCGCTGATCTGGGAATGCACGCGCTTCTGCGTCGACAGCGAGGCGGGGGCGACCCTGACACCGCATGGCGTGCAAAAGCACACGACGGAACTGTTCTGCGGCATGGTCGAGACAGGCATCGAGTCCGGGATCGAGCAGGTCGTCGGGGTGTTCGACCGCCGCATGATCCGCATCTATTCCCGCAGTGGCTGGTCGCCGGAAGTAGTGGGGCAAAGCGGCGAGGAGCGCGACGCCGTCTTCCTCGGCATCTGGGACGTGGACGAACCGAGCGTCGCCTCGATCCGAGAGGCAGGCGGGCTAGTCGGGTCGGTGCTGGAGAAAAACGCTCCGCGTGTGCAGCAGTCGGGCGTGGCCTGACCGCGCTCTACTTCAATGCCTCCTGAAGAACAGCACGGACGGCTTCGGGGGGCACGTCACGTTCGACGAAAGCCTCTCCGATGGCCCGGCAAACGATAAAGGCGGGGACGCCGCCCACCACTTTCTTGTCCTGAGCCATCAACTCGATAAGGCCGTCGGCATCTGGCAAGTCGCCCGGAATATCGGCCAAACTGCGTTTCATCCCCATATCGGCGAAATGGGCGGCAACCCGTGACGGGGTCTCCTGCGCGCAGAGGCCGAGACGGGCCGAGAGGTCAAAGGCAAGGCCCATCCCGACCGCAACGCCCTCGCCGTGCAACAAACGGTCCGAATAGCCGGTCGCCGCCTCCAGCGCGTGACCGAAGGTGTGGCCAAGATTAAGGAGCGCGCGGTCGCCGTGCTCTTTCTCGTCGCGGGAAACGATGTCCGCCTTGGCCTTAACGGAACGGCGGACAGCTTCGATGCGGCCCGATTTATCGCCATCGCGCAGACGCGGGCCTTCGGTTTCCAGCCAGTCGAAAAAATCCGCATCCCCGAGCAGGCCGTATTTCACAACCTCGCCATAACCGGAGAGAAATTCACGGTCGCTGAGGGTATCGAGGATGTCGATATCGATCAGGACGTGGCGCGGCTGATGGAATGCTCCGATCAGATTCTTGCCAAGCGGGGAATTGATCCCCGTCTTGCCGCCCACGGAACTGTCCACCTGCGCCAACAGGGAGGTCGGTATCTGGATGAACCCGACGCCGCGCCGTAGAATCGCGGCAGCGAATCCCGCCAGATCACCGATGACCCCTCCCCCGAAGGCAACGATGAGATCATCGCGTTCTACCCGATGCGACAACAGCGCCTCGACCACGCGCTCCAGCATGGGCCAGCTTTTCGAGCCTTCGCCCGCCGGTACGATGACAGCCTCGGACTCGATGCCACCCGCTTCCAGACCCGATTGCAGAGCGGCAAGATGCAAGGATGCAACGGTTTCATCCGTAACGACAACCGTCCGTGATCTGCGAAAGAAAGGCGCGAGGCGTGATCCGGCTTCCGGGAGCAAACCCGTGTCGATGACGACATCATAGCTGCGCTCACCCAGCGCGACGGGAACGGTTTCGGTCATATCCCGATCATCCCATGAGATCTCCACGCGCGCGAAGGCTCTCGACGATGGCCTCCACGGCGTATTCATGGGGTTCGTCCCGGCTTTCCACAGTCACATCGGCTTCGCCGTAGATCGGATAGCGCACCTCCATCAGATTACGGAGAATCTCACGCGGATCACCGTTCTTCAGAAGCGGGCGGTTGGCGCGCTTGGCGCAGCGTCGGACGAGGGTGTCGAGTTCGGCACGCATCCAGATGGTCGTTGCGGATTCTTTCAGCAAGGCGCGGGTTTCGTCGTCCATATACGCGCCGCCCCCTGTCGCCAGCACCGCCGGTTTTCCTGACAGCAGCCGCGCGATCACCCGCCGTTCGCCGATACGGAACTCTGCTTCGCCATGCACTGAGAAAATATCGCTGATCCGCATTCCGGCGGCCTTCTCGATTTCGGTATCAGCATCCCGGAATCGCGCACCGATACGGCTCGCGACGCGGCGTCCGATGGCGCTTTTCCCGGCCCCCATGAGCCCAACGAGCACCACATGCCGATTTAAAACGGCACGGGGAGTCGCGATCTGTTGATCTTTCGCCATATTTTCCCGTCACGACGAAAACGCGGTGTGACACGCGCGCTCACGAAATATACACATGCTGGACGACATTCTGGTCAGACCCTGCCGAGGCTATAATCCTCCAAGGGTCGCATGGAAAGGGTAATGCGGTGGGCCGCTTCTTGAGGTTTCTACTCGTTCTGGTGCTTTTGGCCCTGTTGGTGGCGGCAGCATATGTCGTCATCGTCGATATTCCATCGCCGCTTCGCGAACTCGTACATGAGGTTCCAAAGGATGTTTTGTTCCAAGGTGATTAAGCCGCTGATCTTTATTCCCATCGCCATGTTGGCCGGGGCCGCGCCTGCCATTGCGCAGGAGGTTTTGCTGGGTCAGCCCAACGCGCTGAGTGACCCCGACGAGCCGATCACGATTGCGCCAACCGACGGCTACAGCGTCGGGGGCTTCGATGCGGGGATCGATTCGACCAGCCTCGATGCACCCTCGGTCGAGGCTGCGGGATTGGCCGGGGCCGGGTCATTGGGTCTCAGCGACGGGATGTGGGGGGCCACGACCGGCCCGCGTGCCATCGCGCTGATCGACGCCGCTCAGCCGACGCAGCTCTATACCGTCAACCGTCTCGTGCGCCGGGTGCTGGTGGCTGGGGCGACCCCGCCGGAAAATTCTGACGGCCTGCTGGCCTCACGCGCCCGTGCCCTGACACGATTCGGAGCGGCGGAAGAAGCCGCCAGCCTTGCCGGGGCCGCCGGACGCGATCCGGGCATCGAGTTGCGGCGTGCTCGGGCCGAAGCCGCGCTGATCGTAGGGCGCGATGAAACGCTCTGCGAGAAGGACGTGCTGGGATCGGACCCGCCCACAGCGACAAAAGGCGACAGTTTCTGGCCGTCGCTGCGCGCCTATTGCCTTGTGCAAACGGGCGATCCTCTGGCCGCCGTTGCAGTCAATGCGATGGTCGAGATGGGCAGTGTCGAGCCGACCGATGCGCCGCTGCTCGAAGCCCTCGTGGATGAGAGCCTGATCGATTACGTCGCCGTCCCCCATGCCAGCATGTTGACGCCGTTGCGAATCGCCATGCTCCGCAGCATGGGCCGCGCGAACCGCCCCGCCATCGAAAGCGCCCCGCTGCCGATGATTGCCGGACTCTTCGCGCTGGAAAGCACGGGCGCAGACGGTGCGCTGATCGCAGCGGAACGGTTGGAAGCGGTCGGCGCAATCGAGACGCTCATCCTGCGCGAGATGTATGTCTCCTTTGCCGATGGCGTCGATGGACCGCTTGGGGAGCGCGCAAAAGCGGTGAAGGATGCCGCCGAATCCCCGGATGCCACCGCAATCGGTGATGCGCTGATCGCGGCAGCACAGTCCGGCGGAACGGGAGGCTTCTCGCAGCTCGCGCGCGTGCTTGCCCCGGCAGCGGCGCGTATTCCGGTGAACGAAGCCGATACGCTGGGCGCCACAGGGTATGCCCTGCGCGATGCGATGCTGCTGGGCGGGTTCGTCACCGAAGCGGGCGCGTGGTCGGATGCCCAAGGCACGAAGACCCTCCCGGAAGAGGCCGATATCGCCGCTGTCATGGCGATTGCCGATCCGAACCGGGCGACGGGATGGAATCGCGACCACGGTGACACCCTACGCCTGCGCACCCGCAGTGGCGACGAACATGCCCGCCGTGCGCTTGCCTCGCTCGCCGGGTTCGAGATTGCCCTGCGCCCGAACCTGCCGGATGAAGGCTTCCTCAAAGCGGCCCGTGACGGCAAGACGGCGGAGACGGTGCTGTGGTCCGCCGCAGAAATCGGCAAGGAATCGCCGCCTACCGCGCGCACCCTCGACACGCTGATCCGCGCCTTGCGGGAAATCGGGTTGGGCGAAGAGGCCCGAGCCATCGCCATCGAAGCCATGATTACCGAGCGATGGCGCTAGATCCGGTCGGGGCGTTCCTCAATCACCTCGCCGCCGAGCGCGGCGCGGCGCTGAATACACTCGACGCCTATCGCCGTGATCTCGCGGAATACGAGAAATCGGTGCCGGATATCCTCACGGCGGGCCGGGCCGAAATCGAGAACCATCTCGCCGCCCTAAGCGATGCCGGTTTCGCCGCATCGACCCGCGCGCGGCACCTCTCCGCCATTCGCCAGTTCCATGCCTTCCTGTTCGCCGAGGGCTGGCGCGAGGATGACCCCGCCGCGCCGGTGAAGGGGCCTAAGAAAACGCGTGCCCTGCCCCGGACGCTGACGGTGGACGATATCTCCGCCCTGCTGGCCACGGCGCGCAAGGGAGACGATTACAAGTCGCTGCGCAATATCTGCCTCATCGAGATGCTCTATGCATCGGGCCTTCGCACCTCCGAACTCGTCGCGATGCCCGTCGCCGGTATCCGCCGCTTCCCCCGCATGGTGCCGGTAAAGGGCAAGGGCGGGAAGGAACGCATGGTGCCACTGTCAGAACGCGCACGCGAGGCAATCGCCGCGTGGCTGCCGGAACGGGACCGGGTCGAGGAAACGCGCGAAAAGGCATCGGGCTTCCTGTTTCCTTCACGCGGGAAGTCAGGGCATCTGACCCGTGCACGGTTCTTCCAGATCCTGCGCGCCTTGGCGGCAGAGGCCGGTCTGGATGCCACGAAGGTCTCGCCCCACACCCTGCGCCACGCCTTTGCCACGCATCTGCTCGCCAATGGCGCGGATCTGCGGGTAATCCAGACCCTGCTCGGCCATGCGGATATCGCGACGACCGAAATCTATACGCACGTGCTGCAGGACGATCTGGCCGATCTGGTCTTAGCCAAACATCCGCTGGCGCGGCGGGACGACTGACCTATTCAGCAGCGACCGCCTCCGCGACCGGCAACCGGCGCGGCAGGTTCGAGACCGCAATCAAGATCGCCACCGCCGCCCCCGACAGCACGAGGAACAGCGTGTCGAACCCCCACCCGTCATAGACGAACGCGATCAACGGCAACGACGCCGCGAGAGCCGTAAAGCTGACCACGTAGCGCACCCCATAGATGCGCGCCCGTGCAGGCCCACTGGCCATCTTGCCGATCATGAAGTCGTTGATCGGGATTTGCCCGAACGCCCCGAGCATGAAGCCCAGCGCAACCGCCAGCGCCCAGCCATCGGTCAGTCCGGGCATCGCCGCGAAGAACACGATCTGGATCACGGCCACGACCATGAAAACGGCGCGCGGACCATAGCGGTCGAGCATCGACCCCACGACGAGCTGCGCGAGGGAGGCAATCGCGAAGACGATGAAGGCGAGCGAGCCAATCACCGTCGCCACATCGCCCTCCCCCGCGAGAAACGACCAGCCCTCCGCCGTCGTCAGGCGCTCGGCCAGACCTTGCAGCCGCTCGTCGAACATCTTCGGCAGGGCGAAAGTGGTGGACTGGAAAATAATCGAGGAAATCGCCGTCGTGCAGAAAACGATGGCCGATATCCGCATCAGCAGCGAGCGATGCTCCGTGGACATCGGGGCCGCATCGGACTTGGTGTTCACCGTCGGCGTGGCGGTGTCGAGTCGGATCGCCTCACGGCGCAGCATGAAATACGCCCCCCCGAGGACCACGGAAACAGCCCCCGGCAGGATGAAGGCCAACCGCCAGCCGCCATGGTCGATCAGATAGCCGGTGATCAGCGCCGCACTGCCGACGCCCAAATTCCCGAAAACCCCGTTCGACGCGATCCGCATACCGGTATTGCGCCATTTCATCGTAACAATGGCAAGGCCCACCGGATGATAGATTGCCGCAAAGACCCCGATGACGAACAGCCCGACCCCGATCTGCAACGGCGAGGACGCCAGGCTCGTCAGCATCGACGCCAATCCGATCCCCACGAAGAAGACGACCATCATCCCGTCCCGGCTCCACTTGTCAGCCAGCCATCCGGCGGGGAGCGAGAAGAGGCCAAAGGCAAAGAACCCCGGCGTCGCATAGGCAATCAGCTCGGCATAGCCAAGGCCCCACTCCCGATAGAGCGCCAACGCCGCCACGGTTGCGAAGACGAGCATGAAGAGATGATCGAGAAAATGCCCGATATTGAGCAGCAGGAAGTAGAGGCGATCACGAGTCATGGGGGCAGCATGGCGATGTAAGCGGGATTCGCCAAGCAGAGATCGTCAGCGCCCTATTGCACCACCGACCCCTCATGCGTAGCCATCGGGCGGCGGATGGAGAGGAGGCGTTGGGCCTCCGCGCCCCGGCCCTGCCGCAACAACGTGCTGGCCATGGCGAATTCGATGAGGTCGCGTTGGGCGCGAGAGCCGCCGATGCGGGCGTGGTCGCGCAGGGCAATGGCAAGATGGCGCTCGGCTTCGGGCCAGTCCTGCGCGGCGATGGCGCGAAAGGCCTGCCCCAGATCGCGGACGACATCGGCGGCGGGGCCTTTAGCGTTCTCGATGATCTTCGTCAGGGCCTCGGACCGACCGGCCATCGCGTGCGCGAGGGCCGCGTGGGCATCGGCAAAGGCAAGGCCGGGGGACGGGAAGCACTGCGTCGCATAGGCGCTGACCTGTTCCCATCGCTTGACGGGCACGGGGACACCGCGCCGCTCTGCCCGGTAGAGGATCGAGGCCATATCGGTCATCACGTTGAGCGCAGGGCTGACCGTCCGGTCGGGCGACAGATCAGCGTCGATCACGGCCCACATCCGGTCGATATCGCCCTGCTCCAATGCCCAGAGGGCGACATGCCACGACAGGTGACAATGCAGCATCCCGTCGCGTTCGTAGCCGCCCATCCAGTCGGCCAGATAGCGATATCCGGCTTCGGTCTCGCCGTTCTCGTAATGAAGATGCGAGCGGATATGAGATGCGTTGGCGTTGCGGGGGTTGCCTTCGATGGATTTTTCGATGGTCGCCGCCGCCGGACCGACCTGCCCTGCCTCCATCTGCGAGAAGGCGTGCTGGGCAGTGAACCACCAGTCATCGCCGTAATGGGGCGCAAGCTGGGTGGTATATGCCAGAAGTTCGGCCTCGCGTCCGGGTTGTCCGCTGAAGCCGATCAGGCTGAAGACGCCGGTACAGGTCTGGGCAGCTAGGGCATCGCGGGGGTGGTCGAGCAGATGGGTTCGGATAGCACGGTAGCCGTCACCGACCTTGCCGGACATGAGAAGCGAGAACGCCTCCACATGGGCGGCTTCTCGATCGGTCAGGCCGGTGCAGGCAAGTGCAGCTTGCAGGGGCGCGGCCACGCCGTCGCGGTAGCCCCAGACCTGATGATGGCGCGCAATGGCGATATGGGCGAGGGCAAAGGACGGGTCAGCCTCGACAGCAGTCTCGAACTTCTCCAGGCCACCGCCCGCAGCGGCCAACGTCCGGTCGAGACCGTCGATATAAGCGTCCCGCGCGGCCTGTGACGGGGTGCTGAGGGTATTGCCGTAGCGATCTTCGAGCATCCTATGCCACCCTTCCCAAGCGCATTTCCGACGGAAAACTGTCTTCGCTCGGCCAGTATCCCTGTTCGAGCGAGCGGTCGTAGCCCGCGCGCAGACCCGCGTCGCGCATCGCCGCCGCCGCCGCACCGTGATCGTAGTCGAGACGCTCGAACCGCACACCCTTTGCGGTCAGCAGCGCAAAGCTGGTGCGCGTATCGCCGTCATGAGCGGGAAGACCTATGGCCCCGGCATTGATCCAATGAACGGGACGCTCGCCCATGCTGACGATGCGCTCGAAGGCCATACCCGTATGTCCGCCAATGACACCATCGACCGGCCCGAGCGCGGCTTCGATCAGCGCGATCTCCTCGCGCAGCACGGCATCGGCAGCGACCGGCCAGATAAAGCGGTTCACCGCTGACGCACCGCCATGGATGACCGCATAGCGTTTGCCATAGGCGCAGAAGGTGGCGATCCCCGGCAATCCGCGCATCCATGCCCGCGAGCCTTCGTCCAGCGCAGCATCGGCATAAGTGAACCATTCCATCGCAAAGCGGTCACAGGCCGCGCCATCCTCGAATCCGCACCCGCAATCGCCCGCGCGCGCGCCCAGCGACAGTTCGCAATTCCCTGCCACGACCCGTGCGCCCGATCCCATCACGAGCCGTGCAGTCTCGGCGGGACTACCACAATACGCGCAGACATCGCCCGTGCAGATCATCCGCTCGCCCGTAATGCCGAGCAGCGAAGCCCGCTCGAACAGCGCCGCCGTCGCCTCGAAATTCGAGTACGGTCCGCCGAACAGCAGGACTGGTCCATCCAGAATCCCGAAATCGCGGTGCTGCGACAGCACATCCGTCATCGTTACGCTTCCTCCTTGGAAATCCCGTTGGTTACTCTCTATGTATGCGTCTGAAACGCAGGACGCCGCAACAATGGTTCACATCACCGCGATCCCATTCGTGACCGAAGCCGCCGATATCACCATACAGGCGGTGCCGGAGGGCGGAGGCACGTCACCATGGTGGATCGCCGCCGCGATCATGCTGCTGCTGTTCATGTCGGCATGTTTTTCGGGGTCTGAAACGGCGCTGACTGCCGTGAGCCGTGCGAAACTGCGGCGATTGGCGGATCAGGGAAATACGAGCGCGCAGCGGGCCATTACCCTGACCGATGACGGCGAGACGCTGATCGGAGCGATCCTGATCGGGAATAACCTCGTCAATATCCTCGCCGCATCGCTGGCGACCTCGTTGGCCATTGCCCTCTTCGGCGAATCGGGTGTGGCGATTGCGACGCTGGTGATGACGATCCTGGTGATGATCTTCGCCGAAGTCCTGCCCAAGACTTATGCCTTCACGAACCCTGAATCGACGTCGCTGCTGGTTTCCCGCCCCCTCGCCCTGCTCGTGAAGATCACGTATCCGGTCGTTCTTGCGGTGCAGGCCATCGTGCGCGGCACGTTGGGGATCTTTGGCGTGACGCTGGAAAAGGGCACCCGCGTTCTCTCCCATGAAGCGCGGGAGGAAATCCGGGGTGCTATCGACCTGCACCACTCCGAGGGCGGCGTGGTGAAATCGGATCGGGATCGCCTCGTCGGCGCGCTCGATCTGGCCCATCGCGAAGTCGCCGAGGTTATGATGCACCGGCGCAACATCGTGACGCTCAATGCCGATGATCCGGCTGCAAGCCTCGTCGAGGCCATCGTGGAGAGCCCCTATACCCGCATCCCAATCTGGCGAGAGCATCCCGAAAATATCGTCGGAGTCGTCCATGCCAAGGACGTGCTGCGTGCTTTCGATGCGATGGTCCGCTCCGACGGGCCGGTCGATCTGGAGGCCTTCGATTTCGTGTCACTGGCGATAAAGCCTTGGTTCGTGCCCGACACGACGACACTGGCCGATCAGCTCAAGGCTTTCCTGACTCGCAAGCGGCACTTTGCGCTCGTGGTCGATGAGTATGGCGCGCTTCAAGGCCTCATCACGCTGGAGGATATTCTGGAGGAAATCGTCGGAGATATCGCCGACGAGCATGACATTGATGCCGAAGGCGTGACACGCGAGTCAGATGGGTCATATCTGGTGGATGGCACGGTCAGCATCCGCGATCTGAATCGCTATTTCGATTGGCAACTGCCGGATGAGGAGGCGACGACGATTGCCGGGTTGGTGATCCACGAGGCGCAGGCCATCCCGTTCGAGGGACAGAGTTTCGTGTTTCACGATCATCGCTTCGATATCGTGCGGCGTTCGAAGCATCAGATCACGCAGCTTCGCGTTCATGCGCGGCGACCTTCCTGACCATCGATGGTCAATTTCTGGACGCTCGAAATCATCAGGACCGCCGCCCTCGTCGCGGTCGCGTGGGGGCTGGGGCGGATGGTGCTCAGCCGAGGCTGGAAGGTCAATTACACACGGAAGATCCTGCATTTCATCCTGTTTTTATTGCCGATTTCCCTCGCTCCGTATTTTCCGTTCGAGGCAGGTCTGGGCACGACATTGCTCAGCGGGTCAACCTTCCTGCTCGCGATTTTGTCGATGTCGAAGCCGGTTCGGGAGCGGTTCGTCTTTCCGCGCACGGCGTTCGCGGCCCTTGACCGCCCCGAGGACAGGCCCTTCACGCTGCTGTGGCTGACCACGCAGGTGTTGGCGACCTATGTGGTGCTGATCGGGGTGTTGGTCTGGCTGGACAACTATGAGCGGACGACGCTGATCTACATCACCGTGCTGGTGGCGGGGATCGGCGACGGGCTGGCCGAGCCGGTGGGGGTGCGCTTCGGGCGACATACCTACACGACCCGCGCCCTATTCACCGATCGGCGCTATACGCGCAGCTACGAGGGGAGCGCCTGCGTTTTTATCAGTGGGGTGCTGGCGTGCTTTCTGTTGCGGGGGCAACTTTCGCAGGCGGAGTTCTGGATTGCGCTGGCGATGATTCCGCTGGCCATGACTCTGGCGGAGGCGTGGTCGCCGCATACATGGGATTCGCCGTTCCTGTATCTGACCGGCGGGGCGACGACGGTGCTGACGCTGGAACTGGCGGCAATGGGTGGTTGAAACAGAGGACGCTTCGGGAGACAACGGGAGCCTGACCTTCTCGCGACAGGAAACGTCCCATGCCCCGCTTTGCCGCAAATCTCTCGATGATGTTTACCGAAGTACCGTTTATGGAACGGTTCGAGGCCGCTGCGAAGGCGGGGTTCCGGGGGGTGGAGTATCTGTTCCCCTATGAGGAGAATGCCGGGGAGATTGCCGCCGCGCTGGCCGATAACGGGCTGGTGCAGGCGCTTTACAACACAAGCGCGGGGGATTTCGCCGCCGGAGAGCGGGGCTTTGCCGCCGTGCCGGGGGCAAAAGACCGCTTCGCCGCCATCCTCGATCAGGCCCTCGAATACGCCCAGACGATCAGGCCGCAGAACATCCACATCATGTCCGGCATCGCCAAAGGCCCCGCCGCACGGGCGACCTTCATCGAGAACCTGCGCTATGCCTGCGCCCATGCACCTGAACAGGGCTTCGTGATCGAGCCGATCAACCATCGCGACATGCCGGGCTATCACCTCGACGATCAGGAGGACGCGCGGGGCATCATCGCCGAAGTCGGCGCGGCCAATCTCGGCCTGCAACTCGACCTCTATCACTGCCAGATCATGCAGGGCGACCTGACCGAACGCATCCGGGCGCTGACCCCCGTGACGCGGCATGTGCAGGTGGCGTCCGTTCCGAAACGGCATGAGCCGGATCGGGGCGAAACGAACTTCCCCTACCTCATGCAGGTGTTGGATGAGAGCGGGTATGACGGCTGGGTCGGCTGCGAGTATCGCCCCCAGGGGGAGACGCTGGATGGCTTGGGGTGGTTCGAGGTGTATCGGGCGGAGCAATAGGCGGTCGCTGCCTGTAAAGAACGCTGTTTTCTGCGCTCGCTAACGTCACATATACGCGCCCATCGATTTTGCGGTGAAGACGCGGACGTAGTCGCCGGGGGAGGAACCGGCCCAGTAGACCCATAGGCGATAGGGGTCTTCACGGTCGATCCAGACGTAATCGCCCGGTTCCAGACCGCGCATGTCGATGCTGATATAGTCGACATCGGTATTGGCGAGAAAATCGGTGGCGGCCATCGTGTCTTGAAAGGTCGCGACACCAAGGATGGCGCTGTCGAAATCGACATAACCGATATGGATGCCGCGCAGGCTGTCGAAAAAGACGTAATGGCTGGCCACGACGGTTCCCGCCGCGATGACGCCCTCCTCTCCGCCGATATCGACGCGGATGGGGTCTTCGAGCAGGATGTTCTGGTCCTCATCGAAAGCGTAGAGATTCTCATCGTCGAAGGTATCGTTACCGACGGCGAAGGGTTCGTCAGTGTCGAGCTTGACGAAGGTGCCAGTGCCGTTCTGCTGCATGATCTCGCCGTCGATGACGGTTGCAAGGGACGGGGTGGTGGCTGTGGCAAAGGCCAAAGCCAAAGCGATCCAGAGATGTCGGAGCATGGATTTGGTCTCCCACCAGTCGCGTGTCGCTTTTCAGCGTATCCGCGTGGAAGAGAAGGGACCAGCCCTTGCCCGGTTCGCTCTCGCGAACGTGTTTCTTCGATCAGACGCGCTCCCTTGAACGACAAGCGGGCGGAGGCATTGCTTCCGCCCGCTGTAAATGCCGTTCGATGCCCCCTGGCATCACACGACGGTGTCAGGTGGCGCGGGTCGCGCCGCGTGGGATGCGGGCAAACCCGTCCTCGCCTGCATTCTTCATTGCCGCATAGCTGCCCTGTGGAGGCGTCGAGGCGCTGGCATCAGCCATGACGCCAACCCGACGGTCGCCGAAGCGGTTCGGCCCCTCGGTGCCGGGGTAGAAGCCAAGGTAGAGGAGAATTGCTAGGGCGAGGATATTACCCGCCATCGCTCCGGCGACGGCCTGGACACCCATCGGCGCAGCGATCACGGCGAGAACCCACCAGCCGGAATGATTCAGATCGTGCAGCCGCTGGAGATGGGATGACAGGAACATCCAGAAACAGACCGCGAAGACAATCACCATAGCGATGCCGAACTGCGCAAACATCCCCGTCAATTCCGCATGCGGCTGCACCGCGACTCCGGCCTGCTCGGCCAGCAAGGCGGCTTGGCTGGCTTCCAGAGTTGCCTTCGTCGCGGTGATGGCTGCCGGAACGACGATGACGAGAATGGAAACGAACATGACCAGCCAGAACTGGACCCGTCCGATCCGATTGAAGAAGCCGAAGAATGGTGAAAGCATCGTGTCGTTCCCCTGAAGATTTGTCGGGAACGATCATATCCGGAGATAATTCTTCTCGGGTTAAGCGAGGTCGTAAATTTCTCGCGCGCGGGTAAATGCTCTTGCCGCCCCTGAAACTCCACAGGAGAGTTCAGACGTGCTGGCCGCCGTTGATTTCGATCTCGACGCCGGTGACGTAGCTGCTCTCTGCAGTGCAGAGATAATAGATCGTGCGGGCAACCTCTTCTGGCTGGCCAAGGCGGCGTAGCGGGATATCGGCAACGATTTCCTCGGTGCCGGGGGAGAGGATCGCGGTTTCGATCTCGCCGGGGGCTATGGCGTTGACGCGCACGCCATGGGGGCCGAAATCGGCGGCCATCTCGCGGGTCAGGGCGGCAAGCGCGGCCTTGGAGGTGGCGTAGGCGACCCCGGCGAAGGGGTGCACGCGCGCTCCGGCGATGGAGGTGACGTTGACCACCGCGCCCTTCGCCGCCTTCAA
>CALHLW010000051.1 GCA_938034615.1 uncultured Neomegalonema sp. | reverse complement strand
ATGAACGGTATCCGGTACGCCTTCGAAGCAGCGGGCGAGGGTCGCGATACCGTATTCCAGAGCGTCGTCGGGTTTGCGGGCGAAGATCGGTTCGTCGATCTGGATATGGCGGCATCCGGCCTCCACGAGTGCGTGGACTTGGGTATTCAAGGCGCTGGCCAAATCGCCCGCGAGGCGCGCGGGGTCGTTGTAATGAGCGTCCACCGTCGTGTCAGAAATCGTCATCGGTCCCGGCATCGTGATCTTAACAGACCGCCCCGCAGCCGCTTCGGCCACCTGCCAGTCGCGCACGAGCGTTGCCGTATCACCCGCGCGGATATCACCCCGGATCGTCGGGAGTTCGCTGGTATAGGCACCATTGCGCCAGACCCGCTTGGTCAGCCCGTCGAAGTCGAAGCCCTCGAAATGGCGGCACTGGTAATGCACGTAATTGTCGCGCCGGACCTCGCCATCCGTGGGCAGGTCGATGCCACAGGCGATCTGATCTGCGACCACCTCTGCCGTAGCCCGGTCGAGCAGGGCCGTGGTGTCGTCGGACTGGTGCCGCGCCCAGTCGCGCGTGACACGCTCGCCGAAGCTCTCGGCATCGTGGCCGGTCTGGAACCAGTCGCGCACGGGTACGTAATCGGGCTTCGGGAAAGCCCCGAGACAGGTGGTGGGTAAGGGCATAGCTATTCTCGTGAAAAGAAGGGGCCGCCCGGCAGCGGCCCCGAAAGGTCAGCTATAGCGATAGGGCCGACCGGCCTTTTCCATCGTGGCGTTGTACTTCTTGAAGATATCCACGACCTTCGCTTTCACTTCCGACTCGGAGGCGATCTCATCCCAGAATTTCAACGCGGCCTGTTCAACCTGCGCCCATTCCTCGTCGGGGATGGAGGTCAGTTCCATTTTCGGCCCGTTGACGCGCAGGTCCGCCTCGCCGCCCCAATACCACCACTGGCGATAGTAGTGAGAGCTGTCCATCGCCATCTGGAGCAGCGATTTCAGGTGATCGGGAAGTTCCTGATAGCGATCCATGTTCGCAAAGAACGACCCGGCCCAAGCGCCCGAAATATTGTTGGTCAGGAAGTAGTTGGTCACATCCGCCCAACCCACCGTGTAATCCTCGGTGATGCCAGACCATGCGATGCCGTCGAGTTCGCCCGTCTGGACCGCAACCTCGATATCCTCCCAGGGCAGGGACACCGGCACGACGCCGAATTGCGACATGAAGCGACCGGCGGTCGGGAAGGTGAAGACGCGCTTGCCTTTCAGGTCGTCGAGGCTGCGGATCGGGTCTTTGGTGGCGAAGTGGCAAGGATCCCATGCGCCCGCGCTCAGGTGCTTGACGCCAACCTGCGAATACTCGGCATCCCAGATTTCATTGAGACCGTACTGGTTGAACAGGACCGGCACGTCGAGCGAATAGCGGCTCGCGAAGGGGAAATAGCCACCGAAGACCGTGACTTCCGTGGGCGAGGCCATCGAGTCGTCATCCGACTGCACCATGTCGATGGTGCCCTTCTGCATCGCGCGGAACAGCTCTCCGGTGGGGACGAGCTGGTCGGCGAAGAAAAGCTCGATCTCCATCTCGCCATTCGCGGCCTTGTTGAAGCTGTCGATGGCGGGTTTCACGACATGCTCGGCGAGGGCTGGCCCCGCATAGGTCTGCATCCGCCACTTGATCGCCGATTGCGCATGGACCGCAGGAGCAGCCAGCGCCCCCGTTCCGATGACGGCTCCGCCCGCGATGAACTTGCGTCTGGTGGTCATGGTTCTCTCCCCGATTTCACGTTGTCCCAAAGGGGGAGTGTGCGGGGAACAGGAGGGTCGCGCAAGGCGTGTGTTGAAGGTGTTGCGTCAGACGCCACGGTTCGAGGTGGCACGGGGCGCGACAAACTGCGTTTCAGAGACGTGCCCAGAGATCGGCCACGTTCAACGGTGAATGGGCGTGGACAATTGTCCTCTGCGCGGTAAGGCTGACATCGATTGTGGATATCGAGAAAGGGAGCGCGGGATGCTGGAGATCGTGGATGCCGATGTCGAGACGGTGATGGGGGCGCTGGCTGTGCCGCCGGAGACGGAGACGGTGGCCGGGTTCCTGCCGGGGCCGGGGATTGCGCGGCTGAACCTGCGGTTCGATATCGGGCGGTTGCGGGAAGCTCTGGACGAGTGCCTTGCGCGCGAGGATTTCAAGGGCGGGATGCAGGCGGAGGGCTTTGCGGCGCTGCCCCTGACTCAGCGGCCGGGTCAGACTGAGTGGACGGAAAATGACCTCTCCGGGCGGTACTGGACGCGCGCGGATGAGCGGTATGTCGAGGAGCCGTTTGAAGACCTCGTGCCGGAGGTGGATTTCTCGGAGTTCAATCCGGCTTTTGCGGGGACGTATTTCGAGGAAGTGCATCGGGAATTGACGTTGCGGTTCCCCATCGGGCGGACGCGGGTGCTCTCCAAGGGCCTCTATAACTGCAATTCGTGGCATCGTGACCCGGAGCCGAGGCTGCATATTCCGGTCGTGACCAATCCCGGCTCGCTGTTCGTGGTGAACCATCACGTCACGCATCTGCCCGCCGATGGGTCGGTCTATTTCACCGATACGCGGGGGTATCATACGGCGCTGAATGGCGGGGGTACGCGGCGGGTGCATATCGTAGCGGCGCTGGCCTATGACCCGGTGACGACATGAACGCCTATGCAACGATGGGACGGGGGACGGCGGCGATTGTCTGCGACCTGCGGTCGGACACGCTGACGACGCCCTGCGACGGGATGCGGGCGGCGATGGCGGCAGCCAAAGTGGGCGACGATGTCTATGGCGAAGACCCGACGGTCGCGCGGCTGGAGGGGGCGGTCGCGGAACGGCTCGGGAAGGAAACGGGGGTTTTCTTTCCGACGGGGACGCAGTCGAATTTGGCGGCGTTACTGTCCCATTGCGGGCGTGGAGACGAGGTGCTGGTGGGCGAGCGTCAGCATATCCGCACGAGCGAAGCGGCGGGGGCCTCGGTTCTGGGGGGGATTGCGATCTGGCCTCTGGCGCAGGGTGCGGATGGCGTGATTCCGGCGGAGGCCGTGCGGGGGGCAGTTAAGCCGGAGGATACGCATTATCCGGTGACACGGTTGCTGTGTCTTGAGAATACGCTGGGCGGGGTGGCGGTGCCGCTGGCGGCGATGGGCGAAGCGGCAGAGGCGGGGCGCGGAGCCGGTTTGGCAGTGCATCTGGACGGGGCGCGGGTGTTCAATGCAGCGGCCGGGCTGGGATGCGATGTCGAGCAGGTTGCGGCTCCGGTCGATACGGTGTCGGTCTGTCTGTCGAAAGGACTGGGCGCGCCGGTGGGATCGGTTCTCGTGGGGGACGCGGCGATTCTGGAGAAGGCGCGGCGGTGGCGGAAGATGCTGGGCGGCGGGATGCGGCAGGCGGGGGTGGTCGCGGCGGCGGGCCTCTATGCGCTGGAGCATACCGTGGATCGGCTGGCGGAGGATCATGCGCGAGCGGAGCGGTTGGCGGCGGCGCTGCGTGAGGCCGGGGCGACCGCGCGCCATGCAACGAACATGGTGTTCCTGACGGTGCCGGAGGGGCGCTACGGTGCGCTGCATGACCACATGACTGGATGCGGGGTCAGCATCGGTGGGGAAGCCGAGGAGGTTCGGCTGGTACTGCACCGGGATGTGAGCGACGCGGCACTGGAGGTCGCGATAGCGGGGTTTTCTGAATTCTTCCGAAAGTCTTTGAAGTTGACGTTCCGTACACAGTAATTCATCACGGATTCGCTCATCTATGAGGGGAATCCACAATGCATTACCGTTCGCTCGCTCTGGGTCTCGCTTTGGCCTTCGCACCAACCATTTCCAATGCCGAGGGGCCGTTTCAGCACGATTTCGATGCCTTGATTCAGCAACTCCCGATTGCGGACAAGAAAATCTCGATGACGCCGAGGCCCGTCGTGTTCAAGGGGAAAGAGACCCCCGGCCAGCATGATTGTTTCTGGATGGGGCCGGTCTATGCCGGGGCGTTCAACATTGCCTATCCCGATGGCGGAGCTGTCTACTGGGCGACGGTATTTTCGATGCCCGAGGATGCGCCGGAGGCGTATCTGGAGATCAACGGCCGCTTTCCGCAGGCACGGTATATGTCGCTGCACAGCTATACTGAAGGCGGTGCGCCCTATGATCACGTCATGGATGTGGATATCGCGCCCGATGCGGACAACGAGAACCCTTACCTGAGCGGCAGCCATGACGGCTCAACGGCCTATACCCTGCGCGTCGTGCAGGGGGAGATACCGGCGCAGCGCGCGCCGAATACCGTCTATCTCGGCCCGGCGGACAAGGTGGACCGCAGCCCGATGCTGTTGCGCCATTATATCCCGGAAACGGGGGATGATCTGACGGGAGGGGCGGGGCTTCCTGCGGTGACGCTGGTGATGCCCGATGGTTCGCGGCTCGGCGGGCAGGCCGCGTGCGATGCGCTCGGCAGCCCGGCACCGGACGACCCGCAGCGTATCCTGATCTCGCCCGCTCTGGCGCAGGAAGATTTCGACCGGATGCTGGAAGACCCGGATGTTGCGGAGAATTATCTGCGGACGAAGAAGGAAGACTGGGACGTCTTCTGGGATCCGCGCATCAACCTGATGGCCTTCATGTCACCCAAGCTACAGGAGGTGATGAAGACCGCCGCCGCCGTCGGGTTCATTCCCAAAGGCTCGGGCTTCTATGCCAATCTCGACAATCAGTATGTGTCCATCGCGCTGAACGAGGATTTCGGGGAAGTTGTCGTGCTGGAAGCACAGATGCCACGGATACCGGATCGGGGGTCCGACATGGCGCAGCCGGAGCAGTATGATCTGCGGTACTGGTCGCTGTGCAGCAATGAGTCGCTGGTGACGACGCGGTTTTCGGACTGCATCTATGACAGCGAAGTCACGCTGGGGGCGGATCGGTCCTACAGGATCGTGGTCAGCAAGGCGGCGAACCGGCCTGTCAATGCGCGCGAGGAATGCGGGGTAAGCTGGCTCGATTGGGGCGATGTGGGGGATGGCGCGGGGTATCCGCAGATTACGGTGCTGTTGCTGCGGAATATGGCTCCAAACCCGGCTTTTGGGGCGGCGGTGCAGGATATTCCGGGGCCGGGGCAGGAAGCGGCGACGATGGG
>CALHLW010000050.1 GCA_938034615.1 uncultured Neomegalonema sp. | reverse complement strand
CGCGCTGAAGGAAGCCGGGGCGATGGTCGGTTGGGGGTTCCAGTTGCAGAACCCGCTGATCGTCGCGGCTTTGGCCTATCTGCTGTTGCTGGTTGGTCTCAATCTGTCGGGGGTCTTTGAGGTCAATGCATCCGCTGCCGGAGCGGGGGAGGGCATGGCGTCAGGCGGTGGCGTGAAAGGGGCGTATTTTACCGGAGCGCTCGCCGCCATCGTTGCGACGCCCTGTACTGCGCCCTTCATGGCAACTGCGCTGGGTGCGGCCCTGACCATGAGTACGCCCGCGACCATGGCCATCTTTGTCGCGCTGGGCCTTGGTCTTGCCGCGCCCTTCCTGTTGCTGAGCGTGCTGCCGGGGGTTGCTTCGCGGATGCCTAAGCCCGGCATGTGGATGGTGCGGCTCAAGGAATTGCTGGCCTTCCCGATGTATGCGAGCGCGGCGTGGTTGCTGACGGTGCTTGGCACGCTGGCCGGTCCCGGCTCGATGCTGCTCGCGTTGATCGGAGCGGTTCTCGTCGGTCTGGCGGCATGGGCCTTCGGTGCGGCGCAGCAGAGTGGCGGGCGGGGTAAGATGCTCGGCTATGGCACGTCTGCCGCTGCGCTGGTTGCCGTCGTTGCGCTCTGCCTGCAATTCACCGTCGTACAGCCATCGGACAAGACCGCCATCGCAGGCCATGCGGGGCCGGTGGAGCAGTTCACGGCGGCGCGTCTGGATAGCCTGCTTGCCGCCAACGAACCGGTCTTCGTGAACATGACCGCCGATTGGTGCATCACCTGTAAGGTCAACGAGAAGATTGCGTTCGGAGAGGATTTTCAGGCGGCGCTCGAAGACAATGGCGTCACATATCTGGTCGGTGACTGGACCGCGCGCGACCCGGAGATCACGGGGCTGTTGCAGAAATTTGGGCGCGTCGGCGTGCCGCTCTATGCCGTCTTCCCGAGGGATGGCGATCCTGTCCTGCTGCCGCAGATTCTCACGAGTGATCGTATCGTCGAAGCTTTGGGCAAGGTCTGATTGTTTTGTCAGACGGAACGGTAGCTCAAGGTTCATACTGGCGCGCTTCGCAGATGATGTTATATCTGTCGTATCGTTCTGGAACTCTGGAGATTGCTGATGTCCCGTCTTACCAAAGCCGCCGCACTTGTTCTTGCTACCTGTGTGATGGCATCGCCTGCGCTCGCCGATGGCGATGTGAAGAAAGGCGCGAAAGTATTCAAGAAATGCAAGGCCTGCCATGTCGTCGATGAGAAGAAGAACAAGGTTGGCCCACATCTCGTCGGCCTGTTCGGGCGCAAGGCCGGGACGGTCGAAGGCTACAAGTATTCCAAGGCGATGATCGAACATGGGGTAGAGTGGAACGAGGAAACCCTTGCTGAATACCTCGCTGCGCCGAAGAAGGTCGTGAAGAAAACGAAGATGGCTTTCGGTGGCGTGAAGAAGGAAAAGCAGTTGGTGAATCTGATTGCGTATCTCAAGGAAGCGACTGCCGAAGAGTGATGCGCGTCGCATAGCCTGTCGAAAATAGCCCGGTGGAGCGTTTCCGCCGGGTTTTTTCGTGCTTTAGCCGCCTTTTCGGCAGGCGGTCGTTGCACCCTTTTTCGTGGCATCGTATGAGTATGAACGAAATATGAATGCTCCCCGAAAACGGCGGTGATTTCTTGAGCGACGAGAACGACGAGCTTCCGGTTGACGGCAGTGGTGACGATGGTAACGGCGGGGCCGACACGCCCAAGCCCATGCCCCAGCGCCCTGACTTCGACGGCCCCACCATCTCCGTCGAAGAGGAGATGCAGCGCAGCTATCTTGATTACGCGATGAGCGTGATCGTCAGTCGCGCGATCCCCGATTTGCGCGATGGCCTCAAGCCTGTGCACCGGCGCATCCTCTACGCGATGGATCAGGCGGGGTACGAGTACAACAAGCCGTACCGCAAATCTGCCCGTGTCGTCGGCGACGTGATCGGTAAATACCATCCCCATGGCGAGCAGGCGGTCTATGATGCCCTCGTGCGGATGGCGCAGGATTTCAGCATGTCGATCATGCTGTTGGACGGGCAGGGCAATTTCGGCTCTATGGATGGCGATCCGCCCGCCGCGCAGCGTTATACCGAAGTGCGCATGGCCAAGATCGCGACGGCGATCCTCGAAGACCTCGACCGTGATACCGTTGATTTCCAACCGAACTACGACAGCCAGGACCGGGAACCGACCGTCCTGCCCGCGCGCTATCCGAATATCCTGGTGAACGGCGCGGCGGGCATCGCCGTCGGAATGGCGACGAATATTCCGCCTCATAATCTGGGCGAAGTGATCGATGCGACGCTGGCGCTGATCGAGAACCCCGACCTCGAAACCGCCGATCTGATGGAGTTCATCCCCGGTCCCGACTTCCCGACCGGCGCGTTGATCCTTGGCCAGAGCGGGGCGCGCAAGGCGTATGACGAGGGGCGCGGCTCGGTCATCATGCGCGCGCGCACACATATCGAAGAAATCCGCAAGGACCGCTGGGCCATCGTCATCGACGAGGTGCCGTATCAGGTGAACAAGGCGAACCTCGAAGCGCGTATTGCAGAGCTTGCGAAGGACAAGAAGATCGAGGGCATCGCCCACGTTCAGGACGAAAGCGACCGCCATGGCGTGCGCATGGTAATCGAACTGAAACGCGATGCCACCGCCGAAGTGGTGCTGAACCAGCTTTATCGCTTCACGCCGATGCAGACGAGTTTCGGCGCGAATATGCTGGCGCTGAATGACGGGCGGCCCGAGCAACTGACGCTCAAGCGTATCCTCAGCAGCTTCCTGTCGTTCCGTGAGGAAGTGGTCGCCCGGCGCACGGCGTTCGAGCTGAACAAAGCGCGCGAACGGAGCCATGTCTTGTGTGGCCTTGCCGTTGCGGTGGAGAATGTGGACGAGGTCGTCGCGCTGATCCGGGGATCGCCCGACCCGGCCACGGCGCGGGTGCGCCTGATGGATCGCGACTGGCCCGCCGATCAGATCGCGGAGTATATCCAACTGATCGACGATCCCGACCATACGATTGCGGAGGATGGCACCTATCGCCTGTCGGACATTCAGGCCCGTGCGATCCTCGATCTGCGCCTGCAACGCCTGACGGCGCTGGGCCGCGACGAGATCACCGACGAGTTGAAGAAACTTGCCGCGCAGATCAAGGATTTCCTCGATATCCTGCGTTCCCGCGAGCGCATCCTCGCGATCATCTCCGAAGAGATGCAGGCTGTGCGAGAAGAATTCGCCGTTCCGCGCCGGACCGAGATCATCGAGAGCCTCGGCGATTTCGACGATGAAGACCTGATCGAACCCGAAGAAATGGTCGTGACCGCCACGCACTCGGGCTATCTCAAGCGTACGCCGCTGGCCGAATACCGGGCGCAAAGACGCGGAGGCAAGGGCTTGTCGGCCATGGCGACGAAGGATGAGGATTTCGTCACGCGGCTTTTCTCAGCCAATACGCTGACGCCGGTGTTGTTCTTCATGACGGACGGTATCGTTTACAAGCTGAAGGTCTGGCGTCTGCCGCAATCGGGTCGCGCCTCGCGGGGCAAGGCGCTGGTGAACCTGCTGCCGATCCCGCAGGGCGTCTCCATCGCCGCGATGATGCCCATCGATGCGCCCGATGACGAGTGGGACAAATTGCAAATCGTGTTCTCCACCTCCGATGGCGGGGTGCGACGCAACGAGTTGAGCGATTTCGTGAACGTGAAGGCGAACGGCAAGATCGCCATGAAGCTGCCCGAAGGGGTGCGTTTGATCTCGGCCTCGATCTGCAACGAAAACAGCCATATCTTGCTGACCTCCGCGCTTGGCAAGGCGATCCGCTTCCCGGTTACGGAAGTGCGCGTCTTCAAGGGCAGGGACTCGACGGGTGTGCGCGGAATGAAGCTGGCCAAGGGGGACGAAGTGGTCTCCATGGCGGTGATTGACGGGGTCGATTGCACGGTTGCCGAGGCGCGCGCGTATCTGAAGATGCGCCGGTCCATGGCGGGCGAGGACCAGGTCGATGAGGCCGATGAGACGGGCGACGACGAGGATGGGGACGAAACGCTGATCTCTCAGGAGCGCTATATCGAACTGTCCGCGCAGGAAGAGACGATTCTCACCATCGCGCAGAACGGCATTGGCAAGCGCACCTCGGCTTTCGAATATCGGGCCATGCACCGTGGCGGGCAAGGCGTCGCCGCCATGTCCTTGTCGGGCAACAGCCGCTCGGGAGCGACGCGCATCATTGCCTCCTTCCCCGTGGATGAGGGCGATCAGGTGATGCTCGTTACCGATAGTGGGCAGTCGATCCGCTGCGGTGTGTCGGATGTGTCGGTCCGCAGCCGTGGTGCGGGTGGCGTCTGGATGTTGCGCACGGCGGATGATGAGAGTGTTGTCTCGGTCGCACGGCTGGCAGAGCAATCGGAGGATGCTGAAGAGGAGGCATCCGATGGTGATGCGCCGGAGGCACCGGAGACGCCCGATACTCCGGACGAAACATAGAGAAGAAAATTGGCCGGAGAGCGATGCTCCCCGGCCATATTTCACTCCCGGATTTTGTTTTTTGTCTTGGGAATGTTCGCACCCGTGCATGCGGGTATCTGGTTTTTTGTTTTGAGATTCCCGCTTTCACGGGAATCTCAATGGTGATCAGTGTGCTGCAGCACCGGTTTTCGCGCGGCCTTTGCCGGCCATGCCGAAGAACGCGGCAGTCTTGACGTCGAATACGGGCGTCTGGCCGTTCACGCAGCCTGCCTGACGGAGCAGGGCATAGCCATGCCAGCCGGACCAGATGCCGGTGACGATGCGCTCGACTTCTTCTGGCGAACGCGGGTCTTTCACCAGCTTGGAGACGGCATCGCGCAGCGGCTGAAGCGCGACCTCGAGGCTTTCGAGCGCGCTGCCTGGAATACGACCCTCTTCGGCGCGGAAGGCGAGGCGGAACTCGTCAGCTTTCTCGTCGGCGAAGGCGACATAGGCCGCGCCGAGTGCCGCGATGGTCTTCTCCGGCGTGTTGCTCTTGTTCATCGCTGCCGCGAGATCGGCGGACAATTCGTTGACGGCCTGCGACTGGAGATAGGCGATGATGTCAGCTTTGTTCTCGAAGTAAGTGTAGAGGCTCATCGCGCTCATCCCGACTTCTTTGGCGATCCCACGGATCGTGACCTTTTCGGCACCGAATTCGTCCATGATGCGACGGGCGGCTGCGGCGGCCTTTTCGCGAACGACGGATTTTTCGTCTTCAGTAAGTGGCTTACGTGGCATGATTGGTCCCCCAGAGACACTTGTTTATTTGTCTGCCGCTCAACCCCCCGGTATCGCGGCGTAGGGACAATATGCCGGGGAACGGTGTTGATTATCTTAAGTCCAACGAGTAACGCTGTGCGGAAATAGGAAAAACTGTAGGCAGTTCTGGTAATTGCTTCGGTAACCATGCGTCGATGCGCGTCAGATGATTTCGTTCAGGCAATAAAAAAGCGGCTTGCGCCGCTTTTTTGTTTTTAGCGTTACTGCTGTATTAACGTTTCAGGCGCCAGAGCATCGGGAGAATGGCCGCTGCCAGCGCCAGCTTCAGAGCATCGGCGACGAGGAAGTTGGTCATGCCGACCTGTACGGTCCAGTCCCAGCCTTTCGCACCGGCATAAAGATAGCCGAGCCAGAGAACGCCGGGGAGATAGATCAGCGCGTTTCCGATCAGCATGGCCACGCCCATCTTCAGTATTGAGCGGTCCCAACTCGCCTCGGCCAGCTTGCCGAGGACAAAAGCCGCGAGGACGAAGCCGACGAGATAGCCGCCCGTGCCACCCATCATGTAGGAGACGCCGTTCGCTTCCGCCGAACTGCTGGTGAAGATATCGAAGCCGAACGCGCCGACCAGCATATAGGCGAGCATCGTGCCTGCCCCGAGCCGGGCACCATACGCCGCGCCGACGGAGAGGACCACGAAGGTCTGCATGGTCATCGGCACGGGCCAGAATGGCACCTTGATCTTTGCCGCGATGGCCATGGCAATGACGCCGACCACGATCAGCAAGGCATTGCGGAGAAGGGTATCGCGACCGGCGGTCGTGGGCCAGTACGCCTGCGACAGCGTGGATGCGGGTGCGGCAGCGGCCATGGAAAATCCCCCTGTAAGGCTGCATTCATTCGGGCGGAGATTGCACCGGATGGGCGACGCTATGCAAGCGCGTGAACACGCTTTCGAGCGTGTAATCCTTACGGGGGCCTGTAACGTGCCATTGCTGTCGCCAGCAATCTTGCGTCTGGAAGTGGTAGGAGACGCGATAGAGGTCGGGCGGGCAGTCATGGAGCGCGTCGGCATGGTGGCCATCGAGCTTGACCTGATGGAAGGGGCGTCCGTCCGCGAAAGACACGTCGGCATGGGCTTCCACGAAATGCCAGCGATGGGATTGCGAGGCGTGGATGGCAGTGTCGCCGATATGGAGTGTTCCATCCTCGCGGTAGAGGAGGACGTCTTCGCCCTCGCCCGTGAAGGATGCCCTGCCCGCGAAGGATTGCGGTCTGTTCGGTCGCCGGTCTTCGATTTCGCGCTCGATGCGCCAGTCTCCGATGAGATAGGCGCGCAACGACATTTCGAACAGGCTGGACATCATCTCGACCCCGGACACGGCACTCATGGTGGTGTATAGCGCACCGGTCCCGAGTCGCACGAAAGGCTTTGCTATGATCCCCCGCTATTCCCGCCCCGAAATGACCGCGATCTGGTCGCCCGAGACGAAATTCCGCATCTGGTTCGAGATCGAGGCCCATGCGGCGGACAGCATGGCCGAACTGGGCGTAATCCCGAAGGAGGCCGCTGCGAAGGTCTGGACGGCGAAGGATGTGGAGTTCGATATCGACCGGA
This sequence comes from uncultured Neomegalonema sp., assembly GCA_938034615.1. GTDB lineage: Bacteria > Pseudomonadota > Alphaproteobacteria > Rhodobacterales > Rhodobacteraceae > JAHDDY01. The sequence continues at coordinate 9,475 of CALHLW010000050.1, read as the reverse complement.
TCGATGCCATCGAGCGGGAGGTGAAACACGATGTCATCGCCTTCCTGACCCATCTGTCCGAAATCGTCGGACCGGAAGCGCGCTTCGTCCATCAAGGGATGACGTCGTCGGATGTGCTGGACACCTGTTTCAACGTGCAGCTCGTGAAGGCCAGTGACCTGTTGCTCGCCGATCTCGACAAGCTGCTCGCGGCGCTGAAAACCCGCGCCTATGAGCATAGGGACACGATCACTATCGGGCGCAGCCACGCAATCCATGCTGAGCCGACAACCTTTGGCCTGAAACTGGCGCAGGCCTATGCGGAGATGGATCGCAACCGGGCGCGTCTGGTGGCTGCGCGCGAGGAAATCGCAACCTGTGCCATCTCAGGCGCGGTGGGGACGTTCGCGAATATCGATCCGGCGGTGGAGGCGCATGTGGCCGAGAAGCTGGGCCTTGGCATCGAGCCGGTTTCGACGCAGGTGATCCCGCGTGACCGCCATGCGATGTTCTTTGCGACATTGGGCGTCATCGCCTCGTCGGTCGAGCGGATCGCGACGGAGGTGCGGCACCTGCAACGCACTGAGGTTCTGGAGGCGGAAGAATATTTCTCGCCGGGCCAGAAGGGCTCGTCGGCGATGCCGCATAAGCGCAACCCGATCCTGACCGAGAACCTGACGGGCCTCGCGCGGATGGTGCGCAGCTATGCGCTACCCGCCATGGAGAACGTGGCGCTGTGGCATGAGCGGGATATCTCGCATTCGTCGGTCGAGCGGATGATCGGGCCGGATGCGACGGTGACGCTGGACTTTGCGCTGGTGCGCCTGACGGGGGTGATTGAAAAGCTGCTCGTCTATCCCGACACGATGATGGCGAACATGAACAAGTTCCGGGGGCTGGTCCATTCCCAGCGGGTGCTGCTGGCGCTGACGCAGGCGGGAGTAAGCCGGGAGGACAGCTATCGGCTGGTGCAGCGCAATGCGATGCGGGTGTGGGAAGAGGGCAAGGATTTCCTGACCGAGTTGAAGGCCGATGCAGATGTGACGGCGGCGCTGGACGAGGTGGCGTTGGAAGGCCTGTTCGATCTGGGCCACCACACGAAACACGTCGATACGATCTTCGCGCGGGTGTTCGGCTGACGAGAAATGCGACATTCCGTCACAGTTTCGGCATAATCATGCGTAAGCTGAAAAACATGACGACACGATCCTTTACGCCCAGTCGGCGGAGCGCTTTGCAGTTATTCGGTGCCTCCGCTGCCCTCGCCACCCCCGGAATCGGCCTTGCCGCGAATGCGGCCACGGTCACGGGGGCCAAACCCATCCTCAGCCTGAACGATGTGCCGATCGCATGGCCGGTCTATCATCGTCTTGCGGCCTTCGGCGCGATGCCGGAAGCCGGTGATCGCGTCTCTCTCGAACGCGATGTGCCGCATCCCTCGGAACAGCGTGGCATTGCCGTGCGGCTGTCGTCGGGCGACAAGCTCGGCTACATCACGAACCAGCATCACGCCGCTCTCGACTGGGCGCTTCAGCGCGCGGGGCGGGTCGATGCCCGGATCGAGGCGATCAACGAGCCGGTCGTGCGCGGCAAGGCCGTTCCCGGATGGGGCGCGTTCCGCATCTCGGTGAAGCTGTACGAGGGCGCTGCGTTCGTCTGACGCGGGCCGTTTCGTTTTCTTTTACGCTCCCGAACGCCATATCGGCGTCGGGAGCTTTTTCTTGTGGGAGACCGCCATGCTGATCCAGCCTATTCGACTGATCGCAACCCTGATCGCGATGACTATGCTTTCCGGTGCGGCCTCGGCAGAGACGCGCACGGCCCATGACTTCGCGTTCACTGCCATCGAAGGGGGGGTGCTTCCGCTGTCGACCTATGCGGGCCAGCCGGTGCTCGTCGTGAATACCGCCTCGCGATGCGGGTTCACGTATCAATATGACGGGCTTCAGGCGCTCTACGACCGCTATCGCGGCGAGGGCCTCGTGGTACTCGGCGTACCGTCGCAGGATTTCCGGCAGGAACTGGCGACCTCGGAAGACGTGAAGAAATTCTGCGAGGTCAATTTCGACCTCGATTTCCCGATGACGGAGATCGAGAAGGTCAAGGGGCGCGACGCGCACCCGCTGTTCCGGTGGCTGGCAGAGCAGGGCGCGACACCGGACTGGAACTTCAACAAGTTCCTGATCGCGCCGGATGGTAGTTTCGTCGCGAAATTCGGCTCATCCGTCAAACCGGACAGCCCGAAGATAGAAGATCAGGTCGAGGCCTTGTTCTAGTGATCGTTTGAAACAAACCGATCCACCAGATTTCGATTTGGTGGATCAACTTGTTTCGACATTTGAATGAGATAGCGTGATTTGTCAGAGATGAAGCGGTGAACTCAAATGTCTCGGCCAATCCACTAGCGCCGCCTGCCGAATGCAACTCGTTCGTTCGATCCGAGGGCGGCTGCTACGGCTGCTGCCGCTGGCATCTGGGCCGCTTCTTCCTCGGCACGCATTTCCGCGTCCAGGAGGGCTTCGGCCTCATCCAGATTACTCCGACGGAATGCGGGATTCACGCTGGTCTCCAAGGTCGGCGCGAAGCGCGAGCCAGCGATCCCGCATTGCATGGCCAAGATCGCTAGGTCGCGAACGCCGAGTTCCTGTGCCGACCCGATCATCTTCATCGCGGAAGTGGCCAGCGCAAAAGAGGAGTCAGTCATGCTGAACCCCTCCCGGCTCGCGATTTCATGAATTTTCTTGCGTAGGCGCGGTCCGGCATTCATGGGCGTTTCACGCGGCATCAAATGCGCGGCTACGGTCAGTGCCGGGAAAGACCCCGGCAGGAGCAGCGTTCCGAGTTGTTCGGTAATGTCACGATAGGTCGGCAGGGTTTCGACTTCGACACCAAATGCCTGTTTCGCGATGGTGGCGGAGTATCCCAGAATCGTGCGGTTCGTCGTTTCGCCATTATACATGAACTCGGCGACCTTCGGACTCTCGATTATGCCGAATTCCGGAAGACGCGACTCGTGGGCGATCAATGCAGTCTCGCCACAGAGGCAGGCTGCTGCGCCGATCACCGTTGGCCAATGAAGCGTGCCATCGTCTTCGTACTCTGCCGTGAAGAGCTGTACGAACTCATCGCCGACTATGTTCCACCGATGTCCCGATGCCATCCGACTGTTCTCCGACCGTGCCAAGCAAAGGTCAGTATCGCGACGAAATACGAAGAATTCGTCAAAGGCTTGTTTTAATAACGCGGTACGCGGAAATAGAGGTCATCCGGCATCACAAGACGTCCATTCCCGATTACAACTGAATCCAGTGCGCCAGAGGTGTATAGCGCACCCAGCAACAGCGCCATGAGGATCGCGCCGAGGAGGACGGCGACGATGATCTTCCAGACGCTGTAGGGCCGCTCGCCATAGACGCGCCCGCTGCGTCCGTTGATGATGAAGCGATAGGTCTTCTTGCGATAGCGATAGGCAGCGATCCAGAGGGGCAGCAGGACGTGCTTGAAGGTGATGTCGCCGAAATCGGTTTCGACGCGCTGTACCCGTTGCTGGTCGCCGCCGATATCGAAGCGCACGTCGCGCCGGATTTCCAGATCCATCACGCCGCGGGCTTCCGCGAACCCGTCGCGCAGGTCGATGGTGTAGCCTTCGGCGCGAAAGCCTGCAAGATAGCCCTCCGTGTACGGGACCATCGCGTGCAAGTCCCACGGCTCCAACGCATCGGCCACGCGCCTTGGCAGGGCCTTGGAGGCGACCACCAGCACGTCGTCGAAGAAGCGGCGTACCCGACCGCGCACCGGGGTCCAGCGGATTTGAGGGACGCGCTGTAGTTGTCGGCGGGGGCCGCGATCCGTCATCACGGTGACGTAGCGGTCGACGTAATAGACATCGCCGCGCTGGCCAGAGTAGCTGCTGTCGGTCTCGGCGTCGAAGGTCCAGTAGGGGGTATAGAGGCCGTTCATTTCCCGCCCCGCGCGCGCGTATCGCTTCAGGCCAGAGGGGGCGAACCAGCGGGAGCCGAGCCAATCTTCGAGCGCGCCTTGCGCGTCCTGTTGCGTGACGGCGAAGGGCAGGACGCCCTTGGGTTTGAAGTGTCGATGGGCGCCGCTGTCGGTGACGAGGACGGAGTCGCAGAAGGGACAGTTATCAGCATGGATGTCGCGGTCGAACTGTACCTCCGCGCCGCAGGTGGTGCATTTGGTGACCTGCGTGACTTCGATCTGCTCGGTAGAAAGCTGATCTTCGAGGCCCTTGCGGAAATCGAGCTCCTGAATGGGCGTGTGGTCGAGATCGATGATGTTCTCATGGCCGCAATAGTCGCAGACGAGGTGTCCGTTTCCCGCATTGAAGCGCAGGTCTGCGCCGCATTGGGCGCAGGGAAACTGCATATCGAGGGTCTCGGTCATCGTGTCGTCCCGGTCACTGCGCCGTTCACATATCCCGATCGGCGGGATCGGCCACCCGCAGGATACGGATTCTTCCCGAACCATAATGCCGTTGGCCGGTCATCGCGAGGCCCGATGGCAGATCAAGGTCTTCGTCGATGCCGGTTTCCACGACGATGACACCGTCCTTCGCGAGCATGTCGTTCGCCATGAGGGCGTCGAGGGTTGGTCGCGTCATTTCCCGCTCATAAGGGGCATCGCAGAAGATGAACGCGTAAGGTCCGGCCCCGGACCCGGCGAACCGCATGACGTCGGTCGCGACGACCTGCGCGCGGGCCGTCAGGCCGAGCGTGGTGATATTCTGCTTGAGGATCACCTGCGCTTCGCGTCCGTTGTCGACGAAGATTGCCTTCTCCGCTCCGCGCGACAGGGCTTCGATGCCCATCGCACCCGTTCCGGCAAAGAGATCGAGCACCTGTGCGCCCTCGAAATCCGGGTAGTCGCCATGGGCGAGGATGTTGAAGATCGCCTCGCGCATCCGGTCGGATGTCGGGCGCAGCAGGGTGCGGTCGCGGGGATTGGCCGGTCCTGCGAGAGTGCGTCTGCGCAGGTCGCCTCCGATGATCCTCATTCGATTGCCTCCAATGCCTTGCGCGCCCAGGAGAAGGCTTCTTCCGGGTCGTCGAGGGCGCTTTCGGGGAGCCGCCAATAAGACATGGCGACTGGCTTGCCCTTGCCCTCGTAGACGAAGGGGGAAGAGCCTTCGGCCTCCAGCATGGCGGCGAAATCGTCCCTGGCCTTGAGGAAGATTTCTTCGAAGGCGATCAGGCAGAAGATCGTGCCGTTGCAATAGAGACCAGCCCCGCCAAACATCTTGCGCACGGAGAGCGGCCCGAGATCGTGGAACAACTCGCGGGCCTGTTCGATGGTGGCGTCGAGGGCAGGGTCGGGCATCTCTTATCTCCCGTCATTCCCTCGTAAGAGGGAATCGTTCTCCGTTGCGTGAGATGCCCGCTTTCGCGGGCATGACATGAAATTACAGCAAATCGTCCAGCGCTTCGATGAAGGCGGTGACGGCCTGACCGCGAGTATAATGGGTCATCGAGGCGCGGACCACACCGGTTTCGGGGTCGATGCCGCAGGCTTCGATGAGACGGTAGGCGTAGAAATCGCTCGCACCGACGATGAAGCCGCGTTCGGCCAGCGATGCCTCCAATGCCTGTGGTGACATCTTTTCGGGCAGGAAGGCGATGGTGGGCGCGCGGCGGTCGTCGCAGGTTTCGGGGCCGAGCAGGCGCGCGCGGGGATGGGCGGCGAGGTAGTCGAGCAGCGGGGCTGCGACCGCGATTTCCTGTGCGCGCCACAGGGCGTTGACGGCCCGCACCCGTTCGCCGGGATCGTTCGCGCCGATGCCGTGATGCTCGGCGAGGGCGTCGATATAGTCGAGCGTTCCGGCGGAAGCGGCAACTTGCGCGTGGTCGGGTCCGGCGGGGGCGAGTTTCTTCGACGGATATTTGGCGTTGAAGAAATGGCTCTGATTCGGCAGGCGGTCGAGCAGGGGGCGGCGCACGGTCATGAGGCCCTGATGAACGCCATAGACCTTGTAGAGGCTGAACATATAGATATCCGCGCCCAGCGCCGTCACGTCGGGGATTTCGTGGGGCGCCCATGAGACACCATCCACGACGCTTGCTGCGCCCATGCCACGCGCCTTGGCGGTGATTTCGGCGACCGGGTTGGCCTCGCCCGCGATATTCGAGCAATGGGGGAGACAGACGAGGCGGGTGCGCTCGGACAGGAGGGCATCGAAACCCGCCGGGTCGAGCCGCCCCGTGACGGGATCGACTGTCCAGTCGCGCAGGGTAAAGCCGCGCTCCTCTGCCATGCGCCGCCATGCGCCGGAATTGGCTTCATGATCCTGCTGCGTGACGATGACCTCGTCGCCCGCTTCGAGCATCGCGCCGAAGGCTTGGGCCAAAACGTAGGTGTTCTGGGACGTGGATGGGCCGAAGGTGACTTCGCCGGGATCGACATTAAGCGCCTTGGCCCAGCGAGCGCTGGCAGAATCCATCGCCGCGCCACCGGCGGCGGTTGGCCCCGCCTGTCCGTAGGGCTGGATCTTGGTCTTGGTGTAGAAGCCGGTCAGGGCGTCAATGGTTTGCGCGGCAGGATACGAGCCGCCCGCATTCTCCAGATGCACCCAGTTGGCCAGCTCCGGCTCGGCGAAGGCGGGGAATTGCGAGCGGGCGAAGTCGATATCGAGGGTGGCGGACATGGGAGACTCCATCGGTGTGATGGGAGTGTTCTGGCATGGGACGGAACCGCTGGGTAGGGCTCCTCACGCGAAAAGGCACCAAATGCTGATCAATCGTGATTGGTGATGCGGCAGGCTCAGGCTCAGTTTGTCTTGTAGAGTTCGATTGGTCTTGGCGGTTCCTCACGCCCGCTTGAGGTCAGAGCATCGTGAATGGAAGGTCAGTATATGGCATCGGCAACCAGCCCCCTCTCCCGCATCATTTTGACGGCCTCTTTGGTGGCGCTTTCCCTGTTTCGGGTCGAAACCGTGCAGGCCCAGCAAGCGGCACCCCTGTCGAGATATGTGATTCAGGAATTCGGTACACCTCCGGCTATACCGCAAGGACCATTATCCAGCGACTTGCAGTTCGCCGTAAAGCAGGCGTTCATCGACAGCATGACCCAATCGACCTGGGGAAGGGACCAGTCGTTGGCTCTGCGCGACATCGCTGCTTCACGCGATCCACGGCTCGTCTGGATCATCGCGGATATGATGCGCTTCACGTCGGATCGCCAGTTGAACATACAACTGGTCAGTGCGGCTTCATCTTTGCTGGGTAAGGGCCTGTCCTCCGGGAATGCATGGAGCACCATGACCGATACGCTCATTGCATGGGATATTCCGGCACCTCCCGGTTATTTGCAGGCGAAGCGCGCTATCTTCACGAATAATCTGCCCGGCTGGGACAGGATATTCGTAGAGGGCGATATCGACTGGAGATTGGTGTCGTGGGGCGGCGTCCGGATCGATGACCGGCCCTATGATCGGACAGATGAACTCTGCAACTGCATCCCTGCGGCGGATAACCCCGAGGTGAGTTCTGCGCAGGACGCCACATGGCTCAGGGACGACGATATCGTCTTCGGCATCGAGGTGAACGGCGAGTATCGTGCCTATCCGCGACAGATCATGGAAGTTCGCGAGATGGTCAACGACACGTTGGGCGGGCGTCAGCTCGGGATCCCGTATTGTACCCTGTGTGGAGCTGCGCAGGCCTATTTCACCGATGACGTCCCCGCCGGTGTGCAGCGGCCTGTCCTGCGGACCTCGGGGCTGCTGATCCGGTCCAACAAGGTGATGTATGACGTCAATACGTACTCGGTGTTCGACACATTCCTCGGCAAAGCCGTGACAGGGCCTCTGGCCGCGCGCGGTGTGCAGTTGAAACAGGCCAGTGTGGTGACGACGGATTGGGGGACGTGGAAGCGCGCGCATCCTCAGACGACGGTCCTCGTCGAATCGCTGGCCCTTGGTCGGAATTTTGATTTCCGCAACGGGCGGGACGCGAATGGGCCGATCTTTCCGGTCGGTGATGTCGATCCGCGTCTGCCGGTCCATGAAGATGTGATTGGCGTGGTTACGGCATCGGGTACGCCGGTGGCGTTCCAGCGGAGCAAGGCGTTTCTGGCCCTGCAACAGGGCGCGGCTATCGGTTATGAGAACGTTCGGCTGAAGCTCGATGCTGGGGGCATCAAGGCCGTTGATGTGAACGGGTCTGATCTTGGCAGCCATCAGGCATTCTGGTTCGCTTGGTCACAGTTCCATCCCCGGACGGCCCTGTGGCCGCAGACCTGATCGCTGCTGTCAGGTCTTCGTTGCGCGCATCTCGCGTAGGGGAACGAGCAACCCGGCGGCTAGAACGAGGAGGACGCCTATCGCCTCGCGCGCGCCGAAAGTCTCGTCGGTCAGGATCGCGGCGGTGATGGTGGCGATGGCGATCTCGGCCATGAAGAGGAGGGCGACCACGCCGGGGTTGAGCTTGGTTGGACCGTAGATCGTGGCGAACCCGGCAGGGATCGTCAGGATCAGGGTCACGGCGAGGAGCCATGGGAAGACAGCAACGAGGCTGGCGCTGTCTGGTATCGCGCCTCCGGCGAGGACCACCGCGATGCCGTTGACGAGGGCGGAGACGGTGAAGAAGCTGGTGCCATGGACGGCGACGCTGACCTCCTCGTCGATCAGCAGGAGCAGGGAGGCAAACGCCCATGCAACCCCGGAGGCGAAGGCGATCCAGTCGCCGATATTTTCAGGCAAGGGCAGCCCTTCGCCGACACCAAAGATGACGGCGATGCCGGAGAGGCCCAGCAGGACGGCCAGCCAGCGGACCGGTGTGATGATCTCGCCCAGCACGAGGCGACCCAGCAGGAATCCCCAGAGCGGCGTCAGGTGGAATAGCATTACCACGCGGACCACATCCGTGTAGAGAAACGCGAGGGAATAGAGGCCGAAGGCCAGCCCCCCGAGGATGCCGCCCAAAATGCCGCGCCAGTTGGCGGGGCGCAGTTCTGCCCGGTGGAGCCAGTAGAGCGGCAGGACGAAGGGAACAGGCAACAGCGTGAAGGCCATTGCTGCCCATGGACCGCTCAACCCCGCCGCCTCCAGCGCGCGGATCGGAATCCAGAAGATGCCGAAGGCGATCCCCGCATAGAGGGCGGCGAAGACGGCGCCTTTCTGTCCCTCGGCGCTCACCGTGCCAGCCCAACCATCGCGCGGATATCGTTCGGGGTCTTGCCCTCTGCGCGGAGGGTGGAGAGGGCGCGAGCGTCGTCGCGTTTGGCGAGGCGCTTGCCGGTCTCGTCGCGGATGAGATCGTGGTGACAATAAATTGGCGTTGGGCGTCCGGTCAGGGCCTGGATGACGCGGTGGATGGGGGTGGCGGTGAAGAGGTCGTGGCCGCGCGTGACATGGGTGACTTGCTGGAAGGCATCGTCGAGGACGACGGAGAGGTGATAGCTGGCGGGGATCTCCTTGCGGGCCAGCACGATGTCGCCGACGCCGTCGATCAGGGCGGGCATGTCGAGGGCGATCTTGCCTTTT
>CALHLW010000049.1 GCA_938034615.1 uncultured Neomegalonema sp. | reverse complement strand
GAAGTCGCCTGCGCGGTAAGTGTTTTCCTCGTCAAAGAAGCTGCCCTCGATGACGTAGATCTGCTCGGTTTCATCATGGGCATGGGCGGGCGCGCTGGCCCCCGGTTCGACGCGCATCAGCCATGTGCGCTGCCCGCTGGCAGCATCTTCGTAGAGCGGCTTGATCCAGAAGCCGGGCGCTCCGCAATCCTGCCATTCCGACCCATGGGTGCGGGTCAAGAGGGTTTCAGCCACGGGGCGGGGCAGGGCGGTGCTGCCATTGCGGAAGAGTTCGGTCATCGAGTCGGTCCCTTTCGGACGAAGCATCACCAAGACAAGGGAGGGGCGCAAGACCCGTCCCAAATTGGCTTACGACAAATTAACCAAGTTATGAGCGTTATCAGTTTCATAAAGATACGAAGCGCACGCCAAGCGGGGCGGCGATGCTGGAGCGTGGGGCGCGGTTTCCCGAGCGATCCGCGCCGAAGGGGAGCCGGGAGTAGGCAGCCGGTTCTTCGTGACGCTGCCGTTGGGATAGCCCTTTGCCGCACTGGCCATTACGTTGCGAAGACGTCACAGTGCGGCCATGAACACAGCATCCACATCACCACGCATCGCCATCATCGGCTCGGGTATCATCGGGGCGGCGCTGGCCTATGCGCTCGCGAAACGCGGGGCGTCCGTGACCGTCGTGGACGAGGGGGTTCCGGCCAATCGGGCGACGGGCGGTTCCTTCGCGTGGATCAATGCGCATCGACCCGAGGATGCGGAATATTTTGCGCTGCGGCTGGAGTCGATGCGGTTATGGCAGGGCTTGGTTGCGGAGATCGACGGCCTGCCCGTGCGCCTTGGCGGCGCGCTGAACTGGGAGGGGCCGGAGCGGATCGAGGCGGTCGCCAAGGCGCTGGACGAGGGGGGGAATACGGCACGGCTGGTATCGCGCGCGCGCATCCGTGAGATGGAGCCTGCGCTGGCCGCGCCGCCCGAAGTCGCCATCGATGCCCCGCTGGAAGGGGTGGCCGATCCCGATAGGATCGCCGAAGCGCTGCTGATCGCCGCTGCTGCGCTCGGGGCGGAGATGCGCGCGGGGGTGCGGGTGACGGGGATTTCCGAGGTGAACGGGCGGGTCACGGGGGTGGAAACCTCCGGGGGGCCAGTCGAGGCGGAGCGGGTGGTCGTGGCGGCGGGACGCGCGACACCGGGGATTCTCGCCGGGGTGGGTGTGAGACTGCCGATGAAGACGCCGCTGGGCCTGTTGATGCGGACGACCCCCGTGCCGCGCCTGTCGGAGCGCATCTTCACGAGCGACGCGCTGCATGTCTGGCAGATGGATGACGGGCGGCTGATTTTGGGCGAAGATTTCGGCGGGTCGGACGTGGGGTCGGAGGCCGAGCGCGCGGAGGTGGAGGCGCGGGTGATCGGGCGGGCGCAGACGGCTTTTGCCGGAGTGCCGCTGATGCTGGACGCTTCCACCGTAACTGCCCGTCCCGTGCCGGAGGACGGCTACCCTGCCGTTGGACGAGTTCCCGGTCTCGACGGCCTGTTCGTCGCCACCATGCATAGCGGCGTGACGCTGGCCCCGGTGATGGCGCGGGAAGTGGCTTCAATGGTGCTGGACGATGCCGATGCGGGGGTATTGGCGCGGTATGGGGTGGAACGGTTCGGATGATGCGCCAGAGTTTGCCGCAATGGGTGCTGGACGTGCTGTTCGTATTGGTCCTGCCGCCGCTGTGCTTCTGGTTCGATCCGGTCGTTTTCTACGAGATCATGAGCGGTATCGCGCGGCCCCACTATTTTCTTGCCACCGTGACCTATTTCGGCATCGGGTTATCCATTCTCCTGTTCTTCGTTGGGCGGTTCGCGGGGGAGCGATTGTCGCAGAGATCGCGCGATATGCTGGGCGGGTTTTTGCTGTCGAGCGCGGTGTTTGCCTTTGCGATCGGGATCGTCCTGTTGCCGCTCAGTGTCATGACGATGATGCTCGGGATCGGTCTTCTCGGGTTGGTGCCGCTGGTCACGGGATGGCGGTATTGGCGGATTTCGCGGCAGTTGACGGGAGCGCGCTGGCCGGTGGCGCGTCTTCTGGCAGGGATGCTCTTGATCGGCACGATGCTGACATCGGCGGTGACGCTCGCCCTGCATCCAATACCCGCGCACATTGCCGCTATCGAAAACGGCGACCCGGCGGCGCTGGACGCCTTGGCGGACCATCCTCTCTGCCGGTCGCATTGCACACGGGCGGCCTTCGACGCGATCTGCGATCTGGAACGGTTCGAGGTGACATGCCCGGACGCGCCCGCAATGCGCGATGGATTCGAGAGGCTCTCCGGCAATTCGCTCGGCTGGTATGCCGGGCGGGTGGAGATGGCGTTCGACTGAAGCCGCCGCCGCGAGGTGCACCCCCTTCCACCACCGTGCCGGATCGTATAGGAGACCTCGAAATCGTGCTTTTACAGAGGTTTCCCCATGTTCGATCCGTTCCGTCCGCGCCGTAGCGTCTTGTATATGCCCGGCTCCAATGCACGCGCGTTGGAAAAGGCGAAGGGGCTGGCCGCCGATGCCCTGATCCTCGATCTGGAGGATGCTGTGGCGGGATCGGAAAAGGCGGCGGCACGCGATCTGGTGGTCGATGCTGTGCGCGAGGGCGGCTACGGCAAACGCGAAATCAGCATCCGCATCAACGGTCTGGACACCGATCATGGCATGGAGGATTTGCGTGCGGCCTGTGAAGCGGCACCCGATGCCATCGTGATTCCCAAAGCGCAATCGGCACCCATGATCGAGGAAATCGATACGCTGATGCATGATTATGGCGCACCTGCCTCCACGCAGATTTGGGCGATGATGGAGACGCCGCTGGGCATCCTCCACGCCGAAAAGGTGGCGATGGCCAGCACGCGCTTGACGGTTTTTATAATGGGAACCAATGATCTGGCCGAAGACCTTCGCGCGCGGCGCACCAAGGATCGCCTCGCGCTGATCTCACATCTGACCCATTGCCTGCTTGTGGCCCGGTCTTATGGGATGGTCGCAATCGACGGAGTCTACAACGCTTTCCGTGACAGCGAAGCCTTCGAGGAGCGCTGTATCCAGAGCCGCAATCTGGGCTTCGACGGCAAGACCCTGATCCACCCGTCCCAGATCGATGTGTGCAATCAGGTCTTTGCACCCGACGATACGACCATCGAACACGCCAAGGCGCAAATCAAAGCCTTTGAGGAAGCCCAACAAAATGGCGAAGGCATCGCCGTTCTCGATGGCCGGATCGTGGAAAACCTCCATGCCGAGGCGGCGCGCACGCTGCTCGTGCGGCACAATGCCATCCGCTCGATGGAGCACTGACCATGGCTGACCCTGCAACCGCCGATGACCTGTTCGCTTTTCTCGACAGCCTTGGCATTCCGACGAACACGGTGACGCATCCGCCGCTGTTCACGGTGGAAGACAGTCGTGCGCTGCGGGGCGATCTTCCCGGTGGGCACACCAAGAACCTGTTCCTGAAGGACAAGAAAGGGCGGCTTTTCCTCGTCACCTGCGACGAGTCCCGCAAGGTGAATCTCAAGGCACTTGAAAAGGCCATCGGTGCAGCGCGTGTGAGCTTCGGTAAGCCTGAATTGTTGCTGGAAGTTTTGGGTGTAACGCCCGGAGCTGTCACGACATTCAGCCTCATCAATGACCGTGGCGACACCCCGCGCGTTACCTTCGCGATCGACGAAGCATTGCTAAAGCATGACCTAATTCACTGCCATCCCCTACACAATGAAGCCACGACTGCTATCTCACCAAAAGACCTGATGAGTTTCGTCGCGGCCTGTGGGCATGAGGCGATCCAAATCGATTTTGATGGGCTGGAGGGATGATGCCTCCGTCCGACTAGGACTTACGGGGTAATACGATGCTCGAACTCGGCGGTGGAACTCAAGGCGCGCAAGCCGGTGCTGCGGTTATAGACGGAACCGATGCGGGCTTCATGACCGATGTGATCGAGGCGTCGCAGGAGACGCCCATCGTCGTGCAATTCACAGCACCATGGTGTGGGCCTTGCAAGACCCTCGGCCCTCAACTCGAAGCCGCCGTCGCAAAGACGAATGGCAAGGTACGCATGGTCCGTATCAACATTGACGAGCATCCACAGATCGCGGGCCAATTGCAGGTCCAGTCGATCCCGGCAGTGTTCGGGTTCTCGGGCGGGCGTCCTGTCGATGCCTTCATGGGCGTCCAGCAGGCGAGCGAGATCGACCGCTTCATCGCCGCCCTGAGCAATTCGGCGGGACCGGACGAGGCGGAGACCCAGATCGACGCTGCCCTCGATCTTGCCGAACAGAGCCTTGCCGACAATGCGGTTGCCGATGCAGCGCAGGTCTATGCGCAGGTGATGGGGGCCGCTCCCGAGAATCTGCGGGCGATCACGGGTCTCGCACGCTGCTACGTCGCGACCGGCGATCTGGAACGGGCGCGCGAGACGCTTGGATATGCGCCCGAAGACAAGGCCGAAGATCCGATGGTCGTTCAGGTCCATTCGATGATTGCCCTGGCGGAACAGGCCGGATCGGCGGGGGATCATGCGGAGCTTCTCGCGGCGGTCGAAGCCAATCCCGACGATCATCAGGCGCGGCACGATCTGGCGCTGGCGCTCGTCGGTTCCGGCAAGCCGGAAGAGGGGATCGACCATCTGCTCGACCTCATCCGCCGGGATCGCGAATGGAACGACGATGCCGGACGCCAGCAATTGTTCAAGATTTTCGAGGCTCTGGGGCCGACCGATCCGCTTACTCTGAAAGGACGACGCAAACTTTCCTCCATTCTGTTCGCGTGACGAAGATGGCAACGCGCTTTTCCATCAATGATGCGCCATCGGTCATCCCGATCTTTCCATTGCCGGGTGCCCTGTTGCTGCCGCGTGGGCGGTTGCCGCTGAACATCTTCGAGCCGCGCTATCTGGTGATGGTCGATGATGCGATGAAAGCGGAGCATCGGTTGATCGGCATGATCCAGCCCAGTGGTGACGGCGCGACACGCGGGTGCAAGAAGCTGTTCGATATCGGCTGTGCAGGGCGCATCACGACATTGTCGGAGACGGATGACGGGCGCTATCTCATCGGATTGAGCGGCGTGTCCCGCTTCCGCGTCGTGCAGGAAATCGAAGGCTTCGCCCCTTATCGGCAGGCGCAGGTGCAGTGGGACGAGTTCGCCCTCGATACAAAGACCCCCCGCGAGGATTGCGAAGACTTTAACCGCGAAGCCTTCCTCGCCGTCGTGGAGCGGTATTTTCAGGCCAAGTCACTCGACACCGACTGGGATGCCTTCGGCAAGGCAAGCGAAGAGACCATCGTGAATGCCCTGTGCATGATCTGCCCGTTCACCGAGCAGGAAAAGCAGGTGCTTCTGGAAGCGGAAGATCTGAGCGCGCGGCGTAAGACGCTCGATACGCTCCTGACTATCGACGCCGCCGGAGACGAGGGAAGTGGAGGGCTGCAATGAGCGAACCCGAAAGTGCAGCACGGTCGGATATCGACCCCAAGCTGCTGGAAGCGCTGATCTGCCCGATGTCGCGCACGCCGTTGCGCTACGACCGCAAGGCGCAGGAACTTATCAGTGAACGAGCGGGCCTCGCTTATCCTATCCGCGACGGGGTGCCGATCATGCTCCCCGACGAGGCGCGCAAACTCGATCCCTAGTCTCTGAGCAGTTCGTTTACCGCCGTCTTCGAGCGCGTACGCTCATCCACGCGCTTGACGATGACCGCGCAGTAGAGGCTGGGGCCGATGTTCTGCCCCGGCAGGTTCGCACCGGGCATCGAGCCGCTGACGACGACGGAATAGGGCGGCACTTCGCCCATGAAGATTTCTCCCGTCGCGCGATCCACGATTTTGGTGGACTGGCCGATGAAGACCCCCATCCCGATCACCGCGCCCTCGCGTACGATGACGCCCTCGACCACTTCCGAGCGCGCACCGATGAAGCAGTTGTCCTCGATGATGACCGGACCGGCCTGTAGCGGCTCCAGCACGCCGCCGATGCCTGCGCCGCCTGAGATATGGACATCCTTGCCGATCTGCGCGCAGGAGCCGACCGTCGCCCATGTATCGACCATCGTACCGCTGTCCACATAGGCACCGAGGTTCACGAAGGAGGGCATCAGCACCACGTTCGGCGCGATATAGGCGCTGCGGCGAACGATGCAGTTCGGGACCGCCCGGAAACCGGCAGCGCCGAATTCCTCGGCGCCCCATCCTTCGAACTTGGAGGGCACCTTGTCCCACCACGTTGCGCCGCCGGGGCCGCCGTCGATGGTCGTCATGTCGTTGAGCCGGAAGGAGAGGAGGACGGCTTTCTTCGCCCACTGGTTCACGACCCAGTCGCCATCCGCGCCCTTTTCGGCGACCCGCAGCTTGCCGCTGTCCAAGAGGGAGAGCGTTTCCTCCACCGCATCGCGCATCTCGCCCTTTGTGCCGGGATTGACGTCGTCGCGCGCGTCGAAGGCGGCGTCGATGACGGATTGTAGCTGATCGCGATTCATGGCTTGGTTCTCCCCGGTTGGCGTCTCGCCTCTGCCTTAACTTAAGAAAGCCGAAATGCAAACGGGTGGAAAGATATTGGCATCATCGCCGCCCTGTGCGACCCCGTCATTCCCGTTACCGAACCGAAAGGCCCGTCATGAGCCGCAAGGACCATCAATCCCGCCTCCGTTCCGTCGAGGCGGATATCGCCAAGGTCGCGGAAGTTCCGTCGACGCCCCAGACCGAGTCGCCCGCCTATACGCTCGCGTTCCGGGACGATACCTTCCTGCGCCGCGACGATATGCGGCCCGTGCGGTTGCAGCTGGAGCTGCTCAAGCCCGAGATGCTGCTGAACGAAGCGGGAGTGAATTCCACGGTCGTCCTGTTCGGTGGGGCGCGCTTGCCCGAGCCGGGGGTCGAACCGTGGTCGTTCCGCAACGAGACACAGCGCGAGAACCTGAAGAAGAATTCCAAATACTACGCCGAGGCTCGTGCCTTTGCCGAGCGCGTCAGCCAGGAATGCCTCAAGCATGACGGCAAGGAATATGTCGTGGTGACGGGTGGTGGCCCCGGCGTCATGGAAGCGGGGAACAGGGGCGCGATGGATGCGGGTGCACCCTCCATCGGCCTGAACATCGTGCTGCGGCAGGAGCCGGTGCCGAACGAGTACATCACGCCGGAACTGTGCTTCAACTTCCACTATTTCGCGATCCGCAAGATGCATTTCCTGATGCGGGCCAAGGCCATCGCGGTCTTCCCCGGCGGGTTCGGGACGATGGACGAGCTGTTCGAGACCCTGACCCTTATCCAGACCGAGCGCATGGAGCGGTTGCCGATTCTGCTGTTCGGAGAGGCGTTCTGGCGGCGGATCATCAATTTCGAGGCGCTGGCGGAGGAGGGCACCATCGCCCCCGAAGACCTCGATCTGTTCAAGTTCGTCGAGACGGCGGATGAGGGCTGGAAGATCATCGCGGATGCCTACGATCTTCATACCTGAGGGAGAGAGCCATGCTCCTCGACACGCCGATCTGTGATTTCGGCTGGCAAGCACCTGACTTCACGCTCAAAGACCCGGATGGACAGGCCTATTCACTCGCGGATGCGCTTGGCGGTAAAGGGCTGCTGATCGCCTTCATCTGCAATCATTGCCCCTATGTGGTCGCGGTGGCTGAAAGGCTGGCGCAGGATACGGCATTGCTGATGGACGAGGGCGTGACTGTTCTCGCCATCATGTCGAACGATTATCGTGCCGTTCCCACCGATTCTCCGGCGAATATGAAGAAGTTCGCCGCGAAATTTGGTTTCACGTTCCCCTATCTCGTGGATGAGGACCAGTCGGTCGGACGCGCCTACGGGGCCGTCTGTACGCCTGATTTCTTCGGGTTCGACGGGCAGGGTGGATTGCAGTACCGGGGTCGTCTCGATGATGCCAGAATGGGCGATGCGTCGCATCGGACGCCCGAACTGCTGAACGCCATGCGTGCGGTGGCCGAAACCGGGCATGGCCCGAAGGAGCAGCACCCGAGCATGGGCTGTTCGATCAAGTGGCGTTGAGAGAGCCATGCTGACAGGCCTCCATCATATTCAGATCGCGATACCCGCCGACGGAGAAGCCATCGCGCGGGCCTTCTACGGCGATCTCCTCGGATTGCTGGAAGTGCTGAAGCCGCCGCAACTGGCCGGTCGCGGGGGTGTGTGGTTCGAACAGGAAGGGTTACGGGTGCATCTGGGTGTCGATCCTGAATTCGTCGCCGCCCGGAAGGCCCATCCGGCCTTTCTCGTCAGTGATCTGGCGTCGCTGATTGCGACCTTCGAGAAGAATGACGTGGCTCTGATGTATGATGAACCCGTAGACGGTTTCGAGCGTGTCTTCGTCAGCGATCCCTTCGGCAACCGTATCGAGTTGATGCAACCGACAGAATAGAGTGTCTGACGACTGGACGCACCCGGCCCCAAACGGTAGGACGGCGTCCTGAAATCAGGAGGATACGCCATGCGCCCATCGGGACGCGAACGGGACCAGATGCGCGCCGTCACGCTGGAGCCGGATTGCACCAAACACGCCGAAGGCTCGTGCTATGCGCGCTTTGGCGACACGCATGTTCTTTGCACGGCCAGTATCGAGGATCGCCCGCCACCATGGCTGCGCGGGTCTGGCAAGGGCTGGGTAACGGCGGAATACGGAATGCTGCCCCGCGCGACCAATACCCGGATGCGCCGCGAGGCCAAGAACGGTCAGAGCGGACGGACGCAGGAAATACAGCGCCTGATCGGGCGGTCTTTGCGCGCGGCTATCGATCTTCATGCGCTTGGCGAGCGACAGATCACCGTGGATTGCGATGTGATTCAAGCCGATGGTGGTACGCGCACGGCGGCGATTACGGGCGGCTTCGTGGCGCTGTGGCGGGCTTGTGCGGCGCTGAAACGCGCGGGCGACATCAAGGATTGGCCGATTACCGATCATGTCGCCGCGATTTCCTGCGGCATCTATGCGGGGCATCCGGTCCTCGATCTTGACTACCCGGAGGATTCCGTAGCCGGAGCCGATGGCAACTTCGTGATGACCGGCAGCGGCGGTTTGGTGGAAGTGCAGGCCAGCGCTGAAGGTGAAGTCTTCCAGCGCGACCAGTTCGACGAATTGATGCGCCTCGCGGAGAAGGGCATCGGCGAACTGGTCGCCATCCAGAAGGCCGCCATCGGCGCAGAAACGTAGGAGCCGCCATGACCCGGCGCGCCCTCGACCCCGCTGAATACCCGGTCCTTGTCATCGCTACCCACAATGCGGGCAAGCTGCGCGAGATCGAGGCGCTGGTCGCCCCGCATGGGTATTCGGTGCAATCCGCCGGAGACCTCGGCCTGCCCGAGCCGGTGGAGGATGGCACGACGTTCATCGAAAATGCGCGGATCAAGGCGCTGGCGGCTGCGCGAGGCTCCGGGATGCCGGCTCTGGCCGATGATTCCGGTTTGGCTATCGACGCTTTGCACGGCGCGCCCGGCATTTTCTCAGCCCGCTGGGCGGGGCCGGAAAAGGATTTCGCGGTTGCGATCCAACGGGTTCGTGACGAGTTGACATGGCGCGATGCGAGGGAAGCACCCTCCGCCCGCTTCATCTGCGCCCTGACGCTGGCATGGCCAGACGGTCATTGCGAAGATTTCGAGGGCGTGGCGCTCGGCGCTCTCACCTTCCCGGCGCGGGGAGAGCGAGGCTTCGGCTATGATCCGATCTTCATCCCGGCGGGCGAGACCCGCACCTATGCCGAGATCGATGCGAGCGAAAAGCAGGAAATCAGCCACCGGGCAGAGGCGTTCCGTCAACTCGACGCTGCCTGTCTCGGATGACCGACTGGCCCTCTGGTGGGTTTGCGATCTATGTGCATTGGCCGTTCTGTGCTGCGAAGTGCCCCTATTGCGACTTCAATTCCCATGTCCGGCGGGAGGTGGATCAGCCGCATTGGCGCGAGGCGTTGGTACGGGCGCTGGAGGTGGAGGCTGCGCGCACGCCGGGGCGGCGAGTGGACAGCATCTTCTTCGGGGGCGGTACGCCGTCGCTGATGCCGCCGGAGACTGTCGCGGCGGTGATCGAGGCCGTCGGGCGGCTATGGGCTCTCGCGCCCGATGCCGAGATCACGCTGGAGGCTAACCCCACCTCCGTCGAGGCGGGCCGTTTCCGCGCCTATGCCGAGGGCGGTGTGAATCGCGTGTCGATGGGGGTGCAGGCGCTGAACGACCCAGACCTCAAGGCGCTGGGCCGGATGCATTCGATTGCCGAGGCCCGTGCCGCCTTTGACATTGCCCGCGCGGCTTTCGACCGGGTCAGCTTCGACCTGATCTATGCGCGGATGGGCCAGACGCCGGATGCCTGGCGCGCGGAGTTGCGCGAGGCGCTGGCCATGGCGGTCGATCATCTGTCGCTCTATCAGCTTACTATCGAAAGCGGCACGCGGTTTGCCGACCTCTATCGGCTCGGAAAGCTGCGCGTGCCCGATGATGAGGCGGCGGCGATCATGTATGACGTGACGCAGGAAGAATGCGAGCGTGCGGGTCTGCCCGCCTACGAAGTCTCGAACCATGCCCGTTCCGGCGCGGAAAGCCGTCACAACCTCGTCTACTGGCGCTATGGCGATTATGTCGGGATCGGCCCCGGTGCGCATGGGCGCCTGACCTTGCCCCATGCGCGGGTGGCAACGGAGACTGTCCTTGCGCCGGAGCCGTGGCTGGAGGCGGCGGAGAGCAATGGCACCGGCATCCTCCGCGAGACGCCCCTGACCGGCGAGGAGCAGGCCAGCGAATACCTGATGATGTCGCTGCGTCTGGCCGAAGGCACCGACCTTGCCCGCTATGCGGCGCTGGGGGGGGAGGCGCTGCCTGAAGAGCGCGTGGCCGATCTGGTGGGAGACGGCTTCCTGACCCGCGATGCGGGCCGTATCCGGGCGACGGCGCGGGGCCGCATCCTGCTCAATGCCCTGCTTGGCAGGTTGTTGGCGGGTTAGCGGATGTCGATCAGTCGCCTGTCGCATACGACCTGACACATTACGAAATCGCGCTCTGAATCATCCCTTGGGACGCCACCTTCGGCGGCTCCTGCGGAGCGACTCCCTCATGGGTTCACAGGGCAATTGCCGTGGTGTTCGTCATCGCGCGCTTGACAATCGGGATCGTGTCAGGTTGTTTGTTCTTGTTTTGTTTTAGCAAGGGCGCCGGATGGACTGGGATTGGGAAAAATCGATCGATGTGCATGGCAAGGCGCTGCGCTGGATCGTTATGGTCCTGTTCGCAATGGCCGGGCTTGTTTCTGGGGCCGTCGTGGAGACGCTGCCGAGGCGGGTGCACCGGGCGATCCTGCATACGCTGATCCCGGCGGAGGCTGCTGTGCGGCGGCTGATCATTCTCGCGACGCGGGTCGGGATGACGGGTTCGCATGACATGACGTGGGAGGGCCCTGGTCCCCGCAAACGACGGGGAAAAGGTCACTCGGGTGGCGGGAAGCGCAGCGGTGATTTCGTGCCTGCCTTTCCGTTGAATGATCCGCGCAAGCCGGTCGGTCCTCCGAAACAGAAGACAGCTCCGGGGAAGGGGCCGCGCATCCGCTATCTGGATGAGCCGTTCGATCCGTCGTATGACCGCAAGGTGCCGATGCCGGATGATCCGGTTTCGGCGGTGCGGCTATGCCTGCGGTTGCTGGCGCTGAAGGCGGCGCTGGACGATCTGCCCGCGCAGGCGAGACGGATGATGCGGGTATTGTCGCGCCGGAAACGCAAATGGCCCACCCCGCTGCGGCGCGGTCATCCGCCGGGACATCGCGCGCGGGGCAAGGAGCCGGTCGATGTGATCCTCGCAGATTGTCAGATTCTCGCGCTCTGGGCGTTGGGTGAGCGTGAAAAGGGCTAGGGATTCAGAGGTGGCATTTTGCCTATTTTGTCCGTATACAGATATATTTTGTTTGAGGGTGATTGTTCGTGCAGAGTCTTCGCGATTTATTGGATCTGTGTCACCCCGCGACTTGATCGCGGGGGCCATGGTTCAGCACATCCTGCACGATGCATACCGCGGTCAGGCCGCGGTATGACAAGGCTTTTTCAGATTTCGAAGAATCCCGGACACTGTGGCCGTTGCTCGCGGACTTACCCGACGAAAACAGAGGGGCGCTCGGTTTTGCGTTCCAGGAAATCGGGGGTGGGGAGGTTCTTCGAGCGCAGGAACTCCGGGTTCCACAGCTTCGACTGATAGCGGGTGCCGTAGTCGCAGAGAATGGTCACGATGGTATGACCCGGCCCCATTTCCTTGGCCATGCGCACGGCTCCGGCGACGTTGATGCCGGTGGAGAGACCCATGCACAGCCCCTCATGTTCGAGCAGGTCGAACATGATCTCCAGCCCTTCGGCATCGGGGACGCGATAGGCGAAATCGGGGGTGAAGCCTTCGAGATTGGCGGTCACGCGGCCCTGTCCGATGCCTTCGGAAATCGAGGAACCTTCGGACGCCAGTTCGCCGGTTGTGTAATAGCTGTAGAGGGCCGCGCCCTCGGGGTCGGCGATGCCGCATTTGACGCCCCTAGGCTGCAATCCGGCGGCAACCCCGGCCACGGTGCCGCCCGATCCGGCGGCGCAGATGAAGCCGTCGACCTTGCCGCCCGTTTGCTCCCAGATTTCGGGGGCGGTCGACTCGATGTGGGCCTGCCGGTTGGCCACGTTGTCGAATTGCTGCGCCCAGATCGCGCCGTTCGTTTCGGTTTTTGCCAGTTCTTCGGCCAGCCGACCGGAGTAATGAACGTAGTTATCGGGGTTGCGGTAGGGGAGCGCTGGCACCTCGATCAACTCGGCCCCGATGAGGCGCAGGGTGTCTTTCTTCTCGTCACTCTGGGTTTCGGGGATGACGATGACGCTGCGAAAGCCCATGGCGCGGCCCACCAGCGTGAGGCCGATTCCGGTATTGCCCGCCGTGCCCTCGACGATCACACCACCCGGTTTCAGCGTGCCCTTGGCCATCGCATCGCGGATGATCCACAAGGCCGCGCGGTCCTTGACCGACTGACCAGGGTTCATGAATTCGGCTTTGCCATAGATGTCGCAGCCGGTCATTTCGGAGGCTTTCGCGAGGCGGATCAATGGGGTATTGCCCACCGCTTCGGGCATATCGGCGCAAAGGCGCATGGGGTGATCCTTTCCTATTCGGCGTTGCGGGATAGGTAAGGCCGGAAATGGGATACGTAAATACTTTCGCGGAACCGTTTCCGCCACAAAGCTGCGATACCACTACGCCGATCACGATGGAGAAAGTTGCATGACCGTACTGACACGCCGTTCCTTTACTGCCGCCGCTGCCGGTCTGGCGGTGCTGCCCGCCACGCCCGCGCTCGCGCAGAGCGCCTCGCGCACGTTCCGGTTTCTGCGGGGCACCACGCCAATCGGCACGAGCGTCGTCACGGTGCAACGTACGGCGGAGGGGATGACGGCCACGAGCGATATCGATATCGCCGTCACGGGCCTCGGGATCATCACGCTCTATCGCTACACGCTGGATTGTCGGGAAACCTACGATGCCAGCGGTCAGCTCATGTCAGTGACGGGAACCTGCGACGACGATGGCGATCCGCATTACGTGAACGTGACGCGCACCGACGGCACTCTTATGGTCGAGGGATCGCGCCAGAATGGGCCTGCTCCCGCAGGATCGGGCGTGGCGAGCTATTGGAACCGGGCTGCCTTGCAGCAGACGCCTTGGATCAGCACGCAGTCGGGGGAGTTGCTGGGTGTTTCGGTCTCGCCGATCACCAGCACCGAAGCGCCGGCAGGCACCACCGCCTATCGCGCCACGAATAACACGGACTACACCATCGACCTGTTCTACGATTCGCGGGGGGAATGGGTCGGCGGCGCATTTGACGCCAAGGGGGATCGGGCCACCATGGTTCTCGAATCCGAGACCGGGGCGCTGCTCTCCTGAAACGCGGGCCGATCGCGGTTCGGGGAGGCTGACGCTCCTTGCCCTGAAGGAGCGTCGCCATGAACGGTGCCGATTATATTCCGAAACCCGGCCACGGGGCCGTCTGGCTGACCGGAGCAAGCGCGGGGATCGGCAAGGCCGTAACCGCCCGGTTGGTGGAAGATGGCTGGACCGTCTACATCACTGCGCGCAGCGAGGATAAGCTGATCGCGATGGCCGAAGGCTCGGGTGGGAAGATCATTCCCGCCCCCGGTGATGTGACCGACCCGGAGGCGATGGAGAAGATCGTGGCGCGGATCGAGGCGGAGCACGGCCTCGCGCTCGCGATTCTCAATGCCGGGGTCTATATTCCGATGACCGCGCAGGAGTTCAATGTCGAGGATGCGAAGAAGCATTTCGATGTGAATTTGCAGGGCGTTGTGAATGGCTTGGTGCCTGCGATGCAGGCGATGCTGGCCAAGAACCAGGGGTGCCTTGCGCTGGTGTCGTCGGTGGCCGGATATCGGGGCTTGCCCAAATCGGGGGCCTATGGGGCCACCAAGGCGGCGCTGATCAATATGGCCGAGGCGCTGGCCTATAATCTTTATCCTGAAGGCGTGCGGATTTCGCTGATCTGTCCGGGGTTCGTGGAGACGGAGGCAACCTCGGTGAACGATTTCGACATGCCGTTCCTGATGCAGCCGGAAGAGGCGGCGAACCGGATCGTGGACGGGCTTCAGACGACGAAGTTCGAAATCACCTTCCCGCGTCGATTCTCATACCTACTGAAATCCTTCCGCCTGCTTCCGGCGAAATGGTATATCGCGCTGGGCCGCAAGGCGATGGGGATGGACAAGGACTGAGGGTGGGACGACGCGGTCAGGTGCGCCGTCCCGGCGAGATCACTTCCAGGAGCTCTCGTCCTGGGCCTGGATCGGCTGTCCGTATTGCCCGAAGGCCTGCTGAGGCGGCTGATAGGCAGGCTCGGCTTCCTGATAGGTATTCTGCGAAGGCTGATAGGCCTGCTGCGTGTTCTGGAAAGCCGTCTCTGTCGCCTGATACGCGGGCTGATAGGTCGTATCCGTCGCGCCTGTGTAGGGCTGCGTCGTGAACGTATCCGTCGTGTAGGATTCGGTCGTGTTCGTGGTGTAGGCTTGCGTGCTGCCCGTATCGCCGTTCGGCATGTAGGGCTGCGTGTCGAAGACCAACTCGCCGAACTGAGAGTTGTTCGTATCTGCCGCCGGGGGCTGATAGGCTGGCTGAGTTTGGTAGGATGGCTGCGTCTGGAACGTCTGCTGCGTGGCCTGCGGCTGGTAACTGGTGATCGTTGTGCTCGTGTCAGTATCCGACAGCGTGTACTCGTTCGTCCCGCTCGCAAAAGCCTGCGAGGCGAGCATGGTCGCGCTCAGAGCGCAGACGGTGAGAAGGCGAGTTGACATGGGGTCTCTCCGAAAGGATTGCGGTTGCGCGACAAGAGATTGCGCATTCAGGGTTAAGGAACCTTGAAGCTCCTTCTCAAACTCCTGAAAGATGGCCGTGGCAGGGCGAGGGCGTGAAAATGCCGCAGTCGTCCCCGGTGTCTTTTCCCGACAAGTTCCGTTCCCCGCCGCGCTATGCGGTCTGTCCCTGCGCGCCTAGGCTGCTTTATCGCTCCCGGAGGTTTTCGATATGTCTCATTATTCCGTCTGGTCCGTCCTTCGGGAAGGCCTTCGTGGCCAGACCGGCTGGGATCGTGCGTGGCGCGACCCTGAACCGAAACCCGAATACGATGTGGTGATCATCGGGGGCGGAGGGCATGGGTTGGCAACCGCCTATTACCTCGCCAAGAATCACGGCATCACGAATGTGGCCGTGGTCGAGAAGGGCTGGCTGGGTGGCGGGAATACGGGGCGGAATACGACCATCGTTCGCTCGAACTATGCCTTGCCGGTAAGCACGCAATTCTACGAGCATTCCGTGCAGCTGTGGGAAAACCTCAGCCATGACCTGAACTACAACGTCATGTTTTCTCAGCGGGGGCAGCTTGGACTGTTTCATACGCCTGCAGCGCGCGATGGTGCGGCGAAGCGCGTGAACACCATGAACGCCTGCGGGATAGAGGCGTCGCTGCTAAACCGGGACCAGGTGATACGGATGGTGCCGCATCTGGATTATTCCGAAAATGCGCGGTTCCCGATCATCGGGGCGGTTCTGCAAAAGCGTGCTGGCACGGCACGGCATGACGCGGTGGCCTGGGGCTTTGCGCGCGGCGCGGACCAGCGCGGGGTCGATATCCTGCAACAGACCGAAGTGACCGGCATCCTGCGTGAAGGGGGCAAGGCGGTGGGCGTTGAAACCTCGCGCGGGACGATCCGGGCGAAGAAGGTGGGGGTCGCGGTGGCAGGGTCCACGGGCCACGTCATGGCCATGGCGGGGATCGAGCGCCTGCCCATCGAGAGCCACAAGCTACAGGCGTTCGTGTCCGAACCGCTGAAACCCCTGCTCGATTTCGTCATCGGCTACGGCGCACCGGGGGCGCATTTCTATATCAGCCAGTCGGACAAGGGCGGCATGGTCTTTGGAGGCGATCTGGATTTCTATAATTCCTACGCCCAGCGCGGGAACCTGCCAATCGTGCAGGATGTGGCCGAATGCGCCATGGCGATCATGCCATGCCTAGGGCGCGTCAAGCTGCTGCGCCACTGGGCCGGGATCATGGATATGAGCATGGACGGCACGCATATCATGTCGAAGACGCCGGTGGACAAGCTCTACATGAATGCGGGCTGGTGTTATGGTGGCTTCAAGGCGACCCCGGCGAGCGGCTGGCATTTCGCCGACCTCATCGCCAATGACCGGCCCGATGAATTGACGGCGGCATTCTCCCTCGACCGGTTCGAGCGGGGCTATGCCATCGACGAAAAGGGCATGGGGCCAACCCCCAAGCTGCATTAGGAGCGACGCCCATGATCCGCATCACATGCCCTTTCTGCGGCGAGCGAGACCACAGCGAGTTCAGCTATGGCGGGGACGCGACTGTCGCATATCCCGCGCTGGATGCGCCGGTCGAGGATTGGAACGCTGCGGTCTACGAGCGCCGCAATCCGCGCGGGCCGCATAAGGAATACTGGCACCATCTGAACGGGTGCCGGTCATGGCTGGTCGTGGAGCGGGATACGCTGACCCATGAGGTCGGCAAGGTCGAATTCGCGCATCCGGGTTTGCGGGAGAGTGTGGAGGGCGGAGCGTGAGTTACAACCCGACGGCCTTTTTCAACAGCGCATTCGCGCGGTCTTCCCAGCCTTCCGGGTCGGGCGATTTAAGCGCATCGACGACATCGCGGTCGAGGTTCAGCGTGACCGGAACGCTCTTGTTTTCCCACAGATGGGCAAGGTCGGGGCGTTCCCGCAGGCATCCGTTCTCGTCCAGAAACGCATCATCCGGCAAGCCGTATTTCCGGGCCATACGCACGGGGGGCGTCGGTCGATTGTCCTTCTTGCCGGTATATTCCCATGTGTCGGGATCGTCGGCGATGGCCTTCTGGATGCGTTTCTCTTCCTCGTCGCTGTGGTCGAGGATTATGGGTGGTTTACGGGTCTTGACGGTCATTCTGAAACTCCCTGCGCCAAGCGCGTTTTTCTGCTCTGGAGGCGTCTCTCAACGATATCACACGAGTCATGTCGCCTCGCATGGTTATGGCAACTGCGTAAAGCGCACTATCGATAGGCCCAACCCAGAACTCCCGTTCTTCACCGTCCTCAATCTGGAAGTCAGGTCCAAGAGCGTAATTCCAGATGAATCGCTCCATCGCCGCAAAATCGATGCGATGCTTGCGCCGGTTCGCATCGTTCTTGTCATCGTCCCACTCGTAGCGTTTCGGCTCGTTATGCATCGCTACGCGATCTTATCAGACTTCGGCCTTTCCGCAAAGTTGTTGAACAGGGGAGCCTTCGCATGAGCGGTTATCGTCTCGATACGGGTGGGTTGATCGACCGTTCCGCACCGATGAGTTTTACCTTCGATGGCACCGAGTACGCTGGGTTCGAAGGCGATAGCCTCGCCTCCGCCCTCATCGCCAGTGGCGTCGATGTGGTGGGGCGGGGGTTCAAGTATCATCGTCCGCGCGGGGTCATGTCGGCGGGGGTCGAGGAAGGCGGGGCGCTGTTGACCGTAGGGTCGGGGCGGTTCCGGGAGCCGAATGTGAAGGCGCCGGTGCAGCCACTGTTCGACGGGCTGGTTTGCGCCGGACAGAATGCGTGGCCCTCGGTGCGGCGGGATGTGGGGCGCGTGAACGATGTGATGAATCGGTTTCTCGCTGCCGGGTTCTACTACAAGACGTTCTTCGGGCTGCGGGGTGGCACGAAGGACTGGATGCTGTTCGAGAAGCTCATCCGCAAGGCCGCCGGGATGGGGCGGGCCTCGCGGGAGGCGGACCCGGACAATTATGAGACGGCCCATGCGGCCTGCGACCTGCTGGTCGTCGGGTCCGGCCCTGCGGGAATGGCGGCGGCGAAGGCGGCGGCGGCAGCGGGCAAGGACGTGATCCTTGCGGAGCAAGACTTCGTGCTGGGTGGGTCTTATCTGGCACGGTCTGGCGGGATCGATGTGGCGGTGGGCGAGATCGAGGGGCTGCGGGCGGCGGGGGTGACGATCATGCCGCGTACCTGCGTCTTCGGTCTTTATGATGGCGGCGTGGCCGGGATGATCGAGCAGGTGAGCGATGATCCGGGGCTGCATGGCGTGCGCCAACGCACCTGGATTGTGCGCCCGCGTGAGATCGTGTTGGCGACGGGTGCCATCGAGCAGCCGCTGGCCTTCGGCAATAACGACCGTCCCGGTGTGATGCAGGCGGGGGCGGTGAGCACTTATCTGAACCGCTATGCGGTGGCTCCGGGTGAGCGCGCGGTGGTGGCGACGACGAATGATTCCGCCTATGCGGTGGCGGCTGATCTGGTGGCCGCCGGGGTAGCCGTTACGCTCGTCGATGCGCGGGAAACGGGGCCGGATGCGCCGGAGGGCGTGAAGGTGATACGCGGGACCGTGCCGGTTCGGACCCTCGGAAACTATGTCCTCGAAGGGGTCGAGATCGGGCCGTTGGACGAGGATGGGTATGCTGAGAGGCGCTCGACCCTGAGCTGCGATCTGCTGGCGGTATCAGGGGGGTGGACGCCGGCGGTGCATCTGACCTCGCATCGGGGGCCGAAGCCAGTGTGGAACGAGACGATCCACGGATTCCTTGCCGGGGCAACGAATGAGCCGCTGCGGACCTGTGGGGCGGCGGCGGGGGTTTTTGGCCACGATGCCTGTATCGCTTCGGGCGAGGCAGCGGCGACCGGGGCCGCGGGGCCGCAGCCTGAGGCGGGCGCGCATCCGGCGATGCCGCTCTATGAGATCAAGAGCCATGGCAAAAAGCTGAAATGCTTCATCGATCCGCAGCATGACGTGACCGTCGATGACGTGCGATTGGCGGAGCGCGAGGGCTTTGTCTCCATCGAGCACAACAAACGGTACACGACGCTCGGCATGGCGACGGACCAGGGCAAGGTCGGTAATGTCATCGGCATCGCGATCATGGCCGATGCCTCTGGCCGAACGATTGCGGAGACGGGGACGACGACGTTCCGCCCTCCCTATTCGCCCATCAGCATCGGGGCGCTCGCGGGGCGTGGCACCTATATGCATTTCCGGCCCGTGCGCCAGACGCCACTGCATGACTGGAACCTCGCTCAAGGCGCGGTGATGACGGATGCGGGACTGTGGAAGCGGCCTTGGTATTTCCCGATGGACGGCGAGAGCGTAGACGATGCCTATATCCGCGAGATGATCGCGGTTCGGAACACCGTGGGGCTGTGCGATGTGTCTTCGCTCGGCAAGATCATGGTGCAGGGGCCGGATGCGGGGGACTTCCTGAACCGGGTCTATGTGAACGGTTTCGCGAAATTGCCGGTGGGCAAGGCGCGCTATGGCGTGATGCTGCGCGATGATGGGATGGTCTATGATGACGGCACAGTCTGGCGGATGTCGGAGACCGATTTCCTGATGACGACGACCACGGCCAATGCCGCCGGGGTGATGGCAAAGCTGGAAGAATTCCTTCAGACCCGCTGGCCGGAGTTGAAGGTTCACCTGACCTCGGTATCCGACCAATGGGCAGGGATCGCGGTGGCGGGGCCGAAATGCCGGGAGGTGTTGCAGGCGGTCACGACGGAATGCGATCTCTCGAACGAGGCGTTTCCGTTCATGGGCATCCGCGAGGCGAAGATCGCCGGGGCGGATGTGTGGATCGCGCGGATCAGTTTCTCGGGCGAGCGGGCCTATGAGGTCTATGTGCGCGGTGGCTCGGCAAATGCGGTGATGGATGCGCTGTGGGATGCGGCAAAGCCGATGGGCGGGATGCTCTATGGGACGGAGGCGCTGGGCGCGCTGCGGATCGAGAAGGGGCATGTGGCCGGATCGGAACTCGACGGGCGCACGTCATTGGAGGATCTCGGGCTTGGCGGGATGGCGTCGTCGAAGAAGGCGTTCATCGGTAAAGCTATGATGGAGCGCGAGGGGATGCGCGATCCTGACCGGCTGCAATTGGTTGGTGTCGCGCCGGTCGATGCGTCGAAGCGGCTGCGGGCCGGGGCGTTGCTCGATTCGCGGACGAGCATGATCGATCACGGGCAAGGCTTTATCACCGCCGTGACCGACAGTCCGGATATGGGTCACTGGATCGGATTGGCTTTGGTGAAGGGCGGGCTGGAACGGTGGGAAGGTAAGGAAATGACCTCCTATGATCCGGCGCGTGATGGCAATACGGCGGTGCGTGTGATGTCGCCGCATTTCTTCGATCCAAAGGGGGAGCGGATGCATGGCTGACGGGTCTGACATTGCACGTGGCGTGATCATCAACCGCGAGAATTGCGGGCTTTTCTGGCAGGTGACGGCGTGGCCGGGTACGCTTGGCGCTGTCGCCAGTCGGTTGGGCGAGATGGGGGGAGCGGCCCCCGGCCCCGGCAAGATCGTGCCGTCGGGTGTCGGACAGGTTGCCCGGATCGGGCCGCTGGTCTGGTGGGTGATCGGCGCGAGCGAAGAGGCGGCCAATGCGTTGGGCGATATTGCGCCGGAAGAGGGGACGGCCCTCGACATCACGGATAACCGGGTGCGGTTTTCGATTTCCGGGCCATCGGCGCGGGACATGATGATGCGGCTTGCGCCATTGGATTTCCGGGATCGCAGCTTTGCGGCCGGTACCATCGCTGCAACGGCAGCGCATCACATGAGCGTGCAGATCGCGCGGCGGGAGGAGGCGTGGGATGTCTACGTCACTGCCACCTTTGCCGACGCCTTTGCGGAGGTGCTGGCGGAGACGGCGGCGCAGTGGGGGTGAGCGTGCTTACCCGAACCGCGCTTTCAATTCGGCCACGATCTCCGGCGTCAGCATCCGTTTTCGGGTCTGCTTGAGGAGGACGATCAGCTTGGCGGTTTCTTCCAGTTCTTCAGCGGCGAAGACTGCCGAGAGCAGGTCTTTCGCGCTGACGACCGGGCCGTGATTTTCCAGTAGGACGGCGGCGCAGTCGCCGTTCAGCCCCCGGATCAGGTCGCCCGCTGCCGCATCGCCGGGATGGACGTAGGGGACCATCTTCACGGTGCCGACCCGCATGACGACGTAGGGGGTCAGCGGCGGGATGCAGTCATCCGGGTCAGTGGTTTCGAGACACGACAAAGCCGTGGCGAAGGTGGAGTGCAGGTGGACGACCGCGCCGGTGCCGGGCCGGGTCTCGTAGAAGGCGCGGTGGAGGAAGACTTCCTTCGAGGGCTTGTCGCCGTCCACGTGCTGCCAATCGGCATCAAGACGGGAAAGGCGGGCGGGATCGAGATGGCCGAGGGAGGAATTGGTCGGGGTCATCAGAAAGCCGCCACCGGAGAGTGCGGCGGAGATGTTGCCCGCGCTGCCGACGGAATAGCCACGGTCGAAAAGGGATTTGGCGAGGCGGACCATCTCGCTGCGAAGGGTTGCTTCATCCATCCTGCGATCCTCCCAGAACGTCGAGCGCCTTGGCGAAGAAATCGGGTGCGCCGAAATTGCCGGATTTGAGCGCCAGCGCGACGGGGTCTGCACCGGTCGAGACGAGGGCCGGGACGCCGGGGTCGATCTCTGCACCCAGAGTCAGCGCGCCGAGGTCGAGGGCGGAAACGACCGCGCCGGAGGTCTCGCCTCCTGCCACGACGAGACGGTGGATACCGTTTTCGAGCAATCGCTTGGCAACCTTCCCGAACAGCGTATCGAGGGTGTCCGAGACATGCTCGCGCCCGTAGCGGTCCTGTAGCGCGCGAACCCGGTCGGGCGTGCCGGAGGTATAGGCCAGCGGAGCCTGTCCCGTGCGGGCGAGCAGCCAGCCGGCGACATCGTTGGCGGAGACACTGCGATCCATGACGCCGTCCACGTCGATGGGGAGGGTCGGGTGATCCTGCGCGTGACGCTCGATCTGGCCGCGTGTCGCGCCGGAACAACTGCCCGCAAGGATGGCTTCGGGGCCGTCGATGCGAGGGGCGGAGACGGGGGTGGGGGTGGCGAGACCGGCGGCGAAGAAGTTCTGTGGCAGTCCGAGCGCGATGCCCGATCCGCCGGTCAGGAAGGACGCGCCTGCGACGGCCTTGCCGATGGTCAGAAGGTCGTCGTCGGATACGGCATCGACGATAACGAGGGTTTCGCTCGCATTTTCCAGCGCAGTGCGCAGAGCATCCGGCCCCGCTCGGACCGTATCAGCATCGGCGAGACCGACCGGGCCGCTGGTCTGGTGCGCAAGCCAGCGGCGGAGATCCGGGTCGGTCATGGGGTTGATGGGGTGGTTCTCTAGACCGGATTCGCTCAGGAGCCGGTCATGGACGAAGAGATGGCCGCGATAGACCGTGCGCCCGACGGTCGGGAAGGCGGGGCAGGCGATGACGCCCTTGACACCGAGCGCATTGGCAAGGGCCTCGCCGACCGGGCCGATATTGCCCTCCGGGGTCGAATCGAAGGTGGAGCAATATTTGAAGATGATCTGCTGGCACCCCTGCGCCCGCAGCCAGTCGAGGGCGGCAAGGGATTGGGCGACGGCGTCGGCGGCGGGGATCGACCGGCTCTTGAGCGCGATGACACCCGCTGCGATTTCCGGCGGGGCATCGGCTTGCGGGATGCCAAGGAACTGCGCGGTCGCGAGGCCGCCTTTGGCCAGCGTATTGCCAATATCGCTGGCCCCGGTGAAATCGTCGGCGATGACGCCAAGAAGCATGAGGGAACCCCGTCCGAAGCGCCGAC
>CALHLW010000048.1 GCA_938034615.1 uncultured Neomegalonema sp. | reverse complement strand
CCCCGCTCGACCAGCAACCGTGCGCAATAGGCGAGGCGATCCGGGTCAAGCGTCACTCCCAGCCCCGGCCCTTCCGATAGTGACACGACGTTGTTCCGCGGCACGAGCGGTCCTTCTGCGATCACGTCGAAGGGTTGCTGGCGCAGCAGCGACTGGTTCGGCTCTCGTATGTGAGGATGCGCCGCGCAGGCGTGCAAATACGCCGCCGTCCCCAGCCCACTGTCGCCCGAATAGCACCAGAAATCGATACCGGCCTCCTCGCAGGCCGACACGAAGCGCAGCATCCGCGTGAACCCGCCAAAGCCCGCCACGTTCGAGACGATGGCATCTGGCACCCCGCTGGCGATGGATTTGGGCAGATCGGTATTATGCGTCGAGAACGGCAGGGTCGTCCGCCCGCGCAACCGCTCCATCAGCGGCAGGGTCGCCACCGGGTCTTCCCAGTTCCGCACGCCCAGTTCTTCAAAAGCGGGCGCCAGCCGGATCGCCGAAGGCAGCGAGAACGCCTGATTGGAATCGATGCGGATCATCGCCTCCGCCCCCAATGCCTCGCGCAATGCCGTCACCAGCTGGATGTTTGCGCCCAAGTCGGGGTCCGAAATCTTCCCCTCGAAAAACGTCGTTCCGTATTCCTCGCGCAGCCCGAGGCAATAATCGACCACTGCCTCTACGCTTGCCTCGCCCCCCTTGCCGTCCTGCGCCAGCCGGTAGGAGAAGTAGTCCGTGAACGCGATCTCCCGCCGATGGATACCGCCCAGCAGGTTCGCCACCGGCTGCCGCCAGACCTTGCCGCGCAAGTCCCACAGTGCCATCTCCAGTCCGCCGAACGCCTCCAGCGCTCCGAAATCCGTGATCGACTGCACGCCCGACTGATAGGGCAAGACCGCCCGCTCGATCCCGCCCATATCCAGCGGATCGCGTCCGACCAACACCTCCGCCCAAGCCCCGATCCGCGCCGCCGCCCCATGGGACGGCGCTTCCCCGATACCGACGACCCCATCCGAGGTTTCGATCTCCACAATAGTTTTCGTGAACCCGTCCAAAGCCCCGTAGGACCATACATACGGCGCTTCCAGCGGAATGAGCACGGGCGTGGCCCGGATGGCGACGATCTTCATGGAATCACGATTATTCCATAACGACCGTCGCTTCCACTTCGAACGGCATCTGCGGTTCCGCTATTCCGACAAGAATGGGAAGAAACCGGATCGCATGGTCGAACCGCAGGCGATGCTGATCCGGTCAGGCTGCTATGGATCATACACCCTGCGCGCTGTTGCACTCGTTATTTCGGTGTTCTGGCCAACTCAAGAACAGAAATTCGATATCGTAAGGTGGTTTGAGGTTCGGGTGTCTATATTATTACAATGTATTGTTCCTATTAAAGGATATTCACCATGCTTGTGAGGCATTTATTAAAATTGTGGCGGTAATTTCTAGTCATCCCAACCAGTGCTGGCTGGAGTATAAAAATGGAGAGACACATGACCAACCTTTTCGCACGCTTCGCTAAAGAAGAAGACGGCGCCACGGCAATCGAGTACGGCCTGATCGCAGCAATCCTTTCCGTCGCCATCATCGCCGCAGTCGGTGGTGTCCGTGACGAGCTGAACACGACCTTCGAGTCGGTTTCCGGCGAACTGGCCGCCAACAACGCTCCGTAAGGCGCGACGACCATCATCTCCACACGACGGACAGGCCGCAGCATCCGCTGCGGCCTGTTTTCGTTCGTTCCGGCGAAATCTGGCCTGCCAATATACTCATTCAAAGGCGTGTAACCTACTGTAATTATTTATTTTTGCCTCGAACAAACTCTGGGAAGATCATAATCCCGCCCTAAGTCCCGCGACCCCTGCTCAAACTCATCTGGCACTGTTAATGCACTGGTAACCCCTCAATCAGCGCCCATTCGGGCCGCTGGAGAGTTGAGGGGCAACATGAATTTTGCAGCGGATCTCCCGGCAAGCCACCTCACGACAGCCGAGATCGCCTTCGGCGATCCGGTAACCAGCCAGCTCGAAACGGGCGCAGATTCCGACTGGTTCCGTATCGATCTGGTTCAGGGGGAACGGTATGTATTCGACCTTGCCGGGACAGATGACGCCAGCGCCCTGGCCGATCCTCTGCTGCGCCTCTACCAGAATGGCACGCTCGTCGCGGAGGACGACGACAGCGGCGCCGGTGCCGCGTCGCGCATTCTCATCACCGCGCCCCAGACGGGTACCTTCTATCTCGAAGCCGCAAGCCCGGCGGGCCAGACAGGGCGATATCAGCTCGACGCAACGAACCTGTCCCAACCGACGACACTGGCGAACGAACCCACGCCGGTCGATGCGATCGATTGGGGAACCCATCTCGAAACCAATTCAATCGATGTCTATTTCGCGGAACAGGGCGAAGCATTCGCGGGGCATACGTCTTTTGGATGGACTGATTACGAAGTCCAGCAAACCCTTGCTGCCATGGCGGAAATCGAGGCGGTCGCCGATATTACGTTCAACCGCGTCTCCTCCCCTGCCGATGCCGATCTGAATTTGGTCATCGCGTCGCCGATCTTCTTTTCTGCCGTGATGTATCCGCCTGAAGAGCAGAATGCCGGGATTGGCATCTTCAGTCGGGCGGCCTTGACTGCGGATGGTGGTTTTGTCCAGGGGGGAAGCGGGTTCAGGATCATGCTTCACGAGCTGTCGCATGGTCTCGGTCTGGCCCATCCCCATGACCATGGCGGAGAGTCCGAAATCCTCGACGGCGTGTCGTCGACCTTCGGTGATTATGGTGATTTTGATCTCAACCAAGGCGTCTTCACGACGCTCAGCTACAATTATGGCTATCGGTCGGAAACCGGGCGCGAGCCGGACAAGGATTACGGCAAGGCCGGAACGCTCTCCCCCCTCGATATCGCCCTTGTTCAAGATCGCTATGGCGCGCGGCGGGGCACGAACGACGAAGCAACGACCTATGATCTGATCTCGACCAATGGCGCGGGCACATTCTACGCCGCGATCTGGGATACCGGAGGGATCGACTGGATTACCCATGACGGTGCCGCAGACGCGATCATCGATCTCCGGGCGGCCACACTGCAATACGAGGAAGGCGGCGGCGGGTTCGTATCGCGCGTCGATGGGGTCTTTGGCGGCTACACCATCGCGAACGGCGTGCTGATCGAAAACGCGCGCGGTGGCCGCGGCGCGGATACCATAACCGGCAACGATGCCGCCAATCATCTGCTCGGCGGCGACGGGGACGATCGGCTTGCCGGTGGCCTCGGGATCGACATCCTGACGGGCGGGGCAGGCGCAGATACGTTCGTCTTCGGGGTGGATGACCATGGCGCGACCATCACGGATTTCGACGGCAACGATAGTCTGGAATTCGCCACCGCCGACCTTGCGGCGACGGCCTTCACTTCCTTGTCGACCTCCGACGATGACGCGACGCTGAGGATAGAAGGCACGCGGATCGTTCTTGAAAATGCCGGGACCGCAATCTTCTCGTTGTCAGGAAACACGATCTCAAGCCTGTCTCAGGCAAGCTATCCCGATCCGGTTTTCAGCAGTGATCCGGGCGAAACGGGGGCCGACCTGTCGAACACCTCCGGAGCGCAGGTGTATCGCGTTTATCAGGCGACGCTGAATCGTGCGCCGGATACGGACGGGTTTGAATTCTGGGCCGGGAAGCTGGAGTCGGGCAGTCGCAGCTTGCAACAGGTCGTCACGGGTTTCATGAATTCGGGCGAGTTCCAGAACACGTATGGCAATCTCGACAACACGGGTTTCGTGACATTGCTCTATAACAACGTGCTGGATCGCGCACCGGATGAGGGCGGCCAGAACGCATGGTTGGATGCCTTGAACAACGGCACCCCCCGCGCGCAGGTCGTGACGGGGTTCTCCGAAAGTGCGGAGTTCAAAATCGATACGAGCGCTGAGGCGAGCGCCTATGCCGAAGCGTTAGAAGGCCGCGCCGATTCTGCTTTCTATGACGATGTGTACCGTCTGTATCAGGCGACGCTCGACCGAGCGCCGAATGCTGCCGGGCTAGCGACCTGGAGCGAGCAGCTGGCCGACGGACGGGCCTATACTTCCGTTGCCGCCGGGTTCACCAACTCGGACGAGTTCCGCAACACCTACGGCACGCTTGATGATACGGCTTTCGTCAATCAGCTCTATCGCAACGCGCTGGGCCGCGAGGTGGATATGGCGGGGCGTCAAGGCTGGCTGGACGTGATCGACAATGGCGGCACGCGCGAGGACGTGGTGCGCGGTTTTGCCCAAAGCGGCGAGTTCGTCGGCAACACGGCGGCGGCTTTCAAGGCTTACATGAAGGCCGGGGGCGGCGACACGCTGGAGGGTGGATCGGGCAACGACACGCTCTATTCAGGCACGACCGCCGATACCTTCGTCTTCGACGCCAGCGAGGATGGCAGCAATACAGTGCTGCAACTCGATACCTGGGACACGCTGCAATTCGAGGGCTTCGGTTACAGCTCAGCGGCAGAGGCCCGCGCGCAGATGTCGGCTGTCGGGTCCGATGTCCGATTTGCGGATGAAGGCGTCATCATCATCTTCGCCGGTGCTACCCTCTCCACGATGCAGGAAGTCGATTACCTGTTCGCGTGATCGCGGTTCGGCGAAGCAGGGCGCGGTGTTTGAAAATGCGTGGCACACGGTTTTCGCGAGGCGACCGGCACTATCGCAGTGGAGTGCCGTGCGACTGCGCATGAAATCATGGAAATTCGCGGCGCCACCCTCTCCGTCGCCGAGCTTTATACCTGCAAAGCGGATGCCCGGACGTTGGCAGATTCGGGCTTCGGAAAAGCGTTAGGGGGATGCTCCGTGAGCAAGCCCTGCCACCCTATCGTGTCACACCTCAGAAAATGCGAGGAAAAGCAGAGGGGTGAAAACCGCTTGGTAGTCCCTAGGGGAATCGAACCCCTCTTTCCAGGTTGAAAACCTGGCGTCCTAACCGATAGACGAAGGGACCATCCAAGCGGAGCGCATCCTCTACAAAAGTGTGGCTTCCCTTGCAAGCATGTTTTCAGGGGGACGATGGATGATCGGAACCGTCGATTACATCATTATCGGGGCTGGATCGGCGGGCTGCGTCCTGGCGAACCGACTGAGTGCGGATGGACGCCATTCCGTGCTGCTGCTGGAAGCCGGTCCCCCCGACCGCAATCTGATGATCCATATGCCCGCCGGCGTCTACTACGCCTATCGCGATCCGGCGATAAACTGGAACTACGAGAGCGAGCCACAGGCGGGCCTGCTCGACCGCCGCATCGCTACCCCGCGCGGTAAGGTGCTGGGCGGGTCGTCCTCGATCAACTCGATGGTCTATATGCGCGGTCATCCGCTCGATTACGACGCCTGGGCCGAGCGCCCCGGCATGGCCGCGTGGCGCTATGCCGACTGCCTGCCCTATTTCAAGGCGGGTGAAGACAGCGACCGGGGGGCCGATGA
This sequence comes from uncultured Neomegalonema sp., assembly GCA_938034615.1. GTDB lineage: Bacteria > Pseudomonadota > Alphaproteobacteria > Rhodobacterales > Rhodobacteraceae > JAHDDY01. The sequence continues at coordinate 3,270 of CALHLW010000048.1, read as the reverse complement.
GTGGCGCGGATCGGGCGGCCCCCTCGGGGTCACGCGGTCTGCATGGCCCAATCCGCTCTACGATGCCTTTCTCGATGCAGGCGAGCAGGCGGGGCAGGGCCGCTCCGACGATCTCAACGGCTATCGCCCCGAAGGCGTCGCGCGATACGACGCGACCAAGCGCCATGGACGCCGATGCAGCGCCGCTGTTGCTCATCTGCGTCCGGCCCTGTCGCGGGCCAACCTCACGCTGGAGACCCGCGCGATGGTCCGGCGCATTACCGTCAGCGGCAATCGCGCGACCGGCGTGGCCTACAGCCGCAAGGGGAAGGACCACCATGTCGAGGCCACAAGCGAGATCATCCTCTGTGGCGGCGCGATCAACTCGCCGCAGACGCTCATGCTGTCTGGCATCGGCCCCGCCGATCATCTGCGCGGCCATGGCATCGAGCCGGTGCTCGACCTGCCCGGTGTGGGCCGCAATCTACAGGATCATCCCACCGTCATCATGCAGTGGGAATGTTTGAGGCCCCTCACCCTCGACCGCATGGCCAATCCGATCCGGCAAGGGATAGCAGGCATCCGCTGGATGCTCACGCGCAAGGGTATCGTCTCGTCTTCGGTCTGGGAAGCGGGTGGGCTGATCCGGGGCAACGAGGATGTCCCCTATCCGAACCTGCAATACCACATGGCCCCCGCTGGCATGACGGAGGAGGGCGGACGGCTCAAGCTGCTGCAAGCCTTCGCCATCCATGTGGACCAACTCCGCCCCCGCAGCCGAGGCCACATCGCCCTGCGCTCAGCGGACCCGTCCGCCAAACCGCTCCTGCATTTCGAGTATCTGTCCGACCCCCATGACATGCGCGAATTGGTGGAAGGCGTGAAGAAAGCCCGCGAATTGGTGGCCCAACCCGCGTTCGATGCCTATCGGGGCCGCGAACTGAGCATCGGCGAGGACGCCCGCACCGATGCCGAGATCGAACAGGGCATCTGCGCCCATACCGAGACCGATTACCACCCCTGCGGCACCTGTCGCATGGGCACCGGCCCCAACGCCGTTGTCGATCCCGAAATGCGCGTCCATGGCATCGAAGCCCTGCGCGTGGTGGATGCCTCCGTCATGCCCCGGATCGTTAGCGCCAACCTCAACGCCCCCACCCAAATGATCGCGGCACGGGCGGCGGATTATATTCTCGGCAAACCCCAGCGCACGCCCGAATACGCGCGTTTTCACTTTCAAAGTGAGCGCCATTGAAATTAATATCAGCTTTTGACGTCGGAAGGCTTGGCGGAGATGCAGCGCGAGGCAGAGCGCCTCGTGATGGAGGCCCGCACGCTGGCCGAAATCCGCAAGATGCAGGAAATCACGCAAGCCGATCTTGCGGCCATGCTGGGCATGACGCAGGGCGCGGTCGCGCAGTTGGAAGGGCGGAGCGATACCCGCGTCTCCACTTTGCGCGCCGCCATCGAGAAAATGGGCGGATCGCTGAAGATCGTCGCGGAAATGCCGGGGCAACCGCCCATGCAGGTCTCCGGGTTTGAGTAGAGTGAAATCCGATCAGGCGACCCCGACGACATAGCCACAGGCCCGCAAGGCATCCACCAGCCCCGCCCCGGTGGCCCGGTCATCCCCCTGCTTCGCCTTGTCGCCCAGCGCGGTTTTGCCTTTGCTGATGTCGATGCTGCGCGCTTCGAGGATCTGGCGCACCTGTGCGGGGGACAGTCTCGGGTCGATCTGCTTGATGAGCGCACAGACCCCCGCGACTTGCGGACAGGCGGCGGAAGTGCCGGAAAAAATTCCCCAGCCGGTCTCCTTTGCGCCGGAGGCAAAGTTGTCGCCATCGAGATTGCTGTCGGGCGGCACGGGCAGGGCGATATGCGCGCTTTGCGGTTTCGTACCACTGCGCCCCACGATCCCACACAGATCAGGCGAGTCCCGCCCCGGAAACAGCTTGCTCGAAAAACTGCTGGCGTAGTTCGACGCCTCCAGCGATCCGTCCTCGTTCAGCGTCACGCCCCCCACGGCGATCACGTCCGGGTGGCTGCCCGGAAAGGCGCGATGCCCGTTCCCGGCGGAAAACAGCACGACGATATTCTGGTCGATGGCCGTGCCAAGCACGCTTTCCACATCGACCACCTCGTTGAACATCGAGGGGTCGTTGGTCTTGAGCTTCTCGCGGCTCACATCATCGATGTCATAGCCCCAGGAATTCGTCATCACATCGGGTTTCTGGGCGATACAGGTCTCCAGCGTACTCGCGGCACTCGATCCGTGTTTCACCCCATAGAGACGGCATTGCGGCGCGATGGCGAAGACGTTCGCGGCCTCCCCTGTGCCATGGCCGGAACTGTCCTCGTCCGGTGGACCCGATCCGGGCGAGGAGGTCGGGATCAGCCGGAAGCCGGAGCGCACGTAATAGGGATGCAGCCAGAACCCCGAATCCGCCATCGCCACCCGCACGCCTTCGCCGTTCCATCCCGACAGATGACAGCGCGGCGCATTCAGCGCCATCGCCACCGAGGAGAGCCGCAGGTGATAGATATCCTCATGCGGCGGGATCGCGAGGGGCGAGAAATACTCCACGGGGCGCGGAATATAGGCGAAGAGGAAATCGTCCTTGATCGCATCCGGCAGGACCATGGCATCGGCGCTGTGCCGCTCCCCGGCGGCCAGAATGCCGCGTTCGGAGGACATCGATTGCATCTCCAGTTTCGTGCCGGAGAACATCTCTTTGAACGCGGATTCGGTCATATCCGCCGTCAGGCGGTTGAGCGGCGTATGCTCGCAAGCGATCCCCTGAGAGGTCAGCGTCATCCACCCCTTCTTGGCATTGGCATGGGTGGGATCGATGGCTTTCGACAGCGTTTCCGCCGGGGCGCTGTCCAGCATTTCGGGCGTGATACTGCTGCGCCCCCGTGGGACGAAACGGACGGTGACTTTCTTGTCGGCCATGGCGCGATTCCTTTCCGGGTCGGGAGAAACGGGAACTATCGAGCGCAACATTCAACCTACAGGTTGTCTGTGCTTTTCATCACAGGGTCTACGGAAACATCGTGGGTTTTCTCGGGATATAGGCGGCCGGCGGGTCGGCCTTATCGGAGGACCGAATGGCGGTTTCTTCCCGCAGGGTGGGTTCCCCGTTATCCATCTCCACAGTCACATCGAGCGCTTTCTCCAGCGCCGTCACCGGCCCTTCCGCCACGATGCCGCTGCCGCTCGCCGAGACGATCTCCGCCCCGCCTTCCTTCAACCGGTCGAGCCAGAATTTCTGATCCTCCGACCCCTCACCC
>CALHLW010000047.1 GCA_938034615.1 uncultured Neomegalonema sp. | reverse complement strand
AAGCTGTTCGGTCATCTCGTCGCGCGTGATGCCCAGCGTTTCGGCGGCGCAGTAGAGATAGAGGCCGTGGCCCGCCTCGTCCTGCACCTTGGCCAGCAGGATCGCTTTTCTCTCCAGCGTCGGGGCGCGGGTGATCCAGTTGGCTTCGGGCAATTGGCCGACGATTTCGGAGTGGGCGTGCTGGCCCATCTGGCGGATCAGGTTCTTGCGGTAGCCTTCAGGCATCCAGTCCTTCGGCTCGATCTTGCCGCCTGCATCAATGCGCTCCTGAAAGGCGCGCTCCTGTGGGTCCATCTCGTCGAGGGTTCTGATGCCCTCACCCGTCGATTTGATCATCTGTGCATACATGGCTGTACTCCCGTCAAACCTTCGGTCAAACCCGTTCGAGGATGATTGCAGAACCCTGCCCGACGCCGACACACATCGTACAGAGGGCATAGCGCCCGCCGGTCCGTTTCAACTGATAGGCAGCGGTCATCACGAGCCGCGCACCGGACATGCCCAGGGGATGGCCGATGGCGATGGCCCCGCCGTTCGGATTGACATGGGCCGCATCGTCGGGAACGCCAAGCTCACGCAGCGACGCAAGGCCCTGAACGGCGAAGGCCTCGTTCAACTCGATCACATCCATCAGGTCGATGGTCAGCCCTGCCCGATCGAGTACCTTACGGGTCGCGGGCACGGGTCCGATCCCCATGATGCGCGGCTCGACGCCCGCCGCCGACATGCCGACAACCCTTGCCAAGGGCGTCAGGCTGTTCGCTTTCATCCCGGCCTCACTCGCCAACAGCAACGCAGCGGCACCGTCATTGACACCCGACGCATTACCCGCCGTCACACTCAGATCCGGGCCATTGACACCACCCAGTTTTGCAAGCTTTTCCACCCCCGTCCCCGGACGCGGGTGCTCGTCGCGTTGCACGACAATCGGATCACCTTTGCGTTGCGGGATGGTGACGGGAATGATTTCGTCGGCAAACACGCCCGCTTCATGCGCTTGGTGCCACCGTTCTTGCGACCGGGCGGCGAACGCATCCTGATCAGCACGGCTCACATCGTAGTCGGCAGCAACATTGTCAGCGGTCTGTGGCATCGAGTCGATACCGTATGCAGCTTTCATCTTCGGATTGACGAAGCGCCAGCCGATGGTGGTGTCGAAAACCTCCGCGCGGCGCGAGAACGCGGCATCGGGTTTGGGCATGACGAAAGGAGCCCGGCTCATACTTTCCACACCACCCGCTATGACGAGATCGCAATCCCCGGCACGGATACCCCGTGCTGCCATGCCGACGCTTTCCATTCCGGACGCACAAAGCCGATTGAGTGTAATCCCCGGCACATCGACCGGAAGCCCCGCCAGCAATCCCGCCATCCGGGCGACATTGCGGTTGTCTTCACCGGCCTGATTGGCGGAACCATAGATTACGTCATCGACCGTGCGCCAATCGACTGAAGGATTCCGCTCGATCAACGCAGCAATGGGCAAGGCCGCCAGATCATCAGTACGGACAGAGGATAGCGCCCCACCGTACCGCCCTATCGGTGTCCGCACCGCATCACAAATGAAGGCGTCCATGGTCTCACTCCAAAAGCAGAAAATTCGCGAGCTGAATGATCGAAGACTATCGGTGGCTGCAATGCTTCGCAAGCAAAACGTTACTGAAAAAAAGTCAATTCTTCAATTGTGTAACATATTGATGTCTGGGATGTCACCCGCGCTATGCGCATACTCAGGCGGCAGCAACCGAGCAGCGAGCAAAGCCCTATGCCACACATCTATTCCTGGGACGGTATCGTCCCCGTCATCGATCCAACCGCGTTCGTGCACGATGCCGCGACAGTCATCGGTGACGTCATCGTCGGGCCCGGATGCTACGTTGGCCCCGGCGCTGTCCTGCGCGGTGATTTTGGGCGCATCGGTATCGCGCGAGGATCGAACGTGCAGGAAACCTGCGTAATACACAGTTTTCCAAATCAGGATGTGGTGCTCGAACCCAACAGCCATATCGGCCATGGTGCCGTGCTGCACGGATGCCATATCGGCGAGAATGTTCTGATCGGCATGAATGCCGTCGTCATGGATAAAGCCCGAATTGGAAAGAATTCCATCGTCGGTGCCCTTTCCTTCATCAAGGCAGGAGCGGAATTCGCGCCCGCAATGATGATCGCTGGTTCTCCGGCGCGTGTCCTTCGGGAATTGTCGGAGAAGGAGATCGACTGGAAACGGCGCGGCACCGGGGTCTATCAGTCCCTCGCCCGAATGGCCCCCGACAAGCTGCGCCCTGCCCGACCTCTGGATGCCGAAGAGGCAGACCGCCGCCGCGTAAAAGCCCCTGAATACGACCCGTTAGTCGTCGATCGCCTGACGCATCCCGTCGACTCCTGACCTGTGAACAGGCGTTCAATCGGCCCCGGTGCTATTTTGTCTATCATATTGATTACCAGTTTTAATCTGGCATTTCAGGGGTCTAAAGTGGTCACCGAGCAAGATGGCAACTCCACCAAATTTCTTTTCCATTCGGGTGGTGAGCATCAAACGAGATTGGGTTCTTTCTCGATGCCGATTCACACGAAAATCTTTAAATCAGCAAACACGCGCCCTTATGGCCGGCACCGATTTCCCGCAACTCCGGAACTTCCTGATGGCATCGTGGTTCGGCCATGGGGCAGCGCGAGGCAAAGCGGCATCCCTTGGGCAGATTGACGGGGCTGGGCGGGTCGCCCTTGAGGCGTATGCGGTTGCGGCGGTCGCGCTTGTTACCATGGACCATCGGCACCGCCGCCAGCAGCGCCTTGGTATAGGGATGCTGCGGGTTCGTGAAGAGGGTGACACGGTCCGCCTGCTCCACGATCTGCCCCAGATACATGACGGCGATCTCGTCGCAGATATGCTGCACCACGCCCAGATCATGCGAGATGAACAGGTAGGTCAGCCCCAGATCGCGCTGGAGTCGGGCCATGAGATTGAGGATTTGCGCCTGTATCGCCACGTCGAGGGCCGAGACCGGCTCGTCGCAGACGATCAGGTCCGGCTCGGTCGAGAGCGCACGGGCGAGGCCAAGGCGCTGGCGCTGCCCCCCCGAAAACTGATGCGGAAAGAGGGCGCGCTGCTCGGGGCGCAGGCCCACCTGCTCGAAGAGGTCAGCGACTTTCGCATCGCGTTCGGCGCGGGTGCCGATCTGCATGAGGTCAAGCGGTTCGCGCACGATCTCTCCGGCGCGCTTGCGGGGATCGAGGGAGGAATACGGGTCTTGAAACACGATCTGGAACTGGCGGCGAGCGGCGCGCAGGTCTTCCTTGTCCAGCTCGCTGATGACCGTATTGCCCAATGTGACCCGGCCTGCCGTGACCGGGACGAGGCGCATGATCGCCAGCGCCGTCGTCGTCTTGCCGGAACCGGATTCGCCCACGATTCCGAAGGTCGCGCCTGCGGGGACGGAAAAACTGACCCCATCGACGGCGTGGACGGTCGGTTTGGTCGTGAACAGCCCCCGGCCCCCGCCGAAATGCACTTTCAGGTCTTCGACCACCAACGCGCTGTTCCGTGTGTTCATGGTCCGGCCACCCAGCACGCCGTCAGATGCGGCCCGACGGTCGCTTCCAGCGGTGGTTTCGCCTCGCCGCATTGCGCGATCCTATTGCCGCAGCGGGGCGCGAAGGCACAGCCCATGCCGAGTTCGGTCAGGGCGGGAACGACGCCCGGTATCTCCGGCAGAGGCGCGCGTACCAGCGGTGGCTCGGGTTCCAGATGCGGGACACAGGTGATGAGGCCCTTGGTGTAGGGGTGCTGCGGATCGGATAACACGGTGTCCACCGTTCCTTTCTCGACCACGCGGCCCGCATACATCACCGCCACCCGGTCGGCGAGTTCGGCGATAGCGCCCATGTCATGGGTGATGAGGATGATCGCCGTGCCGGTTTCGCTTTGCAGGTCTTGCAGCAGGTCGAAGATCTGCGCCTGCACCGTGGCGTCGAGGGCGGTGGTCGGTTCATCGGCGATCAGGACACGGGGGCGGCAGGCCAGCGCAATCGCGATCATCACGCGCTGGCGCATTCCGCCCGACAGTTGATGCGGATAGGCTTTGGCGCGCAGGTCGGCTTCGGGGATTTCCACGGCGCGCAGCATTTCGACCGCGCGGGCCATCGCGGCCTTCGGGCTGGCATTCTCGTGCAGACGGACGCTTTCGGCGATTTGTTCGCCTACGGTGAAGACGGGGTTGAGGGAAGACATCGGCTCCTGGAAGATCATGCCGATATCGCGCCCGCGTACCTCGCAGAGTTCGGCTTCGGACAGACCCACGAGTTCGCGGCCCTCCAGCCGGATCGAGCCGCTGGTCACCTTGCCGGGCGGGCTGGGGACGAGGCCCATGATCGACAGAGCCGTCATCGACTTGCCGCAACCGGACTCGCCCACGATGCCGAGGATTTCGCCGCTCGCCACCTCCAGCGAGACATGGTCCAGCACCCGCGCGTTGCCCGCGCGGGTCTTGAAGTCCACGACCACGTCATCGACGCTGAGCAGCGGCGCGCTCATCGTTGCCGCAGTTTCGGATTGAGGGCGTCGTTCAGGCCATCGCCGATCAGCGAGATGGCGAGAACCGTCAGGAAGATCGCGAAACCGGGGATTGCCACGGCGAAGCCAGAATCCAGAATGTAGGGCCGGTTCGACCCAATCACCTGCCCCCAACTCATCACGTTCGGATCGCTGAGGCCCAGAAAGCTGAGCGCCGCCTCGAACAGGATCGCGGAGCCGACCATCAGGTTCGCCTGCACGATGATGGGTGGCAGGGCATTGGGCAGGATCACGCGGAAGATCAGATAGGCGTCCTTTGCGCTGCCCGAGCGGGCGGCGGTCACATATTCCAGCTCGCGGATGCGCAGGAATTCCGAGCGGGTGACGCGCGCCACAGCGGTCCAGCTTACCACCCCGATGGCGAAGGTGACGGTCAGGAGCGAAGCCCCGAACAGGGCGACGATGACCATGGAGAAGAGGAGCGTGGGGAGCACCTGAAAGAACTCCGTGAAGCGCATCAGCACTTCTTCGACCCAGCCGCCGTAATAGCCCGCGAAGGCCCCCACGGTCACACCGATCACGATGGAGATTACCGCTGCGGCCAGTCCGATGGCCATGGAAACCTGCCCCCCCGCCATCATCGCCGAGAGGATATCGCGGCCCAGATAATCCGTGCCGAAGAGATAGCCGTCCTGTCCGGGGCGGGTGAAGGGTGCCCAGACCATCTCGAACGGGTCGGTCTGGTAGACGAGCGGCCCGACGAAGGTGAAGAGCAGAATGGCGATCAGCAGGACAAGGCCGAAGACCGCCGTGTAATTGCGGAAGAACATCACCGCCATTTCGCGCAAGGGGTGCGTGGCCTTGATGGGCGGTTCGGCGAGGATGGCTTCGGGGGGCGCGATCATCTCGGTGGGTTTGGTCATGCTCAGCCCGCCTTGATGCGCGGATCGACCAGTCGCAGGGCGATATCGGTCAGGATGTTGAAGACGATCACCACCAGCGACGAGAAGAACAGGATACCCATGATCGTCGGCGTATCCCGCGCGAGGATGGATTGCAGGGCGAGCGTGCCCAGCCCCGGCCAACTGAACACCGCCTCCACCACCACCGCGCCGGAGATGACGGAAGCGAATTGCAGGCCCGCGACGGTGATGACGGGGCCGAGGGCATTGCGCAGGGCGTGCTTGTAGAGAACGGTGCGCTCCGGCACGCCCTTCGCCCGTGCCGTGCGTACGTAGTCAGCGCCCAGCACCTCCTGCATCGAGGCCCGCGCGAGGCGGCTGTAGAGCGCGAGGTAGATCGAGGCCAGCGTCACCATCGGCAGGACGAGGTGATACAGGACGTCGAGCGCCTTGACGAAGAACCCGCCTTCGACCGTGACATCCTGCATTCCGCCGACCGGGAAGATCGGAAAGACCGACACGAAGGCAATAATGAGCAGGATGCCGGTCCAGAAGACCGGGGCGGCAAAGCCGAACAGCGACAGGAAGGTCACGATGGTATTGAGCAGGCCATTCGGGTTCCGCGCGGCCATCACGCCCAGCCACGTCCCGGTCACGATTGCGAGGATTTGCGAGGAAATGACGAGCAGCAGCGTTGCGGGCAACCGCTCCAGCACCAACTCGGTGACAGGCGTGTTGAAGAAGTAGGAATAGCCCAGATCGAAGCGGAAGACACCCGACATATAGCGCCAGAGCTGTGTCAGGAACGGTTGGTCCAGACCATAGCGGGCCCGGATTTCCTCGATCACTTCCGCATCCGCACCGCCCATGTCACCCGCGATGGAGTCGGCGATATCGCCGGGGGCGATGGAGATGAGCGTGAAGTTGAGGACCAGCACGGCGAGCAGCAGGATCAACCCGTAGCCGATGCGGGTCAGGAGGATGCGGAGAAGGTTCATGGGGTCTGCGATTCCCCGAAAGAACAGATGCGCCCTTTGGGCGCACCCCACCCCAGCCGTCCCCGCAAGCGGGGCGGGAGCCCGATCGTACCGGCTTCACCAATATCGCCTCCCTCCCCGTATACGGGGAGGGATCGAGGGTGGGGCGCGCAGCGTTGTTGCGCATTCCGAACTTGAGGACCGCTCACGATCCTCAATCCTTCAGGTACACCCTGTCGAGCGGATGCGACGTACCCCAGATCGAGTCGGGCGGGTTGCCCACATTCGCGCCGGAGATCGTGTGATACGGCGACGGGAAGAGCGGATAGAGCGGCAGCTCATCGGCGATGATCTGCTGGAACTCCTTGTAGTATTCCTTGCGCTTCTCGATGTCGTTCGTCGATCCCGCCAGCTCCATCAATTCGTCCACGCGGTCATTGGCATACTGCTGCGTGTTCGACCAGATGACGCCCTTCTTGATGTTGTCGCTCGAATAGGTGCGGTGCACCCCGATCACCGGATCGCCCCAGTTGAAGACGTTGTCGATGGTCATGTCGAACTCGTGGTTCGAGATGCGCTTCGACCATGTCGGAAAGTCCGGTGAGGCGCGCACGGTCACGTCGATACCGATCTTCTTGAGCGCGGGCTTCATGTATTCCGCCGGGGGCTTCACGGTCGGCCAGCCGTAATCGACGGTGAGGCCGAAGCGCATACCGTCCGCGCCCTTCTCGTAGCCCGCATCGTCCAGCAGCTTGTTGGCCTTGTCGATGTCGAGTTTGTAATCCTCGACGGTATCGTCATAGAACGGGCTGTCCGGGTGGATGCCGGTCTTCGACGGCTTGGCCGTCCCGCGCATCAGCGCCTTGAGCATGAAATCCGTATCGACCGCATAGGCGATGGCCTTGCGCACGGCGGGGTCGGAGGTCGGGCCGTCGGCCTGCGTATTGAAGGCCAGCCAGTTGATCGGGCCGATGGCCCCATATCCCTTATCCGAGACGGTCAGGTCGTCATTCTTCTTCAGGCGCACGAGGTTCAGCGGGTCTTGCTCGAAGCCGGACATATGCAACTCGCCGTTTTCGAGCGCAATCGTCCGGGCCGAGCCGTCCTTCATCACCCGCATGACGATCTTGTCGAGATAGGGCAGCCCTTCGATGAAATAGTCGTCGTTGCGTTCGAGGATGACATGCTGGTCCTTGGTGTATTCCACGAATTTGAACGGGCCGGAGCCGACCACGTCCTGCCCGTTGCGCGGGTGAGCCTTGGGGTCTTGCCCGTCGCCGTAGATATGCTTGGGGATGATCGACAGAAGCTGCGACGACATGGCGAGCATCAGCGCGGGGTGCGGCTTCGAGAGGCGCAGGATCGCGGTGTGCTCGTCGGGCGTCTCGACGCTCTCGACCGGGGCGAACATCGATTTGAAGGGGTGGTTCGCCTTCACGGTGTCGATGGAGAAGGCCACGTCCTCGGATGTGATCGGCTCGCCGTCATGGAATTTCGCACCCTTCACGAGATTGAGCGTCACCGACAGCTCATCCTCCGAAATTTCCCACGTCTCTGCCAGATAGGGCTGCGGGTTCCAGCCTTCGTCATAGCGCAGCGGGGCCGCGAAAAGCTGTGCGCCCGGCTGTCCCGTGGCCGTGCCCGACTGGACGGCGGGGTTCAGGTGGCGCGGCGTCTGCTGGATCGCCATGACCAGCGTGCCGCCCTTTTTCGGCTCGTCGGCCTGTGCGAAGGGTGCGGCCAGCCCTGTCGTCAGGACGAGCGCCGTCGTCAGTGAAAGCAGATGTTTCATGGGTCTTTCTCCCCCGAATGTTTTCTCCCGGCACGTCGGCTCTTGCATCTTCAGGCGCGTGGATGACACGCTGCACTGTGCAGGTTAACCGATGTGTTGATGACACTACGGCATGTTTTTGCGGCGAGGGCAATGCCCGAAGGCCGCAAGCTGGGGGAAGAGACCGATGACGACGATCTATGCAGCACGGAAGATCATCACGATGAATCCGGCGCGTCCGACCGCCTCCCATGTGGCTGTGCGCGACGGGCGTATTCTGGGGGCGGGCACGCTGGAGGAACTGGCGCGCTGGGGTGATCATACGCTCGATGAGCGGTTTGCCGACAAGGTGCTGATGCCGGGGCTGGTCGAGGGCCATGCCCATACGATGGAGGGGGTCTTCTGGCGCTACGTCTATTGCGGGTTCTTCGACCGGACCGACCCTGACGGGAAGCAATGGGCAGGTCTGCGCAGCGTCGATGCCGTGCTGGACCGGTTGTCGGAGGCCGAAAAGGCGCTCGATGATCCGGAGGCCCCGCTGAAGGGGTTTCAGCTCGACCCGATCTATTTCGACAATCGCAAGGTCAGCCGCGCCGATCTCGACAAAGTTTCATCAACCCGCCCCATCGGGGTGGTCCATGCCTCCTGTCACATCATGAACGTCAACTCGAAGGCACTGGAACTGGCCGGTCTGCTGCGACCGGGGATCAACCACCCCGGCGTACCGCTGGGTGAAGACGGCCTGCCGACCGGCGAGTTGAAAGGGCCGGACGTGATGACCCCGGCGAGCGTGCATATCGGGTTCGACCGCGACATGCTGGCCTGCGACGAGCGGGGGTTGCGCGATTTCGGCAAGCTCTGCGTGCAGGCGGGCGTGACGACCGTTACCGATCTTGCCGCGCGGTTGACGGATGAAGCGGTGGACATGATGCTCGACGTCACGGCGAAGGAGGATTTCCCGGCCCGCGTCGTGCCGCTGCGTTTCTTTCAGGGGCTGACGGCGGCGGACTTGATCGACAATGCCGTCGCGCTCCGCAGGAAAGCCACCGACCGGCTGCGCCTCGGGATGGTCAAGGTGGTCGCGGATGGCTCGATACAGGGGTTCTCGGCGCGAATGCGCTGGCCGGGGTATTTCAACGGCGCGCCGAACGGGCTGTGGTACGTCCCACCGGAGCAATTGCTCGAAACCTACGAGCGCGCGCTGGCTGCCGATGTGCATGTGCACACCCATACGAATGGCGACGAGGCGACGCAGCTTGCCATCGAATTGCTTGAGACGGCGCTGCGCAAGCATCCCTCGCCCGATCACCGCTTCACGCTGCAACATTGTCAGCTTGCCGATGCTGCCCAGTTCCGCCGCATGGCCAAGCTCGGGATGTGCGTGAACCTCTTCGCGAACCACCATTTCTACTGGGGTGACGAGCATTACAATCTGACCGTCGGACCGGAGCGGGCGGAGCGCATGAACGCCTGCCGCACGGCGCTGGCGAACGGGTTGCCGATGGCGATCCATTCTGACGCCCCCATTACGCCGCTCGCGCCGCTGTTCACGGCATGGTGCGCGGTGAACCGGCTGACCGCCTCGGGGCGGGTGCAGGGCGAATACGAGAAAATTCCGGTGGAGGACGCGCTCCACGCAATCACGCTCGGGGCCGCCTATACGCTGAAACTCGATGGCGAGATCGGGTCCATAGAGGCCGGGAAACGTGCCGATCTGGCGGTTCTGGAGGATGACCCGACCGAAATCGGCGGCGAAAACCTCAAGGATGTGCGGGTCTGGGGGACGGTTCAGGGAGGGCGGGTCTTCGAAGCCACGGCCCATTCCGCCTGACATGGCCCTGCCACTTACGATCATCGGGGGGTATCTCGGCTCCGGCAAGACGACCATGGTGAACCACCTTCTGCGCCATGCAGACGGGCGGCGGCTGGCGGTGCTGGTCAACGAGTTCGGCGATCTGCCCATCGACGAAGACCTGATCGAGGCGCAGGACGATGATATCATTAGCATTTCGGGCGGGTGCGTCTGTTGCAGCTATGGCAATGACCTGACGCTGGCCCTGATGGACATGGCCGCGCTCGACCCTGCGCCCGATCATGTGCTGCTGGAATCGAGCGGCGTGGCCCTGCCCGGTGCCATTGCTGCGTCGGTGTCGCTGTTGCAAGGCTATGCGCTCGACGGGATCGTGACCCTGTGCAATGCGGAAACGGTGATGGAGCAGGTCCGCGATACGTACATCGCCGACACGATCCAGCGGCAGATCGAGGATGCCGACCTGATCGTGTTGAACAAGAGCGATCTGGTGGAGGCAGGCCGCCTTGGCGGGATCGAAGAGCATTTGCGCAAGGCGTCGGGGCGCGCAGAGGTGATCGCCGCGCAGCATGGCGCGCTGCCTCCGGAGATTCTTTTGCGCAGTTTCGATGGGCAGGTGCCGACCGAGCCAGCATCCGCAGCCCCGCATAGCCACGGGTTTCGTACCCTGTCTTTCCCATTTGACGCGCCGGTCGATGCCGAAGCCTTGGCCCGTGGCCTTGCCGATCCTCTGCTCGCCTTGGTCCGCGCGAAGGGTTTTGTCGAGGATATCGGCGGCGCGAGAAAGGTCATTCAGGTCGTCGGGCGGCGATGGGACGTCTCACCCGCTTCGAATGAGGCCCCTACAGGCATCGTCGTAATCGGAAAGGCGGTAGACATTGACGAAAACCCCATCCGCGCTCTGATCGTTTCGATGTCTTCTTCTTCGCTTCCATCGCTTCACCCTCTCAAGAAGTGAAGCCTCCGGCAAACCCGGCGCGGTTCAGAATGATTCCTGTTTCGATTAATTGGCTCATGATTTTTTCGGCTGGTGACGTCAGCCTGCCCGAGGACGGAGCGATGCTGAACCCCGTTGTGTTTTCCGGCTCGTTGGGTCAATCGAGAAGATATGACTGACCCGCACGACGACATCGCCCTCTTGGGATATACGGATCGCCTTTCGCTTCGCGGCGGAGAAACGATTGCGTTCAAACTCTCCTCGACGACGGGCGCGCCAGTAGATGCGCAGCTCATGCGCTCGATCTGCGCCGATCCGAACCCCGAAGGACCGGGCATCATCGAGGAATGTGCAAGGGAATGGTTTGAGCCACGGACTGTCACCGCACGGCATCAGGCGTTCCATCCCGGCTCCTATGCCGTGACGGAAAAGACAATGCGCCTACAGGGACAAGCAAGCCTGAGTGCAATCGTGTTCCCCATGCTTGCGAAAGCGGCTCCGCAGGCAGTGCTCGGGGTGGGCGCGATCACATTATTCATCGATGAAGCGGGTGCGGCGGCGATTCGCCTTGGCAATACGGTTGTGAGTACAGCGATACCCCTGAAGCTGCGCGAATGGCATCGGCTGGAGGCAAGAATCACCGACACGGCTATCGAGATCGCCCAGGTACCCTTGGACAACGGCGTGGCGACGGCGGTGCGCGGCGAGATCACATCGCGTGACGATACGGATGCTCAGGCCACCATCGGCGCGCGGCTGGCAGAGGGCCGCGCGATCGAGCATTTCAACGGCAAGATCCAGACCCCGGAAATCCGTTGCGATGGCGCAATCGTGGCTGCGTGGGATTTCACGCAGGGCATCCCGACCACGATGGCCATCGATACCGGCCCGAACGGTTTCCATGCAACGCTGGTCAATTTTCCGGCACGAGGGATGGCGGGGTCGCGATGGGATGGCAGCGAACACTGTTGGCGTCATGCCCCCGACCACTACGCCGCGATCCATTTCCACGAGGACGATATCTACGATTTCGGGTGGGAAACCGATTTCACCTTCACGATCCCGGACGACATGCCCTCGGGCATCTATGTCATGCGGATCGAGTCCGGCGGGGCCGAGGACGCGATGCCCTTCTGGGTCTGCGCGCCGAAGGCGAAGCCACGCGCGAAACTCTGTGTTCTGATCCCGACGTTTACTTATGCCGTCTACGGCAACCATGCACGCCCCGATTTCGAGCCATCATGGAAAGATCGTATTGCGGCATGGGACGCCTATCGCCACAACCCGGCGGAGCACTCGGAATACGGCCTCTCGACTTACAACTTTCATCCCGATGGGTCGGGCATCTGCCATGCCTCCCATCGTCGCCCGCTGTTCAACCTGCGCCCCGGATACCTTACATTCGGATCGGGAGAGGGATCGGGCCTGCGCCATTTTCAAGCGGACAGTCACCTGATCACATGGCTGCACCGACAGGGCGTCGATTACGACGTCATTACCGACCGGGAATTGCACGAAGAGGGCGTCGCAGCCATCGCCGGTTATGACGCGGTGACGACGACGACACATCCCGAGTACCACACGCTGGAGACGCTTGACGCCCTGCAAGCCTATCGCGACGGCGGCGGCAACTTGCTCTATCTCGGCGGCAACGGCTTCTATTGGCGCGTCGCGATCCATGCCGAGAATGACAGCATGATCGAAATTCGCCGGGCCGAGGGCGGCTTACGCGCTTGGGCGGCAGAGCCGGGAGAATACTACAACGCCTTCGACGGGGCTTATGGCGGGCTATGGCGGCGCAGTGGACGACCACCGCAGATGCTCGCAGGCATCGGATTCGTCGCTCAAGGGGCCTTCAACGGCTCCTACTATCGCCGCGCCTGCAAAGACCCGGCCTATGATTGGGTATTCGATGGTGTCGAAGACGATATCATCGGCAATTTCGGTCTCTGCGGCGGGGGTGCGGCAGGGTTCGAACTCGACCGCTTCGAACCGCGCCTCGGGTCACCGGAGAATGCGGTCGTGCTGGCCCGCTCCGAAGGGCATGGCGAGGACTTCATACTCGTGCCGGAGGAACAGCTCACCCACATCACGAACTGGGCAGGAGAGCCGGTCGAAGACCTGCTGCGGGCCGACATGATCTATTTCGATCTGCCGAAGGGAGGTGCTGTCTTCTCGGTCGGCTCGATCACGTTCTGTGGCAGCCTGTTGGAAAACGGCGGCGCGAACAACGTCTCCCGAATTCTGGCCAATGTTGTGAATCGAATGATCTGACAAGCATCGGCGTGTCTCCACACCCTCGATCTACTCGCTTGTCGCCTTTTCGATCAGCGTCTCCATGAACGGCGCTATCGTGGCGATCATGCGGGTGACTCCCTCTGTGTTCGGGTGGATGCCGTCGTCTTGGTTCAGCGCAGGGTCGCCCGCGACGCCCTCCAGAAAGAACGGCATGTAGACGATATCGTGATCTGCCGCCAGGTCGGGGTAGATGGCCTCGAACGCCGTGACATAATCTGCCCCCATATTGCGCGGGGCGAGCATTCCGGCCAGCAGCACCTCGATCTTCGCCTCGGCCAACTTGTCGAGAATGGCGGTCAGGTTCGCGCGGGTCTCGGCGGGGTCGATGCCGCGCAGCGCGTCGTTTGCACCGAGCTCCAGCACCAGCGCATCGGGCGGGTTGCCCCCCAACGTCCAGTCGAGACGCGCCAGCCCTCCGGCGGTCGTATCGCCCGAAACGCCCGCATTCTCGACGGTGACAGGCCTGTTGAGGGCTTCGTCTGCCCAATCCTGCAACCGGGCGGAAAACCCGTCATCGGGCAACAGACCATATCCCGCCGCGAGACTGTCGCCGAAGACGACGACGCGCAACGGCTTGTCTTCGGCATGGCCGGGCGAGGCGATGACCATTGCGAGAAGGACGGGTGCAATCAGCCATTTGAATACCGCCCGCCACGATGCATCTAAGCGTGGAACAACCGCCCCCGCAGGAGACATCATCGTGACCCAGCCCGCGATCCATCTGGACAGGGTTTCCCTGACCCTCGACGGCAATGCAGGCCCGGTAGACATCCTGCACGATCTCTCGCTGTCCATCGGGGCGGGGGAAACGGTTGGGATCGTCGGTCCTTCGGGGTCGGGCAAATCGAGTCTCCTGATGCTGATGGGTGGGCTGGAGAGGGTCTCATCCGGTTCTATCGCAGCCTTCGGTCAAGAGTATGGCGCGATGGATGAAGATGCCCTTGCGCTGTTCCGTCGCGACAAGATGGGGATCGTGTTCCAGTCTTTCCACCTGATCCCTACGATGACCGCGCTGGAAAACGTCGCCGTGCCGCTGGAACTGGCGGGTTCACGCGATGCCTTTGGACGCGCACGCACGGCTTTGGAGGGCGTGGGCCTCGGATCGCGGGTCGATCATTATCCGGCCCAGATGTCGGGCGGCGAGCAACAGCGCGTTGCCTTGGCTCGCGCGACCGTGCCGGGGCCGTCGATCCTGCTGGCCGACGAGCCGACGGGCAATCTGGACAGCAGCACCGGCAATACGATCATCGATCTGCTGTTTTCCCTGCGCGAAGGAAGCGACGCTGAAAAGGCGACCCTGATCCTCGTCACCCATGACGAGACGCTCGCGCGGCGCTGTCAGCGGGTCTTGCGGATGGCGGATGGCCAGATCATCGACGACGCACGCGGCGTGGCTGCGTGATGGGGTCTCTCGCGCTTTCATGGCGGCTGGCCCTGCGCGACCTTCGCGGGTCGCTGAAAAGTTTTCGCATCTTTCTCGCCTGCCTCGCCATCGGCGTCGCGGCCATCGCGGGGGTCGGCTCGGTCACGGGCGCGATTACCGCCGGGTTGCAGTCGAATGGCCGCGCCATTCTCGGCGGCGATGTCGAACTGCGCCTCACGCACAGATTCGCGACGCCCGAGGAGCGGGCGTGGATAGAGGCGGAATCCGCAGCCCTGTCCGAAATCGTGGGTTTCCGCGGCATGGTCGGCGCGCCCGGTGGTGAAACGGCGCTGGCACAGGTGAAAGCCATCGATGCGCCCTACCCCCTCGTCGGCGCGCTGAGACTGGAAAGCGGCGAGGCCCCCGAAACGGCGCTGTCGCGGCGGGACGGGGCCTACGGCGCGGTGGCAGAGCAAGCGCTGCTCGACCGGCTGGATCTCGAAATTGGCGATGCCCTTCGCCTCGGAACGACCAGTGTCACCTTGCGCGGAGTGATCGCCGAGGAACCGGATCGTCAGACGGCAGGGCTGGCCCTTGGGCCGCGCCTGCTTGTCAAACGCGATGCGTTGGAGGGGTCGGGGCTGTTACAGCCGGGCAGCCTATACCGCGTCTATTATCGACTGTTGCTCGCCCCAGACGACACCGCCTCTGCGCTAAAACTGCGCAGCGAAACTGACCTGCCTGAGACCGGCTGGCGCTGGCGCGACCTGCGCGACCCGGACCCGCGCACGACGCGGATGGTGCAGCGGATCGGCCGTTTTCTGGTGCTTGTCGGGCTGGCTGCATTGGCGGTCGGCGGGGTCGGCATCTGGGCGGCGACGCGGGGGTATCTCGAACGCAAGACGACAACCATCGGCACCCTGCGCGCGCTCGGTGCCAGCGGAGGAACGGTGCTGTCGATCTATCTGATCCAGATCGGGCTGCTGACGTTGCTTGGCATCGCCATCGGGCTACTGATCGGCGGCGGAGTGCCCTTGCTGCTCGCGCCGTTTCTGGCAGAAAGCCTGCCGGTGCCCGCGCAATTTGGGGTGTATCCCGGTGCGCTGGTGCAAGCGGCGGCCTATGGCGCACTGACGGCCATGTTGTTCTCGCTCTGGCCGCTGGCGGTGGCGCGCGACACACAAGCGGCGATCCTGTTCCGCGAGACGGCGGGAACACAGCGACGGCTGCCCCGCTGGCCCTATCTGGTAGTGAGCGGCGTTCTGTTTGCCGTGCTGGCCGGGGCGGCGGTAGTGTTTGCGGAGAATGCGATGCTGGGCGGCGGATTCATCGCCGGGCTGGTCGTCGCGCTGCTGGTCTTTGCGGCATTGGCACAGCTCGTCCGCTGGGGTGCGCGCTGGCTGTCGCGACGGCGGGGGCCGACCCATGGACGCCCTGCCCTGCGGCTTGCGCTGGCCGGGATCGGCGGACCGGGGGGAGAGACGACGGGCGTGATGCTGGCCATGGGGCTGGGTCTGACGCTGCTCGCCACCATCGGCCAGATCGATTCCAACCTGCGCGGCATGATCGACGGCGATGTCAGCGAGGAAGCCCCGGCCTTTTTCTATCTCGACATTCCCGCGACCCAACGCGATGCCTTCGTAAAGACGGCGCAGAGCGACACAGCCATCGAAAAGGTCGACACCGCCCCCATGCTGCGGGGCCGCATCACTGGCATCAACGGGGAACGTGCCGACCCCGCAAAACTGGCCCCTGAAGCGCGCTGGATGCTGCGCGGAGATCGGGGCCTGACCTACGAGACGGAGCCCGGCGAGGGCACGACCCTGACCGAAGGCGAATGGTGGTCCGCCGATTACAAGGGCGAGCCACTGGTTTCCTTCATCGACGAGGAAGGGCGGCAGATGGGGCTGGAGATCGGCGACACGATCACGGTCAACGTGCTGGGCCGCGATCTGACGGCACGGGTCGCCAGCTTCCGCAAAGTTGAATGGCGGCGCATGGGCCTGAATTTCACGATGGTCTTCAACCCTGCGAGCCTCAGCGCCGCTCCACACAGCCATATCGCGACCGTATATGCGGGGGCGGGCGAGGAAGGGCGTTTGACTCGTCTGTTCGCCAAGGACTTCCCTTCCGCCGTTGCGATTCCGGTACGGGAGGCCATCGCGCGCACGCGTACGCTTCTGAACAAGCTGGCCGATGCCGTGCGCGCGGCCTCGGCCACGACGATCCTGTCGGGGCTGATCGTCCTGATCGGGGTGACGGCGGCAGCACAGGGACGGGCGACCCACGAGGCGGCGGTGCTCAAGACACTGGGTGCAACGCGGGGCACGATCCTGCGCGCATCCTTCCTGCGGTACCTCGCCCTCGGCATCGCCACCGCCCTGCCCGCGATTGCGCTGGGCATGGCAGCGGGATGGGGCGTGACGAGCTACGTTTTCGAGACGGATTTCAGGCCCGCGATTCTGCCCGCACTGTTCGTCGCAGGGTTCGGTATCGCCGCGACGCTGGTGGCGTGTGTCTTCTTTCTGGCCCGCATCGTCGCGGTCAATCCCGCCCGAATGCTGCGCACGCAGGCGTAGCGTTCAGGCAGTCCCATTGATGCGGCTGCGGATCACGACGATCATGCCGCCCAGGAACAGCGCCGCCATGGCATACCATGTCAGCGCATAAGCGAGATGCGTGTTGCGAAAGGTGATTTGCGTCAAGCCCCCGCGCGGCCAGTCAGTCGCAGCCCCTTCGTGATCGGCATCGACGAAATAGGGCAACGCTTCAAGCAATCCGGCGGCATCGGTCAGGGCCGCCACATCGCGCGAGACCCAACGGCCAGCAATCGGGTCATTGTCCTCCAGCAGCGTGCCACCCACCTCGCTGAGCCGCAGCAATCCCGTGACCCGCACCGCGCCGACCGGCCGATAGAGGCCCACGCGGTTTGTCCCGGTCGGCACGAAACCCCGGTTGGTCCACAGAATCCGGCCCTCCGTTCGCAGGGGCACCATCAGCCAGAATCCCGGCCCCAGCGCGGTGACGGCCTTCACCCGCGCGGCGCGATCATGCAGATAGGTGCCGGTCGCACTCAGCCGCCGATAAGCATCGCCCTCCTCCGTCACCGGGCCAGCAGGCAAAGGCACCGGCTCGGCAAACGCCCGCGCGTCCACCCGCTCGATCAGGTCGGTCTTCCACACCAGCCGCCGCATCTGCCAATTGCCGAGGCTTACCATGGCCACCAGCAAGGCTCCGGCAGCAGCAAGCAATGCGAGATCGACCCAGAGCGCACGCGATGCGGTCAGCCGGGTACTCACGGCAGGTTGCGGACCCGCTCGATCTGCTCATGGGCGGGCATCATGTTTTCATGCAGATGGAACATCACCCAAATCGACCCGGCCAGCACGACGACGACCAGAACGACAGTGAAAACCATCGACATGACCTGCCATCCATCTTCGACCTTCAACCCCACATGCAGGAAGTAGATGATATGGACCATGATCTGCGCCGCGCCGAAGACGAAGACGACCGCCAATATGAAGGGCACACCGATTTCGGCCCCCGACATGACCAACGCGAACGGGATCAACGTCAGAAATGCCGACAGGCCAAAACCGATTAGGTAGGATCTATACGTCCCATGACCCTCTTTATCGCTCATAGCACGACTCCGGTCAGGTAAACGAAGGAGAAAACGGCGATCCAGATCAGGTCTAGGAAGTGCCAGAAGAGGCTGAGGCACATCATGCGACGCTTGTTCTCGGCAGTGAGGCCGTGCGTTTGCATCTGGACGAGCAGGACGAACAGCCAGATCGTGCCAGCCATCACATGAAGCGCATGGGTTCCGACCAGTATGAAGAATGAGGACAGGAACGCGCTGGCCATCGGGGTCGCGCCGATATGGATCAGGTGCGAGAACTCCGCCAGCGTCATGCCGAGGAAGATCATCCCGAACACGGCGGTAACGAGCAGCCAGATCGTCATCAGCCGCTGATTGCCCTCATGCATCGCGATCATCGCGAACCCGTAGGTAATCGACGAGAACAGCAGGGCGAAGGTGGCAATCAGGATATCGCCGAGATCGAACAGATCTGCGGGGGCGGGGCCTGCGGCGTAGTTCTGGCCCAGCACAGCATGAACCGCGAAGAGTATGCCGAAAATCAGGCAATCGCTCATCAGATAGAGCCAGAATCCAAGGATCGTGCCAGTCTCGTGGGGGCCGTGATCCTTCCCATCATCAATCACGTAGAAGTCATTCGGCCCCGCTACGGTGCCATAGGGTGCGATGTCTGCGGTCGGTGTCATTACTCGGCTGCCCCCGGATACGGCGTTCCGCGCTCAATCGCCGCGACCTCGTCGGCGGGCACGTAGTAGTCGCGGTTGTAGTTAAAGGTATGCCCGATGCCGTAGAGCAGCGCGCCGAAGAAGCCCAGAGCCGCCATCCACCAGATATGCCAGATCAGGGCAAAGCCCATGACCGTCATAAATCCCGATATGATGATGCCCGAGGCCGTGCTGCGCGGCATGTGGATTGGGGAATAGCCCTCCGTCGGCGTCACGACCCCGATCCGCTTCATGTGCGACAGGGCATCGCGCTCGTAAACACGGGGCTGAAACGCGAAGTTGTAATAGGGTGGCGGCGAGGTCGTCGCCCATTCCAGCGTACGCCCGCCCCACGGATCGCCCGTCGTATCGCGCAGCGCCTCGCGGTTGCGGATCGACACGGCGACCTGGATGATGAAGGCGACGATACCCAGCAGGATCAACAGCGCGCCAAATGCCGCGGTGATGAAATACCCCGCATAGGCTGTATCCTCGAACTGGCTCAGCCGCCGCGTAACGCCCATCAGACCGAGAATATACAGCGGCGCAAAGGCGAAGATGAAGCCGAAGAACCACGAATAGACGCTGACCTTGCCCCAGAACGGGTCGAGCTTGAAGCCGAACGCCTTGGGGAAATAGAAAGTGATCCCCGCAAAGATGCCGAACATCACGCCGCCGATGATGACATTGTGGAAATGCGCCACCAGAAACAGCGAGTTATGCAGCACGTAATCAGCGGGCGGTATGGCGAGCAGAACCCCGGTCATGCCGCCGATGGTAAAGGTCAGCATGAAGGCGATGACCCACAGCATCGGCACCTCGAACCGGATGCGGCCCTTGTACATGGTGAACAGCCAGTTGAAGATCTTGGCCCCCGTGGGGATCGAGATGATCATCGTCGTGATCCCGAAGAACGAGTTCACACTCGCCCCTGCCCCCATGGTGAAGAAGTGGTGCAGCCAGACGATATAGCTGAGAATCGTGATGACGCAGGTCGCATAGACCATCGAGGTATAGCCGAACAGCCGCTTGTTGCTGAAGGTTGGCACGATCTCCGAGAAGATGCCGAACAATGGCAGGATGAGGATATAGACTTCCGGGTGCCCCCATATCCAGATGAGATTAACATACATCATCGGGCTGCCGCCCAGCTCGGTATTGAAGAAGGCGGTGCCGAGATAGCGATCCGCCGTCAACAGGGCGAGCGTGGCGGTCAGGACCGGGAAGGTCGCGACGATCAGCACATTGGTGCATAGCGTCGTCCAAGTGAAGATCGGCATCTTCATCCAACTCATGCCCGGCGCGCGCATCTTTACGATGGTGACGATCAGGTTGATGCCCGATAGCGTCGTCCCGATCCCCGCGATATTGAGCGACCAGAGATAGTAATCCATCCCCACGCCGGGGCTGTAGGTCAGGTCCGATAGCGGCGGATAGGCCAGCCAACCCGTCGCCGCGAACTCACCCACGAACAGCGATGCCATAATAAGAACCGTGCCTGACATCGTCAGCCAGAAGCTGAAATTGTTAAGGAACGGGAAGGCCACATCCCGCGCACCGATCTGAAGCGGCATGACATAGTTCATGAAGCCGGTGATGAACGGCATCGCCACGAAGAAGATCATGATCACGCCATGGGCGGTGAATATCTGATCGTAGTGGTGGGGTGGCAGGTATCCCACCAACCCCGCCGAGGCCAGCGCCTGATGCCCACGCATCAGCAACGCATCCGAAAAGCCCCGGATCAGCATGATCGTGGCGAGGACCATGTACATGATCCCGATCTTCTTGTGATCGACCGAGGTGAACCACTCGGTCCAAAGATACCCCAACAGCCTGTAGTAGATCAGCAATCCAAAGACGACCGCCCCCAGAATGACGGTGCCGATAAAGGTCACCATCACGATGGGGTCATGCAGGAACGAAAATACGCCCCAGGTCAGTTTTCCGAAGATCGGATCCGCGACGAGAGCGCCAGCCGTCGGGTAGAGTTCACCGGGTTCAGCCATGCAGTATCATTCCACCGTTGTCAGGGATTGGAAGGGCGATGCGCCGGGGATCGGCGGGATGATTGCTTTGACGAGTTGTTCCGAGCGTGCCGCCATCTCGGGCTTGATGAGTTTCATCAGCGCCCACGGGTCGTCTGCCGAGCAGATCCCGGCAAACATCTCACGATTATAGAGGCCATCGAGGCCGCCGCCGCCCAAGGCATCGACCATCATCATGTCGTTCATGCAGATCGTGCCTTCGGCGAGGCACAGATTCAGCATACGATCCCACAATCCGTCTCCGATCCCGGAATAGTATTCGACCGGGTGATCGATGCTCTTCACGTCCAGCGCGATGGCGGCGGCGCGGTCGAATGTCGGCGCCGCCTCACGCACCGTCTCGACCCATTCCTCGAACCCTGCTTCGGTCTCGAAGGCCTCCATCTCGAAATTCATCAGCGAAAAGCCCGCGCCATTGTAGTGTGACGCTTGACCGGGAAACCTGCCCGGCGCGTTCAGCACGGCGTTCAGTTCCGTCTGCATACCGGGCATCGCATAGATCATCCCGGCCATCTCAGGAATGTGGAACGCGGTCATTACGGTGGTCGACGTGATCTGAAACTCGACCGGCCTGTCCACGATGGTGGCGGCCTCATTGACCGTGACGATGTCATATTCGGGGTAGAGGAACACCCATTTCCAGTCCATTGCCACGACCTGGATCACCATCGGCTCGACGTTCTCGTCAATCGCCGTCTCGGCGCTGATGCGGGGCAGAGACTCATACGGATCGAGCCTGTGGGTCGCCACCCAGGTCAACCCGGCCAGACAGATGATGATAGCAAGCGGCACGCACCAGACGATGACTTCGAGACTGATCGAATGATCCCAGTCCGGGTCATAGGACGCCTCGGTGTTGCTCTCCCGGTATTTGACGGCGAAGAAGATAGTCAGGGCAAGGACGGGCAGGATGATCAACAGCATCATCACGGTAGAATAGATGATGAGGTCTCCCTGCTGCGCGGCAACATCACCGGATGCGTTGAACACCACCAGATCACAGCCGGAGAACATGAACGCCATCATGACAGCGGCAACCGAACGACATGCTTTCATACGCATTCCATTTTTTCCGATCTTGAAAGTGCCGAGCCACTCCGGGTCGCCTAGAACCCAATCCTGCGTCGATACTAGCAATTTTCAAGAGCATCACCATGCGACATTGCTTTCCTTGCGAAGGAACCGGAATATGTTCGCGGTAGAGCGGCGGGCAAAAGGCGAGGCGACATGCAAACTCATCAACCGGCCACGGTTCAGTCCGCCACCATCGATGAAGTCGTCACGACGGTCATCATGGCCCGCGTCACGGACTATTTCGGGTTCTTCGTCTATGCGATTGCCTCGGCGCTGGTTTTCCCGACCCTGTTTTTCCCGATGGTCGATCCCGTAACCGGGACATTGCTGTCGTTTGCGGTGTTTTCATTGGCTTTTCTGGCCCGCCCCCTCGCCGCCTTTGCGGGCCAGGCAGTACAGCGAAAGATCGGCAAGACGGGCCGCCTGATTCTGGCTTTGATGATTCTTGGCACCTCGACTGTGGCTATCGGCCTGTTGCCCGGCTACGAGAAAATCGGCTGGGCCGCCCCGATTGCGCTGGCGGGCCTGCGATTCACACAGGGCATCGGACTCGGCGGGGCGTGGGATGGCATTACCCTCCAGCTTCAAAGTGCCGCACCGGCCCATCGTAGAGGCCTCTATGCCATGGTGCCCCAACTGGGGGGCCCAATCGGATTCTGTGTTGCGGCCTCGATCTTCTACGTTCTGACCGGCTTTCTCACCGCCGACGAATTCATCAATTACGGTTGGCGATTCGCCTTCTTCGCGGTGATGGCGGTCAATGTCGTCGCGCTCTTCGCGCGGGTCCGCCTGCTCTCGACCGACTTCGGTGCGAGTGAGGGAAGCATCCAATCTGCCCCTATCGTTGAGCTTATCAAAACTCAGGGACGCCCCATCCTGGCCTCGGCGTTCATTCCATTGGCGAGCTATGCGCTGTTCCACATGGTTACGGTATTCCCGCTGGGGTATGCGATTTTGTACACGGAGCAACCGATTGCGGAAATCCTGCTTCTGCAATTGCTGGGCGGTGCCTTGGCCGTCTGCACCGTGATCCTCTCGGGTGTGCTCGCGGATCGCTACAACAAGCGTTTCGTGATGTGGATCAGCACCCTCTCGATCATCGGTCTGTGCCTGACGATAGGCACGCTCGAAACCTATCCGGCCATCTATATCCTGCTTGGGTTCACCTTGCTCGGCTTGACCTACGGACAGGCCAGCGCAATCGTCCCCAACCGGTATGAGGCGGAATATCGTTATTCCGGCGCGGCGCTTTCGACGAATCTATCATGGATTTTCGGCGCAGCCTTCGCACCGCTCGTCGGCCTCTCCCTCACCGTCCATTTCGGATTATGGGCAGCTTCGCTCTATCTTTTATCCGGTGTCCTAGTGACGAGCATAGCCCTGCTCTATCTGGAAAAAAGCAAGCGATCACAACATGCGCATGGATGATGCGTCTTCGAGGCCCGTTCCATTCGGTTCGAGCGCCGCGCCCATCCGGTTCAGGCGCACCACACGGCTCGCCGTAGCGCCAAGTTCAATTTTGTGACCTTCTCAAGGGTCACACGGAGGGCACGCCTATTTTCCGCTGTGATCCGAAAACCAGTGGCAGGCTTCGTGCATCGCGCTTCAGAAGAGAAACCTCGCGCAATCCGGATTGTTCTCTATTCCTTGATGGTTGCAAGCGGCCTTCTGCTGCTCGCGGCCTTCTCTATCGACAGGATATTTTTTGCGACATTCACAAAGGCCTGGTGCTCTATAATCTCCAATCCGGCGAGTTCGAGCCATTGCTGGCAACGGGCTGGGAATGGAAAAGCAATACGGTCGTCGAGTTCGATCTGCGCGACGATGTGGTCTTCCATGACGGCAGCAAATTCGACGCGGACGATGTCGTCTACACGATCAATCATGCCGAGATTCTGAAAACCCCGATACGATGGGAAGACGGCCATATCATCCCCCCCCACCGCGCCGGGCATCGGGGTGGAACTTAATGAGGACGTGGCCGAGGCGCATCCCTATACCGGCACCCGCCTGCAACTGCGCATGGCGGGCGACCCCGCCCCGACCCGCACGCATCGCTGACGAGGAGAAGACCTGATGACAAACCCATTCTCACTGGAAGGCAAGGTCGCCATCGTCACGGGCGGCAGCAAGGGCATCGGCTTGTCGATCGTCCATCACCTCGCCATGATGGGCGCAAAGGTTGCCATTGCCAGCCGCAAGATCGAAGCATGTGAGGCGGCGGTCAAGGAGGTACGCGCCAAGGGGGGCGAGGCCATTGCCGTTGCCTGCAACATCTCGAAGCGTGACCAGTGCGAGGCGCTGGTGAAGGCTGCACACGACAAGTGGGGCCGAGTCGATATCTTCGTCGCCAATGCTGCTGTGAACCCGGTTTATGGCCCGCTGGCCGAGTTGACGGACGAGGCCTTCGACAAGGTGATGACCTCGAACGTGCACAGCGCGATCTGGTTCGCCAATACCGCCATGCCGCTGATCGCCGAGCAAGGCGGCGGCAGTTTCATCGTCGTTTCCTCCATCGGGGGCCTGCGCGGTTCGTCAACGCTGGGGGCCTATGGCATCTCGAAAACGGCAGATGTCGGCGTCGTGCGCTCGCTGGCCGTGGAGTGGGGGCCAAGGAACATCACCGTGAATTGCATAATGCCCGGTCTGGTGAAGACCGATTTTGCCCGCGCGCTTTGGGAAAACCCGGAGCTTTCCGCCGACCGCATCGCGCGCACCCCCGTGCGTCGCCTTGGCGAGCCGGATGATATCGGCGGCCTCGCGGCGTTTCTGGCTGGCCCCGCTGCACGGTTCATCACGGGCGAAGTCATCGTTGCCGATGGCGGCACAACCATTGTCGGGGCGTAAGCCGGACCAAAGGAGAGTACACAGATGGATTTCGATCTCAGCCCCAAGGTCGCGGACCTCAAGGCGCGCCTCACCGCCTTCATGGAGGAGCACGTCTATCCCAACGAGCCGACCTATCAGAAACAGCTTCAGGACATGGGCTACGGGATCGAGCACTGGGAGAACTGGGGTGCGGTCCCGATCATCGAAGAGCTGAAGCCCAAGGCGCGCGAGGCGGGGCTGTGGAACCTGTTCCTGCCGGAAAGCAACAAGGGAGGCGGGATGACCAATCTGGAATATGCCCCCTTGTGCGAAATCATGGGGCGCGCGCCATGGTCAGCGGAGATTTTCAACTGCAACGCCCCCGATACCGGCAATATGGAAACGCTGGAGCGCTACGGCACCGAGGCGCAAAAGAAGGAGTGGCTGGAGCCGCTGCTCAAGGGTGAAATCCGGTCGTGTTTCTCGATGACCGAGCCGGATGTCGCCTCCTCCGATGCCCGCAATATCAGCCTGACCCTCACGCGCGATGGCGATGAGTATGTGATCGACGGCCACAAATGGTGGACTTCCGGGTCCGGCGATGACCGCTGCAAGCTGTTCATCGTCATGGGCAAGACCGACCCGGAAGGCGAAGACCCCTATCGACAGCAATCCATGATCCTCGTCCCGCGCGATACCCCCGGCCTGACGATCAAGCGCATGATCCCCGTCTTCGGCTTCTCGGACGCGCCCCACGGACACGGAGAGATCATCTACGACAATGTCCGCGTGCCCGTTTCCAACATGCTGTTGGGTGAAGGGCGCGGTTTCGAGATCGCGCAGGGTCGCCTCGGGCCGGGGCGCATCCATCACTGTATGCGCATGATCGGGCAAGCAGAGGTCGCACTGGAGAAAATGTGCCGCCGCGCCCTGCAACGCAAACCCTTCGGCAAGCTGCTCTCGGATCAGGGCGTCACGCGCCAGCGCATCGCCGACAGCCGCGCCATGATCGATCAGGCGCGTCTGCTGACGCTGATGGCGGCAGACAAGATGGACAAGGTCGGCAACAAGGAAGCCCGCAAGGAAATCGGCATGATCAAGGTTGTCGCGCCGAACATGGCGGCTCAGGTGATCGACTGGGCCATCCAAGCGCACGGTGCAGCGGGCGTCTCCAGCGATTTCGGCCTGTCCTACGCCTATGCCCGTGCGCGCGCGATCCGGCTGGCCGACGGGCCAGACGAGGTCCACCAGAACCAGATCGCGCGGCTAGAGCTGAAACAATACACCAACGAGAAAGTCTGAGATGTCTTCTCCGAAAACCATTGGATTCGTTGGCCTTGGTCAGATGGGGGAACCCATGTGCGCCTTTATCTGCAAGGGCGAGGCGCCGGTGCTCTGCCATGACCGGGTGCCGGGGCTGACGCCCGAAGGCGGCACCGAGAAGGCAAGCCTCGCCGAAGTCGTTGCCGGAGCGGACACGATCTTTCTGTCCTTGCCCGATGGCAAGATCGTCAATGAGGTGACGTCCGAGATTGCCGCGTTGCCCGATGTGGCGGGCAAGGTGATCATCGATATGTCCACCATCGGTCCGGCTGCTGCGAAGGAAGCCGCCGCCACGATCACCGGGGTGGGGATGACTTTCATCGATGCGCCGGTCAGTGGCGGGCGGCAAGGGGCGCTGAAGGCCTCGATAACGGTTATCTGGGGTGGTCCGAAGGCGGAGATGGATCGCCACCAACACATCCTCGACCTGTTCAGCAAGAACACGTTCCATGTGGGTGACGAGCCGGGACAGGGGCAAGCGGTCAAGCTGCTCAACAACTTCCTGTCGGCCACCGCCATGGCTGCCTCTTCCGAGGCGGTGCTTTTCGGGCTTTCCCACGGCGTCGAGATGGGGAAAATTCTCGATGTGGTGAAAGTTTCGACCGGCAACAATACGGCGATTGCCGACAAGTTCCCCAACCGCATCCTGACCGGCACCTATGACGCCGGGTTCTTCGCCGAACTGCTGAACAAGGACGTTCGCCTCTACAACGAGTTCGTGCAGGAAGCTGGAACATCGAACATGATGGGCGAGCGCGTGGCGGAGGTCTGGAATCTCGTCGAGGATACCCTGCCCCCGCAATCGGACTTCACGCGCGTTTTTGAGGTGCTGAAAAAACGGGGCGCGTCGTGAGTTTCGAGCGACCCTATGAAGGCCTGAAGGTCGTCGATCTCTCTCAGGGTTTGGCCGGTCCCTATTGCGGGATGCTGATGGCTCAACAGGGCGCGGATGTCATCAAGGTCGAGCCGCAGGGCGGCGATTGTGCGCGGCTGATCGGCGGGGTCTACGGCGACCACACCGCCTATTCCATCGTCGCCAATATGGGCAAGCGGGCGATCAGCCTGAACCTCAAGCATGACGATGCCAAGGCGATCACCGAT
>CALHLW010000046.1 GCA_938034615.1 uncultured Neomegalonema sp. | reverse complement strand
TGTCCACTCCAATCCAAGGTCGGCACGAAACCCGACGAAGAATACCCGCTCCCGCCGCTGCGGAACCCCGTAATCAGCCGCGTTGAGGACGTTCCAGACCACGCGGTATTCTAGGCCCCGGCTTCGCCTCCGGCTCGTGTGGTGCCGCTCTAATCGGCGCAGATGATCCGCCCAGCCCTCGCCATCCCGGCGGACGATCTCGGGATACTGGAGTTGAAGGACGACGCATTCGAGGTAGTTGCGGAAGCTCCCGCGCGTCAGTCCCTTGACGTTCTCGAATAGGAAGGCGCTGGGCCGTGTCTCCCGCACCGCGCGGACGGCTTCGGGGAACATGTCCCGCGAATCCGACTGCGCGGCGTGCTTGCCTCCGAGGGAGAACGGCTGACAGGGCGGGCCTCCCGAAACGAGGTCCGCGACTCCCTCGAAAGCGGTGAAATCCTCGTCCCGCACGTCGCCGCCAATCTCGCGAGGCCATGCGCTGATAGGGGCGACGCCACTCGCGGCGTTCTCGCGGATCGTATCCCGACAATAGCGGTCTCGCTCCACGATATGCACGGGCTGGAACCCGGCGCGGCAGACGCCGATGCCCAGCCCACCGGCCCCGGCGAACAACTCGATTGCTTTCACGCGCCCGGCCTCCTCACAAAGTCGATTATCTTGTTCTCTACTCGTTCCTTTTCGCGGATTTCACATTCCCAGACAACCATAAAATCCCAGCCTAGCGCCGTGAGGGCATCTTGGTTGCGTAGATCGCGCTCCCGGTTCCCGTCCAGTTTTGGTTTCCAGAAATCGAGGCGCGACTTGGGCAGGCGGGCGAGCTTGCAGGCCGGGGTCGGGGTGCCGGTGACAGAAACAGCCATGTACGAAGATGACCTTCCGCCGCCCCGGAAACACAAGATCGGATGTCCCCGGCAAGCCCTTTCGATGCAGCCGGAAACGATACCCGCGACCGTGGACTACTCGGCCTAACGGGAAGCCCATCTCCGCACGCGTCTGCGCATGAGCGAGACCTACACTTTTTACGGTAAATCCACACAACTTTACCACCAAATCGCCTCCTTCGGCATGGTAGCTGGTGAATACGGCGTTCAATAAAGCTTTAATCATAGCTTAAAATGTATGCGGGTGACGTTATGAACTCAAGACGTCATGAATGGGGTAACTTTCTGCCCACGCCACACGGGCAAGCCCTATCGGCACGGTATGAGGTGGGCCTAAAACTGTGCCAGAGAAATCTTCTTTTCATTTTTGGCGCGCTGTCCCGCCTGTGTCAGGGGTGATTTATGGCGCGATGCGCGGTTTCGCTCTCATCGTAGACTTATGCAGCGTAAAGAGATCCCGCTTTTCAAACTGAAGGACGCTCAGGCCCTCAACGCCCGATCCAGATCACGGATCAGGTCTTCCGGCGTCTCCACCCCCACCGACAGGCGGATCACGTCATCCCCTGCCCCTGCCGTTTCGCGTTGCTTCGGCGTCAGTTGCCGGTGCGTCGTGCTGGCCGGGTGCAGGATCAGCGAGCGGGCATCGCCGATATTGGCGAGGTGGCTGAACAGCTCGCAGCCCTCTACCAC
The DNA here is from genome assembly GCA_938034615.1 of uncultured Neomegalonema sp. Lineage (GTDB taxonomy): Bacteria > Pseudomonadota > Alphaproteobacteria > Rhodobacterales > Rhodobacteraceae > JAHDDY01. Next base: position 11,716 of record CALHLW010000046.1, on the reverse strand, counting down.
GCGCAGACCCGCCTCGTAGCCGCCCTTCACCCCGAAGGTGAAGACCGACCCGAAGCCATGCTCCAGATATTTCGCCCCCAGCGCATGATACGGGCTGGCGGGCAGCCCCGCATAGCGCACCCATGCCACCCGCTCATGCCCGTCGAGAAACTCCGCGACCTGCATCGCATTCTCGCAATGCCGCCGCATCCGCATCGCCAGACTCTCGATCCCAAGGATCGTCTGGAACGCATTCATCGGTGCCATGGTCGGCCCCAGATCGCGGAGGCCGATGGCGTGGCCGTGGACCGTCAGCGCCATATCGCCAAAGCTCTCGTAAAAATTCAGCCCGTGATAGGCGGGTTCCGGCGAAGCCAACCCCGGAAACCGATCCGCCACCGCGCTCCAGTCGAACAGCCCGCTATCGACCATTGCCCCACCCATCGACGTGCCATTCCCGCTGAGGAATTTCGTGGTCGAGTGCAGCACGATATCGGCTCCCCATTCGATGGGGCGGCACAGGAACGGCGTGGCCATGGTGTTATCCACGATCAGCGGAAGCCCCGCTTCCTTTGCCACAGCCGCTACCGCCTCCAGATCGGTCACGACCCCGCCCGGATTGGCCAGCGACTCGCAGAAGATCGCCTTCGTTTTCGGGCCGATGGCCGCGCGGATCGCCGCCGGGTCATCGAAATCCGCGAAATCGCATTCCCAGCCGAATTTGCGGAATGTCTTGCCGAACTGCGTCACCGACCCGCCATAGAGCCGGTTCGACGCCACGAACCGATCTCCCGGCTCCATGATGGCGAAGAACACCAGCAATTGCGCCGAATGGCCCGAGGCCGTGCAGGTCGTCCCCCGCCCGCCTTCCAGCGAGGCGATCCGCTCCTCCAGCACCGCCACGGTGGGGTTGGTCAGGCGCGAATAGATGAATCCGAAACTCTGAAGATTGAACAGCGACGCTGCATCATCCGCATCGTGGAAGACGTAGGACGTGTTCTGAAAGATCGGCGTCTGCCGGGCCCCGGTCACGGGTTCGGGTTGGCTCCCCGCATGAACCATGCGCGTCTCGAAACCGTATTCGGGGGATTTGCGGCGGGTCATGGTCTGGTATCTCCGCAAGGGATTGCGAGGGATCGGGTCGGTGCGTTATCGAAGCAAGTGTTCCGGTGGCGAGGGAAATTTGCAAGCATGAAGCGGGATCGTTCGAGAGCGCCGGGAACCGGCATCGCATGACCCCGGCACGCAATGAAGTGGCGGCGGCAATGCGGCGGTTGGCGGGGTCCGGGACGTGGCAACGAGGGCTGGACGTCGAGCGCCGGGGGCTGGTCTACGAATTCTCCCTGACGACGGGCGGAGAGACGCTGGAAGCCCGCGTCGGCGGTTCCCATGACGAAATCTATCGGCAGGTCATCACGGTCTCCCGCGACCGGGCCGGGGCGCTGCATGGCCTGCGCGGGGTATGCACCTGTCCGGTCGGCGTCGATTGCAAGCATGTGGTTGCGGCCTGCCTTGCTGCCGCTGCTGCTCTCATGCCCGCTTTGGCGAGCAACCAGCCCGAATCCTCTCGCACCACATCGGGCGACCCGCAGATCGACGCATGGCTGCGCCTGATCGAAACGGCCAGCCGGGAGGCGGGAGCCGACCCCGAGGCGTATCCGCCCGAGATCGATGACCGGCTCTATTACGTCCTCTCGCGCGCCCCGAGCGGGTTGGCCGTGCTCGATCCGTGGAAGGTGCGTCTGTTGAAGTCGCGCGCGGTCGGAGCCGGGCCGACGCGCTACGATCCGGGGAACGTCAAACCGGGTCAGTTGGCCCGGTTCGTTCGGCCCTCGGACGAGCGCATCTGCGCCGACCTCAAACAACTGCGCCCCGGACATATCGGGTATCAGCCCGTCAGGAACCTGCGCAGTGATACACTGGAGGCTGCCCTGGCGACAGGTCGTGTCCGGCTCGATGATGTGCATGGCCCTGCGCTGAAACAGGGCGATCCCCGCAGTGGCAGCTTCATCTGGCAGGAGGTTGACGACGGCGCGCAATGCCTCGTCGCGCAGGAGGAGAGCGGAAACCCGCTGGCCGTGCTGCCGATGGAGCCGGTCTGGTATATCGATGTCGCAACCGGCGAAACGGGCCTCTTCGAGACCGAACTGCCCCCCGCCCTCGCCACAGCCCTTGCCGCCGCGCCGTCGATTCCTGCCGAAGCTGCAGAGGATGTAACGGCGGCCCTGACCGACCGGGCAGGGTCGAGTGCGCCCTTGCCGCAAGCGGTCACGATCGAGCGCATCCGAGATATCCGCCCTGTGCCGGTTCTGACGCTGGCTGCGTCGGACGCATCAGGTCATGACACCACCTACGGCGCGGGCAAGCATGAGCGATGCTTTCCGCTCCTCGATCTCTCCTTCGCCTATGAGGAGGCACAGCCTGTCCCGCGCCTCCTCAAAGGAGCGTCCTCCCCCGCTCCGATCCGGGCGCGGGGGTCGGACGGCCTGTCCCTGATCGAGCGCAATGTCTCCATCGAGATGGGCATGACAGGCACCCTGCTGGCCGAATGTTCGGAACACGGCTTCCTGCCAGCGCAGCGCGCGCAGGATGCCGCGTGGATCATGGAGGCGGAGGAAACCGACATCGTCTTCGACGCGGTCGAGTCGAGCAATCGCTGGCGCCGTGAGGTCGCCCCGCAATCAGTGATCGACGAAGCCGCCTTCTCGCTCGTCGGCGAGGTGCTGCCCGGTTTGGCGGCGAAGGGCTGGCGCATCGAATACGACGAAAGCTGGGACTGGTGGCTCTATGACGGCCCCGTCGAGTTCAACGCGGGGACCGAAAGCTCCGGCATCGACTGGTTCTCATTTTCCCTGACCGTGACGGCGGGGGAGGAGCAACTCGACATGCTGCCCGTCATCCTCTCGGTCATCGACATCCTGCCCGTGAACGGCAACGGTGAGTTGCCGGGAGATTTCGACCTCGACGCCTTTCTCGAAGACCTCGTCCTCTACCCCCAATTGGACAGCGGCGCGCGATTGCGCCTCGAAGCGGGTGTCCTCGCCCCCATCGTCCGGGCGTTTCTGGAGGTCCACGGCCTTACCGGCTTTCACCTCGGCGAAGCGGGGCAGGCCGCACGACTGGTCGAGATGCTGGAGGGTTGTGGTATCCCGTGGCAGGGGGATCGGACCCTGCTCGATCTGGCCGAAAAGCTGAACGCGCTCGCCGCCCACCCCGATGCCGAACCGCCCGCCTCCCTTACTGCCGATCTGCGTCCCTATCAGAAGACCGGGTTCGGCTGGCTGAAAGCCCTGTCGGAGACGGGCTTCGGCGGCGCACTGGCCGATGACATGGGCCTTGGCAAGACCGTGCAGGCCCTTGCCCTCTTGGCCCAGCGGCATCTGGAGGAGGGATGCGACCGCCCCAGCCTGTTGGTCGCCCCCACCTCGATGGTCGGCACATGGCAGCGGGAGGCGGCGCGCTTCGCGCCGGGGCTGAAAGTCCTGATTCTCCACGGCCCCGACCGTAAGGCCCGCTTTGGCGAGATCGACGACCATCATCTGATCGTCACGACCTATCCCTTGCTCCACCGCGACCACGAAACCCTGTTCGCGCGCCCTTATGAGCTGGCGATTCTGGACGAGGCGCAGGCGGTCAAAAACCCGGCGTCCTCCGTCTCCAAACGTATCCGCGAGATCGATGCCCGCCAGCGCCTCGCCCTCACCGGCACGCCCGTCGAGAACAATTTGCAGGAGTTGTGGGCGCTGTTCGACTGGCTTGTGCCGGGGTTGCTCGGTGACCGGCGGCGCTTCGTCACCCAGATCCGTACGCCCATCGAGCGCGACGGCTCGGTGGTGGCCCGCAAACTGCTCGCCACCCGCCTGCGCCCCTTCCTGCTGCGCCGCACCAAGGAGGAGGTCGCCTCCGACCTGCCTCCCAAGACCATCATCGACGAGATCGTCCCGCTGGAGGGAAAGCAGGCTCAGCTTTACGAGACCCTGCGTGTCGCCATGGATGCCCGTGTGCGAAAGGCGATCAAGGACAAGGGCGTCGACAAAAGCCGCATCACAATCCTCGACGCTCTCCTGAAGCTAAGACAGGCGTGCTGCGATCCGGCCCTTGTCAAACTCGATGCCGCCCGTGCCGTCACCGAAAGTGCCAAGAGGGCGCGGCTCATGGCCCTGCTCGATGAGTTGATGGCAGAAGGGCGCAAGGTGCTGGTCTTCTCGCAATTCGTGGAGATGCTTAAACTCGTGGAGGCTGATGTTACCGCGCGCGGCTGGGACTACACCATGCTGACCGGGCGCACCCGCAAGCGCCCCGAGGCCATCGCCCGGTTTCAGGACGGCGAGGTGCCGCTGTTCCTCATCAGCCTGAAGGCCGGTGGTACGGGCCTGACCCTGACCGAGGCCGATACGGTGGTTCTCTACGATCCGTGGTGGAACCCGGCGGTCGAGCGACAGGCCATGGACCGCGCCCATCGCATCGGCCAGACCAAACCCGTCTTCGTCCACCGCCTCATCGCCGACGGGACCGTCGAAGCCGCCATCCAGAAGATGCAGGCAAAGAAACAGGCCCTCGCCGACGCCTTGTTCGAGGAAGGCGCGGGCGGGAAGCTGACCCTCGACGAAGACGATCTTACGGCGCTGTTTGCGCCGATAGGGTGAAGGTCTTTAGATGCCCCATAGTGTCATTCCCGCGAAAGCGCACTGGTGTTTGGGATTTTTTGAGATCGAAAAATCGTTATCATACCGCGATCAAGTCGCCGGGTGACACGAACCGTTAAATCACAAAGAGAAAGCAGACATTGGGGGGGGATGGAAAGTCATGAATATCCAAAGCCCTAGTCTCACCGCTTCGCGATCAACACGCAGCCGTCTTCCTTGACCGTCGCGGTGAAGTTGTCCGGCACGACTATGGTGGTCTCGTCTTCGGCGATGATGGCAGGGCCGGACAGGGCCGTACCGGGGGAAAGGGACGCCCGCTCATAGACCGGAGCATCGGCCTCTGCGCCGCGTTCGGGGACGAAGAGGCGGCGTGTGGTGGCGGGCGTCGCTGTGCTTTGGGCGCTGCTATCGCCGATGGTCGTGCGAGTCTCCACCGGGGTCGCGGCGTTGACGGACCAGCCGGTGATTTCCACCGCCACGTCATCGACGATGCGCCCGAAGAGGCGGGCGTAATCGGTCTCGAAGAGGGCGAGGAAGCGGTCAGCCTCCGGCTTGGCCACCTCCTGCGGCGACAAGTCCACGGGAATTTCCCAGCCCTGCCCCACATAGCGGACGAAGCAGCGGTGCGAGCAGGTGATCTCGGCCTTCGCATCGCAGCGGCGCACGAAGGCCCGCGCCTCCTCCTCCAACTCGGCGACGATGGCGCGCACCGCGTCCGGGTCGAAGCCATCCAGCGGCACCCGGCGCGAGCGGGTCGCCTCATAACTATAGGGCGCGCGCAGGAAGCCGATGGCTGATCCCACCCCGGCTCCGGGCGGCACCAGCAGCATATCGATCCCGAGTTTTGTCGCCAGTCGCCCCGCATGGAGCGGGGCCGCCCCGCCGAAGGCGATCATGCCGTAGCGAGCGAGGTCTTCGCCGTTTTCGACCGCATGAACGCGCGCCGCATTGGCCATGTTCTCGTCTACGACTTCCGAGACGCCGAACGCCGCCTCCAGCGCGTCCAATCCCAGCGGTTCGCCCACAGCGGCGGCGAGGGCCGTCTCGGATGCCCCTGTATCGAGGGGCATCGTTCCGCCTGCAAATGTCGCCGCATCGAGCCGCCCCAGCACGAGGTCCGCATCGGTAACGGCAGGGCGTTGGCCCCCGCGCCCGTAGCAGGCCGGTCCCGGCTCCGACCCCGCGCTCTCCGGTCCCACGCGAATCTGGCGCAGGGCATCCACATGGGCGAGCGAACCGCCCCCCGCCCCGATCTCGACCATGTCGATGGAAGGGATCGAGATCGGCATCCCCGACCCCTTCTTGAACCGATAGCTGCGCGCGACCTCGAAGACGCGCGCCGTTTTCGGCGTCGCCTCGCGGATCAGGCAGATCTTGGCGGTCGTTCCGCCCATGTCGAACGACAGGCAATGGTCCATCCCGTGTCGTGCGGCGATATCGGCAGCGAAGATCGCGCCTCCTGCCGGACCGGACTCGACCAACCGCACCGGAAAGTCGAGCGCACTCTCCAGCGACATGATCCCTCCACCCGAATGCATCAGGAAGACCGGGCAATCCGCCCCGATCCCGGCCAGCTTTTCGGTCAGGCGCGAAAGGTAGCTGCGCATCAGCGGCTTCACATAGGCATTGGCGATGACGGTGTTGAACCGCTCGTATTCGCGCATCTGTGGCGCGACTTCGCAGGACAGCGAGAGGCTGACATCGGGCAGGCGCGCCGCGATGCGCTCGGCCACGGCCCGTTCATGCGCGCCGTTCGTATAGGAATGCAGCAGGCCGATGGCGACGCTTTCATAGCCGCGCTCAGTAATCACATCGATGGCCGCGTCCACATCGTCCATGGAGAGCGGGCGCAGCACCTCGCCCCGCGCATCGAGACGTTCATCGACCACCAACCGATGCTCTCGCGAGATCAGCGGTTCGGGCAAAACGAGGTTGAGATCGTATTGCTCGAAGCGGCTTTCGGTCCGCATCTCGATCACATCCCGGAACCCTTTGGTCGTGACGAGGGCCGTCGTCGCCCCCCGCCGCTCGATCAGCGCATTGGTGGCCAGCGTCGTGCCATGGATGATCGTGGTTATATCCGAGGGCGACAGCCCCGCCAGTGCGCAGACCTTGGCGATGCCATCCAGGATGGCCCGCTCTGGCGCGTCGTAGGTGGTCAGCACCTTGGTCGAATGCAGCGCATCGCTACGCTCCAGGACCACATCGGTGAAGGTGCCGCCGATATCGACGCCGAGACGAACGGGAAGGCTGGACATGAGACACCGCTATGCGTTGAAGAACATCCCAACGTCCATAGCGGCTTTTCATGTTCATTTGAAAGCCCCGCCTGTCCTAACGCAGATCGAAGCCCTTGCGCCGCACGAATGCACCAAACTCGACCCGCTCCGGCTGCGCTTCATTGCGCACCGCGCTGATCGGGCAGCACCCGAGGCCCACCGCCTCAGCCGCGATCGAGAAAGCAGAAAGCGCGATCCCTGCATCCACGGTGGCATTGAAGAATGCATCAAGACCCACACGCTGCCGCCCTTGTCAGCGCGGCAGCGTCAATCCCGTCTGGCACCGATACATCCTCACCGAATCGAGCGCGCAGGTTGGATTCGAGTCCCTCGGTCATGATGCTCAAACCCCTCATGCGGTTCGATCCCCTTGTCGCGCAATTCCTTCAGGGCGTCGTCGGTCTTGCGCAGATCACCCGCGCCCAGCAGCGCCAGCGCGCCGGGTTGCTTCATGAACTGAATGTCGACGTAAGGCACGATCTCGATGCGGTTGCCCCACGGGTCCATGAAATCCAACCGCTTCGGCGTGACGATCTCGACCCCTGCTGCCTCCAGCTTTTCGCGCAAGCCCTCACGCTGATCGACTACCAGCCCGAAATGCCGTCCGTCATCGCGGGGTTGCTCGCGCGGGGTAGACAGCGCAATGAACTGATCGCCCATCTCGATAAACGCCATGCTCTCGCTGCGGCTTTGCAGAGTGAAGTCGAAAAACTGACCATAGAACGCCAGCGCCTCGTCGATATCTCCGACTTCCAGCGCGACGTGATTGATGCCGATGAGTTTTGGTTTGGTCATGAGTGCCTCCTCGGGTTTCAAATGGACCGAAGGCGGTTCGGGGCAATCCACCCCTGCGGGGTGTCAACGATGGCGGCGATGCGCGACCTGCGGTGAACGGGATTCCGGCGATAGGAGCAGGCCATGACACCACCCCAACCGCCGGACCGGATCGCGACCGGGATTGCGATTATCGTGGCTTCCGTCGCGGCGATGTCCTTCGGGGATGCGGTCATCAAGCATTTCAGTGCCAGCCTGACCCTATGGCAGATCTTCGTGGCCCGCTCGTTATTCGCGATTCCTTGTCTATTGGTGCTGGCCTTCGCGCGGGGGCTGAGGTTGCACGGATTGTTCCGCGGGCGGGTGGTGTTGCGCAGCGTCCTGCTGGTGCTGTCATGGATCGCCTTCTATGCCGCCCTGCCGGTGCTGGACCTCTCGGTCGCGGCGGTGGCCGCCTATACCAATCCGATCCTGACTGCCCTGATGGCCGCAGCCGTGCTGAGAGAACGGGTCACAGGGCGGCAATGGCTCGGCGTCTTGCTCGGGTTCGCTGGAGTGACGATGATTCTGCGACCCGGAAGCGAGGCGTTTTCCTGGGCTGTCCTGCTGCCGCTGCTCGCTGCCGCACTCTATTCGGCGTCGATGATCCTGACGCGCAGTCGGTGCCGGGGGGACGACGCGATCCTGCTGGCGCTGGGGCTGCATGGTATGTTCGTAGTGACGGGGTTGGTGGCAACACTGGTGCTGGGCGTGACAGGGCCAGTTGACGATTATCCGTTCCTGCTTGGAAGTTGGACCCCAATGGGCAGAGCGGAATGGGGGAGCATGGCGGTTTTGGGGGTACTGTCGGCGGGGTTCTTCTTTGGGGTCGCCAAGGCCTACCAGATTGCGCCACCGTCGATGATCGGCACGTTCGATTATGCGTATCTGATCTTCGCGACGCTCTGGGGGTTCGTGTTCTTCGCCGAATGGCCGGACGGGGCGACCGCCCTCGGGATGGTGCTCATTACAGGGGCGGGACTTCTCGTCGCGGGGCGCAGAAAATCCTGACGAACCGTCAGTACTCCAGCGCCCGGCGCAGGACAGCCACGTCTTCGCGCAAAGATGCATCCTCATCGGCAAGCTGGCCGATGCGCTTGATGCCGTGCATGATTGTCGTGTGGTCGCGCCCCCCGAACTTGCGCCCGATTTCGGGCAGGGATTTGTCCGTCAGTTCCTTGCACAGGAACATCGCGATCTGGCGCGGGCGCGCGATGGCGCGGGCGCGGCGGGGCGAGAGCATGTCCGACAGGCGGATGTTGTAATGCTCGGCCACCTTGCGCTGAATCTCGTCGATGGTCAGGCGGCGGTCATAGGCGCGGACGAGATCGCCCAAGCTTTCATGGGCCATGTCGAGGGTGACGGGACGCCCCACCAGCGTCGCGTGGGCGACCAGCCGGTTCAGCGCCCCCTCCAGCACACGGACATTGGCGGAGACCCTGTGCGCGACGAATTCCAGCACCTTCGGCTCGACTTTCAGGCCGGGGTTCTCGGCCACGGCTTCCTCGGTCTTCGATTGGAGGATGCCGAGGCGCAGCTCGTAATCGGTCGGGCCGATATCGGCGACGAGACCCCAGTTGAGGCGTGACTTGATGCGCTCCTCCACGCCCTCCAGATCGTTGGGCGAGCGGTCGGCGGAGATGACGATCTGGCGGTTGCCGTCGATCAGGGTGTTGAAGGTGTGGAAGAACTCTTCCTGCGTCGAGGCCTTGCCTGCGATGAACTGGAAATCGTCCACCAGCAGCAGATCGACGGAGCGGAACTCGTTTTTGAACGCGAAGGTGTCCTTGTAGCGCAGCGCCGAGACGAAGCGGTGCATGAACTTTTCGGCGGTCAGGTAGAGGACGCGGCGGTCGGGGTGACGCTCCTGAGCCTCCCACGCGATGGCGTGCATCAGGTGGGTCTTGCCCAGGCCCACACCACCATAGAGGAACAGCGGATTGAATGCCGCCGCCGGGGTCGCGGTTTCGGCAACACGGCGGGCGGCGGCATTGGCCAGCTCGTTCGACTGACCAACTACGAAGCTGTCGAAGTGATAGCGGTCATCCAGCTTGAAGGTCGTGGGCGTGTGACCCTTGGCATCGCTAGGGCTGTCCGAATCGTCGGCGCTTATTTGCAGGCGAGGAGAGGCCGGAGCTATGGCATTGGGTGCAGGGACGGGGATCGGGGCGGAGGCTTCGCCATCGGCCCCCGCGCGAACGACGAAACCGATAGACCGGACGTTGTTGGCCTTCGCCTGCCATAGTTCCTGAAGGCGGGCACCGAAGCGGCCCGAGACGCGCTCGCAGATGAATCGGTTGGGGGCAGCGAGGTGGACCGTGTCGCGCTCGACTGCATCAAGGGTCAGAACGCCGATCCAGCTTCGATAGCTGGCTTCACCGATTTCGCCCCGGAAGGCTGTGCGAATCTCATCCCATGTCCGTTCGGCATCGCCATGCTCCATTGCCCTGTCCGCTCCCCGTGAAATCATGTTTTGTAACAGCGCCATCTGCCAGGACGCTTGTGCTGTATCTTAATACTTACAACTAAAACGCATAGCCGTCGTTGTACTCCCACTCAAACAATGACCCATAAAGGCGCATGCGCAAGATACTGATCTTTAACGACATGGCGAAGGCATGACGAATACAAAAAATGTGTTCGCTATTTCTTCTGTCGCTTCAGGCTTAACGGACATTAACCCGGCGTTAAGCGGGGTAGCAAGGTGAGGAATTTGCTGAATGTTGCAAAAAATTTATTGACGTAGAGCGGGCACAAAAATGCCGCCGACCCGATTCGCTCGGGAGCGGCGGCTTCATTTTGGAGTCGCTCTACAAGACCTAGTTGGCGAGGGCCTTTACACGGCTGGAAAGACGCGAAATCTTGCGGCTGGCCGTGTTCTTGTGAACGATTCCCTTGTTCGCGCTGCGCATGATTTCGGGCTGCGCAAGGCGCAGGGCCTCGCGCGCCGCCTCAGAATCACCGGAAGCGATGGCTTCCTCGACCTTGCGGAGAAAACCGCGCATCCGGGTACGGCGGGCTTTGTTGACTTCGGTGCGGCGCTCGATCTGGCGGATGCGCTTGCGTGCTTGGGGCGAATTGGCCATGGGGCGCTTTCGTGCTTGATAATTGCGGGATAAGGCGCGGCTTTTACAGTGAGGAAACCCCGCGCGTCAACAGGCTTTCGCGGGTAGAATCAGCGATCCCGGAAACGGGCCTGCCGTTTTTCGACAAAGGCGGCCATGCCTTCCTTCTGATCCTCGGTCGCGAACAGGGAATAGAAGACCGAACGCTCGTAGAGCAGCCCTTCCTCCAGTGTGGTTTCAAAGGCACGATCCACGGCGGCCTTGGCGAGAATCACCGAGGGCAGGGACATATTTGCGATCTTCTCGCCGACCTTCACCGCCTCGTCGAGCAACTCGGCATCGGGGACAATGCGACTCACCAAACCGGCACGCTCGGCTTCCTCGGCGGGCATGAAGCGGCCCGTGAGAATCATCTCCATCGCCTTGGCCTTGCCCACCGCGCGCACAAGACGCTGAGTGCCGCCCGCACCGGGGATGACGCCGAGCGTAATCTCAGGCAGGCCGAATCGGGCCGAGTCGGTCGCGAGGATGATGTCGCACATCATGGCCAGCTCGCACCCGCCGCCCAACGCATAGCCTGAGACGGCGGCGATGACGGGCTTGCGGGCTTTCGCCACGGCAATCCAATCACCGCCCATGAAATCCTCGACCATGGAGTTGGGATAGGTGCGCTCGGCCATCTCCTTGATATCGGCCCCGGCGGCAAAGGCTTTCTCGGTCCCGGTGAGGACGATCGCCCCGATATTGGTGTCTTCCTCGAAGCGGCCTATCGCCGTTGCCAGTTCCGCGAGCAGCGCGCTGTTCAGCGCATTCAGCGCCTCGGGCCGGTCTAGCGTGATGATGCCGACATGCTCGCGCGTCTCGACTGTGATGGTCTCGAATGCCATTGGTGGGTGTTCCCTCGTCGCCCCGGTCAGCCGTTTTTCCTATCCCG
>CALHLW010000045.1 GCA_938034615.1 uncultured Neomegalonema sp. | reverse complement strand
TGCGACTTTCAATGCGGTCAAGGCTCTGGTGCCGCATACGGCGCGGCTGAAACTCTATCAGGTTCATGCCGTGACGGACGGGACGGACGCGCAGGCAGAAGTGTCCGTGAGGCTGGAAGAGGACGGCAAGATCGTCACGGGCCATGCGGCGGATGCCGATACGCTGGTGGCGTCTGCGCGGGCGTATATCAATGCGCTGAACCGGTTGGTGGTGCGGCGGGCGAAGACGGCACCGCCGGTACAGGCGGCGGAGTAGGCCACGGAGTTTTGCCTTTTTCATCGGCGCAATCGCAGGTAGTCGTTCACACACACGATATTCCGTAACGAGAGTTCGTGTCGGGCGTGGCGTGGGAGGATCAATTGCCTTCAAGTTTGATCGGTATCTTCAAGCTGTCCGACACGGATCGCGATTATTATGATCGCGACGATCTTGATCGCCTCAGATTCAGGGCAAATGCCTTGCTGCTGGGCATCTTTCTCTACGCTATTCTCTCCACTTTCGATATGCTCATGTATCCCGACTACGCGCGCGAACTGGTATCGATACGGTTGAGTGCCACGGCAGTGATGGCGCTTAGCTATCTCTACTTCCTCAACGCCAAGAGTCGCGTTCAGCGGGAGCTGTCTGTGATAATGTTCGGTACGACAGCCATTGTCGGCCTGATATTTCAGGGACTCGTCGATGTTCAGACAAACAGCTTCTTCAATTTCGGGGCAGCGATAGCCCTATTCTACGGCGGGATAACCCTATTTGCCCGACCTGCCGTCGTCCTGAGCGGCGCGGCCACCGTCATTATCGCCTATGCGATATCGCTGTCCTTCACGGACCAGAATTTCTTCATGGCGGTGGTCGACAGGATATTGATCCTGATCACGCTGGCCATGATCGTGCTCTCCAATCTCCACCGCGATCAGCTGGAGCGCGCGCAATACGCGGATGCTAAAGCGTTGATGGGGGCAAAAATGGAAGCGGAGAAAGCGCTCGCACGGGCCTTGCTGGCGGACCGCGCCAAGGACAACTTGCTCGCGGGCGTGTCCCATGAGTTACGAACGCCGATGAACGCCATTATCGGCTTTTCCGATGCTATCCGCAGTGAGTTGTTCGGGAAGATTCAGCCTGCCTCCTATCGCGATTACGTGAACCACATTCATTCCAGTGGGTTGATTCTGAGGCGCAATATCGATGATCTGCTTGATCTTTCCAGCTCGTCGATGGGGAAGATGGGATTCGATGAGACGGCGTTCCGGCTTGGGGGTGCGGTATCCGACGCCGTGACTCTCTGTACCTTTCGCGCGGAAGAAAGCGAGATTGCGCTTGCCCTAGAAGGAGCGGAAAGCGACGTGATGATCAAGGCAGATCGTCAGCGACTGGAGCAGGCGATCATCAATCTGGTCACGAATGCGATCAAGTTTTCGCAGCGGGGTCAGGCAATCAAGGTGACGCTGCATCGGACCGAGGACGGAGGCGCGCGCATCTCGGTCAGTGACCGGGGATGTGGCATTGCCAAGGATGCGCTGGACAAGATCACCGACCCATTCGTGCAGCAACAGGACGATACGCTCAAGAGTGGATATGGCGGTCTTGGCATCGGTTTGGCAATCGTGACGAATATCATGGACGCGATTGGCGGATCGCTGGTGATCGAGAGCACAGAGGGCGAAGGGACGGTTGCCGATCTGCTCTTTCCGCCATCGCGGATCGTCGACAGACCCGGACACCAAACGAAAAGCGCCGTCAAACACGAACGCCAGCAAGCCGGTTGATAACCTGCCCATCCTGAAACAAGACAACGGCCCGGATTTTCTTTGCGGCACGGATTCCAAAGCCCTATAAGCGCCAAAACACATTTCGGCCCTGCGGGGCGGGGGAATTTTCTGAATGTTCGGGCTTTTCAGCGTCTTTTCGTCGGACATGGCAATCGACCTCGGGACCGCGAACACGCTGGTCTACGTCAAGGGCCGGGGAATCGTGCTGAACGAGCCGTCGGTCGTGGCGCTTCAGGTGCGCGGCGAGCACAAGGATGTGCTGGCGGTGGGGGCCGAAGCGAAGGCGATGCTGGGGCGGACTCCGGGGCGGATCGAGGCGATCCGGCCCATGCGCGACGGGGTGATCGCGGATTTTGATGTCGCCAAGGCAATGATCAAGGATTTCATCCAGCGGGTGCAGAAAAGGTCTCTTCTGTCGCGGCCTTTCATCCTGATTTGCGTTCCGTCGGGAGCAACCGCCGTAGAACAACGCGCGATCAAGGAAGCCGCTATGGAAGCCGGGGCGCGGGCCGTGAAGCTGATCCCTGAACCCATCGCGGCGGCAATCGGGGCGGGGATTCCCGTGGTCGAGCCGGAAGGGTCGATGGTCGTGGATATCGGCGGCGGGACGACAGAAGTGGCCGTCATCGCCCTGCGGGATATCGTCTATGCCCGCTCGGTCCGGGTGGGCGGCGACAAGATGGACGAGGCGATTATCTCGTATCTGCGCCGGAACCATAATCTGCTGGTCGGCGAGACATCCGCCGAGAAGATCAAGATGCATATCGGCATCGCCTGTTCCCCCGCCGATGGGCAGGGGCAGTATATGAACGTGCGCGGGCGCGACCTCATCAATGGTGTGCCCAAGGAAATCACGATCAATCAGGCGCAGATCGCCGAAGCCCTCGCCGAGCCGGTCGGGCAGATCGTGGAGGCGGTAAAGGTCGCGCTGGAAGCAACGCCGCCGGAGCTGGCCTCGGATATCGTGGACAAGGGTATCATGCTGACGGGCGGCGGGGCGTTGCTGAGCCAGCTCGACGCAGTGCTGCGGGACGACACGGGTCTCCCGGTGATGATCGCGAACGATCCGCTGAATTGCGTGGCGCTGGGGACCGGGCGGGCGCTGGAACACATGAACGCGCTGCATCATGTGTTGATAGATTAGAAATTTTGGTAAATGCGGCGTTAAGATTCACGGTATAGCGTACAGACTGCAACGCTCACCGGCGGACAAGACCTAGCGCAATGACCTATAGGATACTCGGTAACGGACCCGGATTCTGGCGCATGGTGGGGCGCGGGGTCGGTGTGACTGCGCTGCTGGCGGCGGTGGCGATCTATATTCTCGGGGCGACGAGCGATCCACGTTTGCAGCCATTGCGCGAAATTGCGCTCGATATCTCGGCACCCGTTACGGAATTTGTCGGCGCGCCTTTACGTTTCGTGCGTCGGGCGGCGAATAGTGTGGGCGAATTCCGCGATCTGGCATCCCATAACCAGCAGTTACGTGAAGATATTGTCGGGCTGAGCAGGTGGCGAGAGGTGGCACTGCGGCTGGAGGCGGAGAACGCGCAGTTGCGGGCGCTCAACAAGGTGACGCTCGCGCCGCGTTTCGATTATATTACCGCGCAAGTCGTCGGAAATTCCGGTGGGGCCTTCACCCAGTCGATCACGATCAATGCGGGCCGTTCGCAAGGGGTTCGCCCCGGCACGGTGGTCATGGACGGAACGGCGGCAATCGGGAGGGTGGTAGCGCTCGGCCAGAACGCGGCGCGGGTCGTTCTGGTGACGGATGCGTCGAGCCGTATTCCCGTGCTGCTGCAACCCGGCGATATCCGCGCGCTGCTGATCGGGGACAGTACGGCGAGGCCGAAGCTGCAATTCCTGTCGACCCCCGGCAAGGTGACGAAGGGTCAGCGGGTGCTGACGTCGAACCATGGCGGGGTGTTTCCGAAGGGCCTGCCGCTCGGGACGGTGGATGCGCTGGTGGATAACGTGGTGCGGGTCGCGCCGAGTGCGGATTTCCGGCAGCTCGAATTTGTTCGGCTGGTGATCGAGCGGGTGGACCTGACCATCGATTCCGATGCGGTGCTGATCGTGCGCTCCGACGGGGGCGTGGAGCAGGAGAAACCGGATCGTAGCCCGGACGGGCCGGAGGATGAGGAATGAAGGCGCTGGGGACCACAGTCTGGGCGCTGGTGTTGGTATTGGCGACCAGTTTCCTTGCTATTATTCTGTCGCATGTAGCTTTGGAAGTGGGGCCGGTTTCGACACCGTGGCCACGTTTTGCGGTCATCATCGTATTCTTCTGGATGCTGCACCGGCCCGACATGATGACGGTGCCGATGGTCTTCCTCGTCGGGTTGGCACAGGACTTGATGCTTGGCGACATCGCAGGGGCCGGGGTATTATCGCTTATGATCGCGACGATCCTGCTCGACCGGATGCTGCCACCGCTCAGGACGATGCCACTTGTGCTGCGATGGCTGGGTTTCGGGGCCTTCGTCGGGTTGGTGTTCGCGCTGGAATGGATCTTGACGTCGGCGGCGCGGCTGTCGATGCAGCCTCTCGATCTGGTTTTGATGCAGGGCGGCATGACATTTCTGGTCTATCCGGTTATCTCGGTGGCGATGCGGCAGTTCCTGCGGATCGGCAGAACGCCGCGCCGCGCGCTCTGAAAGGGAAGGGCTGACTCATGGCCATGCGCCGATACCGTAACGAGCATGATCGCAGCGTTTTTTCGCGCCGCTCGCTCGTTCTGTTCGGAGCGCAAGGGGCGCTTGCGACGGCGCTGGGCGCGCGGATGTATCAGTTGCAGATCATCGAAGGCGAGAAATATGCGGCCCGCGCGGATCGGGCACGTATCCGCCCTTCCCTGCTGGCCCCGGTGCGTGGGCAGATCATCTCTCGCGATGGCAAGCCGCTGGCAGTGAACCGGCATAATTACAAGGTCGTTCTCTATAGGGAAGAAACAGAGGACATTGAGGGGACGCTCGATCAATTGTCCGCTCTGATCCCTTTGCCCCCATTGCGGCGCAAGGCGCTGGCAGAGGAGATTAGGCGAACGCGGGCGTTCCTGCCGGTCGTCATTGCCGAGAACCTGAAATGGGACGAGTTCGCGGAGGTCAATGCGAATGCGCCTGCACTTGCCGGGATATCGCCCGAGCTGGGCCTGACACGCCATTATCCGGAAGCGGATTTCACCGGGCATCTCGTGGGATATGTTGCCTCCGCATCAGAACGCGATGTGGAGCGGGCGGGCAAGGACGGATCACTGCTCAAACTGCCGGGAATGCGCATCGGGAAGTCCGGCGTTGAACGGGTCGAAGAGATCGCATTGCGCGGGAAGGCGGGGCTCAGCCGGGTCGAGAAGGACGCGCATGGGCGGCCCATGCAGGAACTGGAACGCCGGGAAGGAACGCCGGGGGAAGACCTAACGCTGACCGTCGATATGGATCTGCAAAAATATGCGATGCAGCGCATGGGTGAGGAAAGCGGTGCGGTCGTGGTCATGGATATCTATGACGGGGACGTTCTAGCGATGGCCTCGACGCCGGGGTTCGATCCGAACGGGTTCGTGCTGGGCCTGTCGCAGAAGGACTG
The DNA here is from genome assembly GCA_938034615.1 of uncultured Neomegalonema sp. GTDB lineage: Bacteria > Pseudomonadota > Alphaproteobacteria > Rhodobacterales > Rhodobacteraceae > JAHDDY01. Next base: position 11,291 of record CALHLW010000045.1, on the reverse strand, counting down.
GCTGTCCCTGCGCGACAACGAAAAGAAGCCGCTCAATAACAAGGCCGTATCGGGCCTTTATCCGCCGGGATCGACTTTCAAGATGGTCGTCGCGATGGCCGCGCTCGAAGCCGGTTTGATCGGGCCGGGGCATTCGGTCTATTGCGGCGGGCATATCGAGCTTGGGAGCCATCGGTTCCACTGCTGGAAACGGGGCGGTCACGGGACGGTGAACCTGCATGAAGGGATAAAGCAGTCCTGCGATGTTTATTTCTACGATATCGCCAAAAGACTGGGTATCGACCGGCTAGCGGAAACAGCACGCAAGTTCGGGGTCGGCGTGCTGCCGGAAATCGGCCTTGTGGATGCCAAGGCGGGAACGATGCCCGATACTGCCTGGAAGCGGGCATACAAGAACGAGGCCTGGTATCCGGGGGAAACGCTGCATGCCGGCATCGGGCAGGGATATGTGACCGGCTCACCGCTGCAACTGGCGGTGATGACCGCACGTATCGCGAATGGCGGTTTCGAGGTCCATCCCCGTCTGGTACGGGCACGGAACGGCGACCGGGTAAAAACACGCTCGCTGCGTGGAACGGGGATCGACAAGGCGCATGTCGAGGCGGTGAAGCGCGCGATGTACGGAGTGGTGAACGAATCGGGCGGCACAGCGCGGCGCTCGCGAATTGCCATGCCGGGATACGAGATGGCGGGAAAGACAGGCACGGCTCAGGTGCGGCGGATCACTACCGCCGAGCGAGCTGCGGGCGTGTTCAAGAACGAGGATTTGCCCTGGGAACGTCGCGACCATGCGTTGTTCGTTGCCTTCGCGCCCGCAGACGATCCGCGCTACGCGATCTCGGTTATCGTTGAGCATGGCGGGGGCGGATCGAAGGTCGCCGCGCCCATCGCGCGGGACGTACTGCTGAAACTGCAATTTCCGAAGGAAATCCCAGAAGGGGCAATTCCGCAAGGGGCGGCTCCGGTCTTTACCGTCGAGAAAGAGGATGAGGAAGACGGGAGCGAAGACGCCTGATGACGAGCGTGGAACATCACGGGACGGCAGGGCCGACACTGCCGCAAAAGCTTCTGCGACTTAACTGGCCGCTGGTGGTACTGATCGTGCTGGTCGCCGGGATTGGATTCGCGATGCAGTATTCCGTGGCGGATGGCAGCGTCGATCCTTATGCGCGCAAGCAGATGATCCGCTTTGCGGTCAGCTTCGTGGGGATGCTGGTCGTTGCAATGGTCGATATCCGGTTCTGGCGCGGGACGGCCTATGCCTTCTACGGGGTTTCGCTGCTGTTGCTCGTCGGGGTGGAAGTCGCCGGGAGCGTTGGGATGGGCGCGCAGCGGTGGATCGATATCGGGCCGATCCGGTTGCAACCTTCCGAGTTGATGAAGATCGCGCTGGTGGTGGCGCTGGCGCGGTATTTCCATGATCTCAATCCGCGACGGATACGGCATGTCTTCACCCTGATCATACCGCTGATGATGATCGCGGTTCCGGCAGCGCTGGTGGTCAAACAACCCGACCTCGGAACAGCCGTTTTGCTGGCGTCCGGGGGGATCGTCATCATGTTTCTCGCCGGGGTCAGCCTCTGGTTCTTCGCACTTCTGGTCGCGAGCCTGGGGGGTATGGTCTACGCGATTTTTATCTCGAAGGGGCAGGACTGGGCGTTGCTGAAACCCTATCAGTATGACCGGATCGCCGTATTCCTGAACCCGGAACTCGACCCGCGCGGGGCGGGGTATCACATCACGCAATCGAAGATCGCCTTTGGGTCTGGCGGGGCGATGGGCGAGGGCTATTTGCAGGGACCGCTGTCGCGGCTCGACTTCCTGCCGGAGAAGCACACAGATTTCATCTTCACGGTACTCGGCGAGGAATTCGGGATGGTCGGGGGGTTGGTCTTGTTGGGCCTCTACATGGTCGTGCTGCTGTTCGGGTTGATGACGGCCATGCGGATACGGCATCTGTTCGGGCGGCTGGTGGCGGCGGGGGTGTGCATGACCTTCTTCGCCTATTTCGCGATCAATATGGCGATGGTCATGGGATTGGCACCGGTCGTGGGCGTGCCCCTGCCGCTGGTCAGCTATGGCGGGACGTCAATGCTGGTGCTGTTATTCGGATTTGGCCTGCTGCTGAGTGCGCAAGTGCACGGGAAGGTGACGTTCCCGCGCCGAGGGACGGTGCTGTAGCGCGTTGTTCCGCGAGGCCCCGGCTCGAGGCCGGGGCAGTATTTCCTAGATTCCGCCACCTGCGTCGAACCATGCGCCGCTGTCGAAGGCGAGGGTGTGGTCCATCGACTGCGAGGGGTGGGCGCACCCGGCATCGCCGACGATGCGGGCGGGGACGCCTGCGACGGTCTTGCAGGGCGGCACATGGTCGAGGACGACGGAACCTGCGCCGACGCGGGAGCAGTTGCCGACGCGGATGTTGCCAAGGATGCTGGCCCCGGCACCGATCAGGACACCGTCGCCGATCTTGGGGTGGCGGTCGCCATCTTCCTTGCCCGTACCGCCGAGCGTGACGCCATGGAGGATCGACACATCATCACCCACGACGGCTGTTTCGCCGATGACGACGCCCGTGCCGTGATCGATCATGATGCCCTTGCCGATGCGCGCGCCAGGGTGGATGTCGAGGGCGAAAATCTCGGCAATGCGCATCTGAAGAAACTGGGCGAAGGGTTTGCGCCCGTTGGTCCAGAGGGAATGGGCGATGCGGGAGGCTTGAAGCGCCATGAACGCCTTGAAGAACAACAACGGCTGAATGTAGGTCGTGCAGGCGGGGTCGCGCTCGTAGACGGCGACGATATCGGCGCGGGCTTTCTCGCCGATCTCCGGGGCTTCATAGAGAATTTGCGAGAAGGATTCGCGCAAGGACGCTTCCTTCATCTCATTGACGTGGAGCTTGGCGGCGATGCGCGCAGCGAGTGCGGCCTCGAAGGTCGGACGCCCGAGGACGTTCTCCTGTAGAAGAGACGACAGCGCCGGTTCTTCGAGACGCATGGTTTCGGCGTCACGCTGCACGGCGTTCCAGACCGGATCACAGGTGGAGATTTCCGGCTGGGGATGCTTGATTGGCTGGATCATGGGCCGTCTCCCTTTCGCAATACTGCGGATTACATGCGGTCTTCGGGGGGCGGGGTCAATGGATACCACAAAACTTGATGAGCGACGGATCGCTTTACTGGCGTTGCGGGCGGAGCTGGAAGAGCTGGCCGCGACGAATGCGCAAGCGCGTGAGGTGGTCGAACTAGACCAACAGAGCGTGGGGCGGTTGAGCCGGATGGACGCGCTTCAGGGGCAGGCGATGGCTCAGGAGACGATGCGGCGGCGGGCGCTGGAGCTGAAGCGGATCGAGGCCGCATTGGCGCGAATTGAGGAGGATGAATACGGGTATTGCGCGAAATGCGGGGAAGAGATCGTGGCAGCGCGGCTTGATCTGGACCCGATGGCGGCGCTGTGTGCGGGGTGCGCGCGGTGAAGCGGCTCTGGCTGTGGGTCGCGCTGGGGTTGGCGATGACGATGACGCTGGTGCATGTGGTCGTGGGCGGGTGGATGATCGCCGGGCCGCTGCTGGCGAGCGACCTTGAGACGCTGCCGCGCATGACGCTGTATCTGTGCTGGCACGGGATCACCATCGTGCTGGCGGGAATGGCAGCACTTTTCGCGGATGGGCTGATCCGGGGACGGCGCGAGAGTGTGGTGATGGCGGGTGGTTTGGCAGCGGCATTCTGCATGTTGGGATGGATATACATCCTCTGGTTCAAGCTTTCGCCTTTGGATTTACCACAATGGATCGTTTTCACACCGATGGCCGGGGCAGCATGGTTTGCTTTAAAAACAATCAACACGGGAGGTTCAGGTTGACGACACGTCGTCGAAAGGAATTACTGAACAAGCATTGAAGAAGGACAGCTGAATACCACCGGGGGGAAATAGCGGAAATGATCAATTCGAGAGTATATTTGGCAGCCAGTGTTGTTCTGAGTCTGGCAGGATGCACATCAGCCAAATTGGTTCCGAAAGTAGAAGCTTTCGGGATGGCTTCAGCCGAACAGGCAAAGGTATCACGCGCCTATCTCGAAAAGCAGAGCGCGGAAGCCGAGATACTGAAGCGGCGCCGCGAGGCAATTATCATGCGGGGCGGTTTTTATGATTTCACTGAATGCGCGCCTGCTAACGTCAGTAATGCATCGCTCACGGTCGACACCAAGAAGCTGCGCTTTTCTGAGCGGTGCACACTGACGCCCATGGTCTACACCGCTGACGATGGAATCATGCCGCTCGACATGACCGATTACGGTGGCGTGACGGAAGAAGAGGCACTCGCAATCCTGACAGGTGCCCGAGAAGACGACGACGCGCTTCGAAACGGAGCCCGGATTGCCGGAGGGCTGGAATCTTATGCGACCTCCCTACAGAATCTCGCGACATCGAAGGATCAGCAGAAACTCGCCGAAAATTTCAAGACTGCCGCCGATGCAATAGAGGCGGCTGCGGTAGCGACAGCAAAGGCACAGGGCAAGCCGGTCGATACCGGAGTGTTCGCCGTTGCAGGAACGGCCAGTGGACTGGCGCAAAAATACCTCGCGGAAGCATTGGAAGTTGCACGATATCAGGCAATACGGACGCTCGTGAGCAATTCGGACGAGACGGTACAGCTGGGCGCTCGCCAGGTTGCAGCATCCATTGATCGGTTCGAGCGTGGCGACAGCGACGAAGCCTATCTGAAATTGCAAGAAGAAGCATTGGCACTGGAAGGCGCCTACGCCGATGGTGAAGACAGCGCAGCCCTGTTGAAGCGGATCGAGGCGGTCGAGGCAGCCAAGCTGAAAGTCGATGAAGCTGACGGAAAGCGGATTGCGCTGAAGGTTCTCGGCATCGCGAGAACGCATTCGGCGATCCTCAACGCCTTGCAGGACGGCGCGGATATCGACGACATTCTCGCGGCGCAGAACACCATCATCGAACTGGTCGAAGAAACGGACGGACTGGTCAAAGCCGTTGAAAAAGCAGGGGAGTCGGAATCATGAGCACCCATATGGATCTGGTAAACGAAGCCAACGCTATCGATCACAAATATCATGAAGCAACGCGGATCGTGACGAAGGATTTCCGGCGCAAGTTTCGTCTTGCAGCAGCAGCGAGGAAGGCGAAAGATACTGCAACGGCAGACCGATTGGCCAAGGAAGGCAAGGCGCTTTCAGCCACACTGTTGAAAACCACGGCTCAATGGCAAGAGGCGCATCAACAACTGAACGCTCTCTTCCTGCGCGACAACATCGCGGACTCCGTTGTCAAGGCGTTGAAAGATGCGGCGAACGAGGCCAAAGGGCATCTGAAGGCCGTCAAGGAAACAGCAACACGTCTGGAGGCCCTTGGCAAGTTCGCCAAATTTCTCGAAAAGACGATCACCACTATCGCAAAGCTGGCTGGCTGAATTCGTCTTCGGATAAGCTGGCCAGCGGCGTGACCACGGCGAAGGGGCCGCAGCGGTGGCGGACGGTGATGTGGAGGGTGTGTGCGTCGTCAGTCGGGGAAGCGGCGATGAGCCAAGGGCCGAGGGACTGATGGCCGGGAGGGCGGTCGGTGTCGGTGCCTTCCGGCTGGTCGGTGGTGGTGTAACCGACGCGCCAGACGTCGCCACCTGCCCCTTGCCATGTGAAGCGCAGGGCTGTGAAGATGCAGTGGCGCTTTTCCATGCGGGCGGTCAGGCGGATGCGACCATCCGGGAGGCGGCTCGCTTGAGTGACCTCGAAGTTCCTGACCGGAGGAGCGAGAATGCGGATTGCGAGCGGGACCACGGGCAAAGCGATGCCATAGGCGGCGACAAGAAGCGTGAGGGCGGCGAGGATACGGGCGGGGCTAGACACCGGGCAGTCCTCCCTCCAGCGTGACCCGCAGGACCGCTCCCATCAAGCCAATCACGAGGAACCAGACGAGGCGGGAGAATACAGCGCGGATCTCGGACAGTTCGCGCTGCACATGGGCCATGTCGCGGGAAAGCGTCGCAAGATCGACGCGCATCTCGGCGATGATGTCGTGTTCGGGGGTGGTCATTGGCGATTCCGGGTGTCGGGCCAGGCGAGAACCGAAGGCAGCGGCCTTCCGGCGAAGGCGACGGGAGCGGTCGGTGGCTGGCCCTGTATCTCTCGCAAGGCAGCGCGGATCGGGATGACGCGGGCGAAGTGGCGGGACCGGCCATCAAGATCCATGGTCGAGGCCCCCATAATGACGGCGACCACCCTGCCCTGCCTGTCGCGCACGCATCCGCCCGAGAAACCGCCGACGAGAGGCTCGGGGTGATCGAGGATAATCCAGATTCCGGGGGGCACGGTGTCGGGGGCGTAGACCGTGCCGGAGACCCGCTCGCGGGCGGTGGCGCGAGCGGGAAAGCCTTCGAGGGTGACGGGACCGGCGAGGACGGGGACGGTGGCGGGGTCGGCTTTGGGGTCGGAGCCGCTGAGGAAGGCGAAGTCGGTGGCTTCGAGCGAGCCGATGCTGGTGACGGGCGGGCCGGTCTTGACGGTGCCTTCGGCGATGACGTGGAAGGCGGTGACGTAACCCTTTCGCCAGCGGGTAACGCTGCCCCAGGAAAACGTGCCGTCGCCTTCGAGGAAGACGCGGTCGGTGCATGGATCGGGAGAGGCGGGCGGTATGGTGCCGGTGGGCCAGAAGACGAGGGTGGCAACACCGAGGGCGACGGTCAGGGCGGCAGGGATCAGGAAGCGCATGGAAGTCCTTTTTCGGTGGCGAGCGCAGGAGCGCAGGTGCAGGCCCAGACGATGAACAGCACGTCCATCAGCGCGCGGGTCTCGGGCGTGTCTTCAATGGAGGAGGACGGAGCCGGAAGTGCGATACAAGCGATGCAGTCACCCTTCGGGCTAGTCGGGGCAGTCGCGGGCGGAGGGACCGCAGCGCAGGCCGTCAGGGCGAGGAAGGGAAGAAGGAGCGGTTTCAGCATTGAGGCGATCCTCGATTTGGCGCGTGGTGCGGCGGTCTGCGGCGGCACGGTCGCGGGCGATGGCCGCGTGCTGCCCTGCCGTGAACCCGGCACGGAACTCGTGCGCTGCGCCGAGGCGGTAGGCGGTGCCGTGGCTGGCGAGAGAGATGACGGCAGCGGCGACGATCAGGAACCAGCGAGGAGCAGTGGTTGCGAAGGCGACGAGGCTCTGGATCACAGGACGAGGTCCGACTGCTCGGGATCGGTCGGCTCCGTCGCGGCGGGGCGGACAGCGATTTCCTCGGCATAGAGGGGCTTGCCGGTGTCATCGTGGATTTCGACGGTGACGGCGTGGGGAGCGATGGTGCGTGAGAGGGTGAGTGTGGGAGTGATGGGCGTACGGAGGGTGGACGTGGGAGACATGAGGGCCTTTCGCGGATGGAAGCCCCGGATCGAGTCCGAAGCAGGAATATCTTCAGCGCAGAGCCCGGAAGCGGGCAGCGAGGCGGTTGGCGATGATGGCAAGGCCGAAGAGAGCCAGCAGGGCGAAGCTGGCGATGCAGGCATAGTCGGAGAGGGCGGCGAGGGTCGGCAGGGTTCCGGCGGAGGAGACGGTGTCCTTTGCGGCCTCGATGATCTCGGGCGCGGTGGCGAGGGTGCCGCCCATGCCGATGGTGGCCGCGCCGCCGCCAAGGGCAATCTCCTTCGAGCGGGTCAGGGGTTTGAGCGGAGCGGCATCGGCGAGATATGGAGTGGGGTCGCGGCCTGCGCGCTCCTCCTCCGCCGCCATGAGTGCCATGGCCTGTGCGATGGTCTCAGGGCCGACGGCATCGGTGCCGGTCTCGAAGCGGATGATGGCGGCGAGCAGGCGGCGGGTGTGTTCATAGTCGTTCGGGATCGGGTCGTGCGGGCCGATGCCAATGCGACGGGCGATGAAGCGGGCATAGGCTGTTTCGGGGTTCTGGTCAGCGGCGGGTGCCCAGCGGGCGATGATCTTCGATGGCGTGTCGAGGCGATGGCGGCGGCGGTAAGTATCAAGATTTCGCAGGCCGGCGCGCACACCCCAGACGGGATCGGTGAAGGCGCAATAGAGACCGCCGGAGGTGCGGATCGTGCCGCGTTGGCCCTTCCACGTTCCACGCGAAAGGGGGCGCAGGGCGCAGGGGTTGTTGGCACGCAGGATGGCCGGGGCTGTCATGGGATCATGTCTTTCGATCAAATGCTTTGAAAATTTTATTCGCGCATAAAGTTAATTCGCGTTAACTTTTCGCGTTTTCATCGAAGGGGAGAGAGAACATGGCGGAGGAACCGGCCAAGACGGAAACGACGGACACAGGCTCCGACGAGACCGCAGGCATACCTTCCCAAGCGATCGACTGGCTTCAGGAGCACATCGTGACGCTGCTGTGGTTCGCGCTGGGAGCGTTTCTGTTGTCGATGTTCCTGCGGACCATGTACGGCACGGGGAAAGCCGTGAAGCGTGGCAGGTTCGCCCGGTATCGGCAACATCTGCAGGATCTGAAGTGGCGCATCGAACGCCTGAAGGCAGGTGACGAGAACAACAAGACGATTCTTGCGGCAGAAACCGACGTAAAGCGTTTACTGGATGCCGCAGCAGAGGCGGAAACGGGTTCCTGGAAAGAATGGGAAGGGGAGACGGACTGGGAGGCATCCTATGTGCTGGAACGGCGGATCGTCGGTTTCATGGAAGCGGAAGCCGAATTGGACGTCGATCTTGCGCGGAACCTCGAACACGCCAAGCTGCTCAAAATACCGGAATTCGCAGCCCATGAGCAACAGACCCCCGGTGATGTGGAGGGGAAGCGGCTGGCACTTGCGAAGCTGATCGGAGATTTGCAAGCGGCACGCGGCAACGTCTATGCCAAACGCAAGGTTGCGGTCGCCTTCGTGGCGCGCACGGGCATCCTGCTGTTACTCAGCGGGTTCATCGTCGCATTGCTGGTCTATTTCGACCCGCCTTTCGAGGATACGGAGCGATTCTCCGGTCTCGATTTTGCGATGTTTTCCGGGGCCTTCGGGGCGAGTTTCTTCATGCTGGCGAATTCGCAGAAGGCACTGAGAAAGTCGACCTATTCAGAGATCAGCCAGTCGCTGGAATGGCCGTTGCTGCTGATCCGGCTGGCCTTCGGCGCGGCGGCAGCGGCGGCGCTTTACTTCTTCTTCGAGACAGAACTGCTGACGGGGCAGTTGACGCCGACCCTGCGATACATCGCCTATGACGATCTGGGCAGCCTGACGAGTACGATTGCCGAAGCAGCGGCGCGGGCCGACAGCGCCTATATCGAGGCCTTGCGGGCCTCCGAGGCATCGCCTGACGACGTTGCAGCCAAAACACGACTCGCAGCTGCGGAAGAGATCAGGAAAGCGGCGGCGGAAACCCTGAAGCTGGCGGAAACTTCAGGGGCCGGGGGAGAGACAATCGCGCAGAATGCCTCGGACGGGTCGCGCCCTCGGGTGCCGAACCGGCATCTGGCGCTGTTGTTCTTCTGGAGTTTTCTCGCCGGGTTCTCCGAGCGGCTGGTCCCCAGCCTTCTCAACAAGCGGAGCGATGAGGTCGCGCCCATGCCCGTTAACGATTAACCTCTGGCCCGCTGGGCGACGACGATAGCGACGCCGCCGAGTGTGACGATGGATGAAAGGATCAGGCGGGTCGTCAGCGGCTCGGAGAGGACGATGGCGCCGCCGATGGCGGCGATGATGGGGACGGTGAGCTGGACCGAGGCGGCGCGGCCCGATGTGAGATGCGGCAGGACCGCGTACCACAGAACGTAACCGCAGCCCGAAGCGAGGGCGCCCGATGCCACGGCCAGTATCGCGCCGTGGGAGGTGAGGTGCATCTGGCCGATGCTCAAGAGGCTGACGAGCAATACAAGCGGGACGGCAAGGGCGAAGTTGCGGGCGGTGGCGGCGAGGGGGTCGCGGGCACCCTTGCCCATCAGCGAGTAAAGACCCCAGGCAATGCCTGAAGCGGCCATCAGGGCCGCGCCGACAGGGTCAGGGGCCGCGATGCCGGGGGCCAGCAAATAGATCAGACCGCCGAGCGCGAGGGCGAGACCAAACCAGCTTGCAGGTGGGAAGCGCTCACCTGCGCGCATGGCGGCGGCGAACATGGTGAGCTGGACGCTGCCGAAGAGGATCAGCGCGCCGGTTCCGGCGGGCAGCGAGAGATAGGCGAAGGAAAAGCAGATGGCATAGGCGAAGAGGGCTGCGGCTCCCCACCAGCCGCCCTCCCTCGATGCTGGTTTTCTGCGGAAGGTAAGGATCAGAGCGAGGGTCGCCGCACCGGATATGATCCGCACGGTGGAGAAAGTGGCTGCGTCCGTGCCTCCCCCGGCCAATGCTTCGCGGGTCAGGAGCGAATTGGCGGCAAAGGCGAGCATGGCGAGGGCCGTGATGGCGGCGGTGCGGAGGAGGGAACTCATTGGCGGACGATGCGCGGCGGTGGGGGCGATGTCACGACAAAGCTGTGTGAAGAAGACTCATTTTCCTGCACCGCACTCGCTTTAGGGCCTCTCGCGGCTCAAACAGGCCCGGCCCGGGGGCCGGGGCAGGTTCATTCTTAATCCACGGTCAGGACCGCCGCGAATCCGGGGCCAGTGATAGCGGATACCTGTGCGACGCTGACGGTCACGTGCGCGGAGGTCGTGCGAAGCCATGAGTATGGCGGAGCGGTCGCTTCGACCTCGTGGATCATTGCGCCGTTGGCTTCGATAGTCACTCGGTAACGCTCGGTTTCTTCGCCCAACGGGGCTTCAATTTGCCAATTATCGCCACCGGTTCGGGTGCGGCGGGTCCATGAGAGGTGGAGGATGCCGCCCTCCTCCCGCGCGCGAAGATGCGGCATTGCGTAGCAAATACCGGAAGCCAGAACCCGCGCGTTACGCGCCTTCCAGCGGGAGGGCTTGAGTGATGGGGTGGTTAGGATTGATTGTGGCTACCGGGCTTTTTTCAACTCACCTTCTGGAAGGTGGGGAGCGGGCCAGTGTCGGGATGGTCGAACCCGATAAAGTAGCTGTTTCGATATTCATCGAAGGCACAGCAACTCTCCTTGTCGACAAAGCTAATAGGAGCCTCCGCAGTGAAAACAAAGTAGGTTTCGAATCGCTCCTCATGGATCGTTTCGTATGCAACAACCCCCTTTATGCAGATAGTTCCGTTGGGTCGCTGATCGTCATCGCCAAAAGCCGCCTTATGCGCGGGGGCGGGGACATCACAAAGCACCTTCTCTTCACGTTGCCCGCCAACAGCGGTCCACTCCCCAAGCAACCAGTGGTCCCTTCCAGAAAAATCGTAATTACGCACCCCCTTGCGCGCTGTCGGTGATCGTGATTCACGG
>CALHLW010000044.1 GCA_938034615.1 uncultured Neomegalonema sp. | reverse complement strand
ACCGTCGCCAACGAAAGCGCGCTCACCCTCGTGAAATCCGACCCCGTGAATGCGGATGAGGATGGCTCGGGAGCCGTGTCGCTGGGCGACACCCTGACCTATACGGTCACGGCGACCAACTCGGGCTGGGGCATCGAAGAGGATCTCACGGTCACGGATGCCAAGCTGACGCCGGATACACAGGTCTGTGCCACCGTCCTGCCGGGGGAGACCTGTGTGCTGACGGGAACGTATTCGGTCGTACAGGCGGATGTGGATGCGGGGGAGATCGTCAACACGGCGACGGCCACCTCCAGCAACCTGCCCGATCCGATCAGTGACAGCATCACGACGCCAGTTCAGCAGACACCGCTACTCGAAGTGAAGAAGATCGTGGCGGGCCAGACACGGGTCTTCCCGCTTGTTTCCGACATCACCTTCCGCATCACGATGGAGAATACAGGCGATGTCACCCTGACCGGGGTACAGCTCGAAGACGATATCGCGAGTGCGATGGCTCCGGCCACGATCGTCGATCTGCCTGTCGTCACCGTATCGGGCTTCGGTGTCGATAACGGTGTGAATGCCGACTACGACGGAGCAACGATCCTCGATGCCCTCGGCGGCAACGGTTCTCTTGCCGTCGGGCAGATCGGGACGGTGGATATCACCGTGCGCCTCGACTTCACGAACGGGTATCCGGGTGCGCCCAACACGGCCTACGGGTCGGCGGACGAGTTGTCCGGGCCGGTGGAGTCCGACTTCCCCATAGCGACCCAGGACGATCCGACCGATATCAATCCGACGCCCGTGGTCATCATCGACACCGATGGTGACGGTGCGCCTGACGATCTGGAATCCGACGCCACCGATCGCGATGGCGACGGCATCTCCGACCGGGATGACTACGATCCGACGGGCTACTTCTTCTGCGAGGAAGACGGTTCGATCCTGTCGGGTGGGTCGATTGCGGTCATCAACCTAACGACGGGCGGCACCCAGAACGGTGTCGGCACGAGCAACAACATCACGATTGTCCGGGATGGTTCCGACGGGTACTTCCAGTTCCACGTCAACCGGGCAGGCACCTATCGCGTCGTGCCGACCTATCCAGCCACTGGCGCGATCAGCGCGACCCGTCTGCCCTCCACCACCCCGCTCGACGTGACGAGCCTGCTGCCTGCCAACCCCGCCGTCATCGGATCGGGTGAGTTCGGAAACACCGGCACCCTTGCGGATTTCAGCGCAGAGGCGAACGGTCCGTTCTATCTCGATTTCGATATCGGGGAGGGCGATCCGTCGGTCTTCAACAACAACCTGCCGCTCATGCATTGCGGTATTCCGGCGGTCACGGCGAGCAAGGAAGTCCTCGACGCGCCGGTCTTGCAGGCAGATGGCTCATCGCGGGTCGTCTACCGGATCGGCGTGACCAACTCCAGCGCGACGCTGGTGAGGAATGTCAGGCTGGTCGATGACTTTGCCACAGGCTTTGCCGGAGCAACCGTCACCCCCGTCTCGACCACCATCGTGGCCTCCCCGACGGGCTTCGCAGCGACGACGGATGCCGCATTCGATGGCGAAACCAACACCGATCTGCTGACCACGGGCGGCGATCTCGCCCCCGGCGAGACCGTGACGCTCGATCTGGCTGTGGATGTCTTCACGACCACGGGCGGCACCTACGAGAACACGGTGCGCGCCGGGGGAGCCTCGCCGCTGACGGGCAATCCCATCGAGTGGGATGAAGCCGTCGTCTCGGCGACCTTCGAGGCCGCTCCAGAGCTTCTGCCGCTGGTCGTCACGAAAGCGGCGGATCGCTCGACGATCAAGATCGGTGAGGCGATGCGCTACACCGTAACGATCACCAATCCGGCTGAGCGTCTGCGAAGCGGTCTGGATATCATCGACCGACTGCCGCCCGGCTTCGTCTACATGCCGGGTACGGCGACGTATGAGGGCGTGGCAGATGAACCGCTCGTCTCGGGCCGCGATCTGGTCTGGGAAGACCGGACCATTGCCCCCGAAGAAACGGTCACGCTGACCCTCGTGGCACGGGCCGGCACGGCAACCCTGGGCGCGGAAACCTTCATCAACCGGGCCTTCGTCGCCGACCGCGCAACCGGAGAGACGGTCTCCAATGTCGCGCAGGCCATCGTCGAGTTCGTCCCCGAGCCGGTCTTCGATTGCGGTGAGGTGATCGGCAAGGTATTCGACGACAAGGACCGTGATGGCTATCAGGATGAGGGCGAACCCGGCCTGCCGGGCGTGCGTCTCGCTACGGCACGCGGCCTGCTCATCACGACCGATGCCTATGGCCGCTACCATGTCAGCTGCGCCATGATCCCGAATGCGGAAAGCGGCTCGAACTTCCTCCTGAAGCTCGACGCCCGCACCCTGCCGAGCGGCTACCGGATCACGACGGAGAACCCCCGTGTGGTACGCCTGACGCGCGGCAAGATCACGAAGCTGAACTTCGGGGCCTCGGTCAGCCGGGTCGTCCGGCTAGACCTGACCAACGCGGCCTTCGACGCCAATGGCACGGCGCTCGATCCGCAATGGGCGCAAGGGGTCGAACAACTCGTCACCCTGCTGGGGGCCGAACCCTCGGTCCTGCGCCTGACCTATCAGCTCACGGGCGAAGACACGGATCTTGCGAGTGAGCGGATGCGGGCCGTCTCCCGGCTGGTGGCAGATCGCTGGGAAGAGCGGGACGGTCGATACCGGCTTGAGATCGAGCAGCGCATGGTGAGCGGACAATGAGATCGCTCATCACACCCCGCCCGTCGCCCCGCACCGTCACGACTGAACGAGGGATCGATCCCATGCGCGCCCCATACTCGAACATCTCCAGACGCCGAGCGGCCCTGCTCGCCACGACTGTGGCCGGGTTGCTGCTCGCAGCTCCACAGGCCTATGCCGACACGCATGAGTTCTGCGACCGGACCAGCGAAGACTGCGAAGTCGTCCTGCGCGGCGCATCGCTGGATAACGCCGTGACGGATCGCTATTCGGTCGTCGGTGAGAACACCGAAGCGGCCAAACGCACGCCGCAGGAAAAGGCGATCCCCTTCCGCATCACCGTCGATGGCCAGCCCGTCGCCGTCGCGGGCGCCCCCCCCTCGGCGGCCCCCCTGCCACCGGGGACCGAGGACATTCAACGCACCGAAGACCTGCGCCTCGAAGCGGTCGATATTCAGGTCAAGTTCGACGGCTTGACCGTACAACCGATCCTGAACGTCTCGACCAAGCCGATCGAGGCGACGGTCGCCCCCGGTCAGCCGATCGAGTTCTACGGCAACTGGAACTACGCCGCATGGATTGCGCGGGCAGAAGTCCTCATTCTCGATACCAATAGTGAAATCGTGGATGTCGTGCCCATGGCCGCAGATGGCTCGGCAATCTGGCGCACACCAGACGAAATCGGTACCCGCATCGACAATGGCGAGTTCGGCGAAGTGCTGTCCTACACCCTGCGCGTCTACGACACTGCAAACCGCTATGACGAGACCGTCCCGCTTCCCCTCAAGATCAGCCGCGTTCCGGACGGCCTCTATACGGATCGTGACGGGCGCGGCGATGGCGATGCCGAAAGCGCCTTCATCACCCCCGTTCCCGGCTATGCCGAGGATCGTACCGCCGTGCGGAACATCCCCATCAATGGCGGCCTCGTCACCGTCTTCGGTCATCATGTCCCCGAGGGCCACACCGTCACCGTCTTCGGGCGGCCCATTCCGATTGCCGCCGGGCGCGACTTCGTGGCCCAGCAGATCGTCGTGCCGGGCGTGCAAACCATCGACGTGGCCGTCCTCAACCCGCAGAACGAGGGCCTGCGCTTCTCGCGCGATGTCTATATTCCGGAAAATGACTGGTTCTATGTCGGCCTCGCCGATCTGGCCGTGGGCCGCAACTTCCGCCATGAGGACCGGATCGAGGCCCTCGACGAAGATGACCGCAACCGCTTTTACACGCGGGGCCGCGCGGCCTTCTATGTCAAAGGCAAGATCAAGGGCAAATACCTGCTCACGGGCGCTGTCGATACGGGCGATGACGAGATCGAGGATCTGTTTCGCAATCTCGATGAGAAAGATCCCCGGCGTCTGCTCCGCCGTCTCGACCCGGATGATTACTACCCCGTCTATGGCGACGATTCGACCACCTATGACGACGCCCCCACGCGCGGCAAATTCTATGTCCGACTTGAGCGCGACGACAGCCATGTGATGTGGGGTAACTTCAAGACCCGCATCACCGGGTCAGAGTTCGCCCGCCACGAGCGCGGTCTCTACGGCGCGAATGTTCTCTACCGCTCGACCGATACCACCAGCTTCGGAGAGCGCCGGGTGGTCGTGAACGGATTCGCCGCCGAACCGGGAACCCTGCCCCAGCGCGACGAGTTCCGGGGAACGGGTGGTTCCTCCTACTTTCTGCGCCGTCAGGATATCACCGTCGGCTCCGAGCAGATCACCCTCGACATCCGCGACCGCGTCACGGGCCTGTCCAAATCCCGCCGTGTCCTGCGCCCCGAGGAAGACTACACCATCGACTACATTCAGGGCGTCGTCATCCTGCGCCGTCCGCTCAGTTCCAACTCGGCAGCGGGCGAGATCGTGCGCGATGGCCAGATCGGCGGCGATCCCGTCTTCCTGCTGGCCCAGTACGAATACAGCCCCGCGACGGGCGAGTTCGATTCCTACAGTCTCGGTGCGCGCAGTCAGGCATGGCTCACCGACAATATCCGCCTCGGGGCCAGCGCCTATAACGACGATGTCAGCGGCGAGGATCAGAGCCTCGTCGAAGCCGATGCCACCCTGCGCCTGACCGAACGATCCTTCCTTGAGGTCGAGGGCGCGGCTTCCAAAGGCCCCGGCTTCGGCAATACCTCATCGGTCGATGGCGGTTTCCGCTTCGTGGACGATAACGGCATCGGGCGCGAGGGTGAGCGTTCCTACGGCCTGCGCGCCAAGGGCGTCCTCGATTTCGAGGATGTGACCGACACGGCCATCCCCGGACGCATCGGCGTACATTACGAAGACCGCGAGGCGGGCTTTACCGCCCTCGACCGCATCACCACCGAAGACACCCGTATCATGGGTGCCTTTGCGGAACTGGAGCCGACCGAGCGCAGCACCGTCACGATCCGCTACGATGATATCGACCGCGAAACCAGCGGCGATGAGCGCGAGGCGACCGCACAGGCAGAGATCCGCCTGACCGAACGCTGGAGCGTCGGCGCGGGCGTCACCCATTCCGACCGCGATCTGACCTCCGGTTCCGACGAGGATGGCAGCCGCACGGATATCGGCGGACGACTGACCTATGAACGCTACGGTTACAAGCTCTACGGTTTCGGACAGGTCACGGCGCATAAATCCGGCGACCGTAAGAGCAACCATCGCCTCGGTTTCGGGGCCGAGGTCGATGTGACCGACCGCATCGCCGTCACGGGCGAAGCCTCCTTCGGCTCACTTGGTTTCGGTGCGCTCGCGGGCGTCAGTTACGAGCCAACCGTCGATCAGCGATACTATTTCGGCTATCGCCTCGATGCCGACCGTACCGATGGCGATCTCGACGGCTACGATCCCTTCGGGCGCGATACCGGCTCCATCGTCTTCGGCGCGGATCGCCGGATCAACGACCAATGGTCGGTCTATGGCGAGGAGAACTTCGACCTCATCGGCCACCGGCAATCTCTCACCCACACCTACGGCGTCACCTATACGCCCGATGATCGCTGGAAGACCTATGTGTCCTTCGAATCCGGACAGTTCGACGACGATCAGGGGGATGACTTCGACCGCACGGCCATCTCCGCCGGGGTGGATTATTCCCAGGTCGGGATGCGCTTCGGCCTGCGCGGCGAGGCGCGGCTGGAAGACAGCCATGAGGGCAATCGGCAGGACCGGGAAACCTACCTCGTCAGCGCCAATGCCGGAGCCGATTACAACGTCAACTGGCGCGGGATCGTCCACTTCGATGCCGTGGTCAGCAATTCCGACGAAAGCGCCGTACTCGATGGTGATTACGTCGAGGGCAGTATCGGCCTCGCCTATCGTCCCGTCGATAATGACCGTTTCAACGGTCTTGCCCGCTATACTTTCCTCTACGACCTGCCCGGCCCTGAGCAGGAAAACGCCGCCGGAGAGACCCTTGGCCCGAAACAGCGCAGCCATGTCGTCTCGCTCGACGGAACCTACGATATCAACGAGATCCTCTCGGTCGGGGGTAAATACGGCTTCCGCTTCGGTGAAATCTCCGAAGGCCGGGACGATGACAACTTCACCAAAAGTACCGCCCATCTGGGCGTCATCCGGTTCGACCTGCATATCGTGAAGAACTGGGATGCCGTGCTCGAAGGCCGCGTGTTGCACCTGCCCGAGGCTGAAAGCACCCGCTACGGGGCCTTCGCGGCGCTCTATCGGCACTTCGGCGAGAACTTCAAACTCGGCATCGGATACAACTTCGCCGACTTCTCCGATGATCTGACCGATCTGACCTATGACGATCAGGGCATCTTCATCAACGCCATCGGGAAGTTCTGAGCAGGGTTAACCGAACCTTAAGTGAAATCGGGTCGCATGATGGCGAACCCGTAACAGGAGATGCAGAGATGACGAAGCTGATGATCGCCGGACTACTCACCGCATCGCTCGCCGGGTGCGCGACCGCCCCGGCGGATAACCAGTTTACAGAGGCGTCCTGCGGTAAGGCCGAAATCTCGACCGAGCGCAGCCTTTATGTCTGTCGCGGTGGCCCCGTCAATCTCGGCACCTTCAAGCGCGCCCTCATCCGCAAGGCCGACCCGACGCTCGACCCCAAGGAAGTCGCCCTGACATTCGGCATCCCGCCTTCGGAAATCAGCGGCGTCGTCGCAGCATCCTCGGGCAATCTGGGCGGCGAGCAGCCCGATATCGTCACCGTCAATCGCCGAACCTTCGCCAGCTACCAACGCGACGGCGCGACCGTCTTTATCGAACGCTGATAAAGTACGCGGATATCAGTCACGGTAGAGGTACCAGAACTGGTCTTTACGGGAGTGATACCGGCGGAGCCGCGCAACGAAGGCCGCGTGCGGCTCCACATCGCCCCACGAGTCGATAACACCACTCAAAGCCTCACAGGTTTGCAGATGTCGGGCAGCGTGCTTGTAGCGTGACGATTTTGCGTGGGTCAGCGCATAATCGATCATCGGACGCAGCAGCAGGGTCGCTGCGAGCGGTTCCGTGGTCTCCAGCGCGTCGGCGGCGGGGCCAAGACTATAATAGATATTGCCATCGAATTCCCTCTGCCGTTCCTCGATCAAAATAGCCGCGCGGCGCAAGGCGGGCCACTGGATCAAAAACGCCACAGCACGATGGACATCCTCGGCAGCGGCGACCAGATCAAGCGCCCGCGCCTCAGCCTCATCATCCTCGAAATCGGGCAGTTTCTTAAGATAGGCGCGCAGGATATCGGGATCGAAATCACGCTCGAAGGCGCTCCAGCGCAGGGATTGGGCATCCTCCTCGCGCCCGAGCGATTCCAGCGCCAATAATCTGGCCGCAATCCATTCACTGCGCCCGAAATCGCCGGATGGCACAGCATTGTCTAAACTATCCAGCGCATCGGCCGCGCGGTCTGCGGCGACCAACCGCTCTGCGATCCTGGCGGCAAAGAGCGGGTTACTGCGCTGCTCAGGCGGAACCTCGGCGATATAGGCATCGACGTCCCCGAGCGCATCGGCAATGGAGAGTAGCCCCAGATGCGCCGCCGACTGCGTATGGCGTTGCCGCAGGTCAGCTTCATAGAGTCTCCCGCCTGAGCCAAAGCCTATTACGCGACCACGGTCCTTCCCGGTTTTCGTATCGTTCCGCGCTTCCTTCTCCCGCGCCGCCTGCAAGAGAGTACGGAGCCGGGTGAGACCACCCTCTCCCAATGTATCCGCACTCACGGCGATCAGATCATCGAACTCGCCAAAATCATTAGCCTCGGTCAGCGCTCGAAACACCTGTTCGGCGAGGGCTTCCGGTTTCGGCTTGGCTCTCGAAGCAATGCTCCCAAGATCGTTACAGGCCTGCTGAAACACATCGCCCACCGCACCGGAACTGTCATCGATCCGGTTATGGACGGATCCGGCCAACGCCATGAAGCGCCATATCAAATCCAGCGCCTCTTTCGGTGTGTCGGCGGCGATCTGGTCGGCAATCAAGGCGCGCTGTCGGTCGAGATCGTCCGTGAAGGCGCGCCGTTTCTTGTAATCGACCCAGGATTTCGCGCGGCGCAACGATACCAACCGTTTGGACACTGCCGTGACCAGCGCCGATCCGCCCGCCTCCTCCAGCAGGGCCGCACGGGCAATCCGCTTGCGCGCCGCATCGCCCTCGACGACCTCCATCACCAGACCCGCCAGACGCTCCGCGCCCAACGTTTCAAGATTCTTCGCGTTCAGAGTCGTCTTCACTGCCATTCGCACCCGTCCCCTATCCGCCATCATGCTGCCAGAGCATAACGAAGGAAAGCTGAGACGAAACTCTATGTGTGACGAGCCGGTCTATGCAAAACGTCGGGATGAGAGGAATTCCCTCGAACCGGAACCGGCCTCAAGTAGCGCGAAGCGCGGTAGGTCAGAAAGAAATGGTGCGGTCGGGGAGACTCGAACTCCCACGGGTGTTACCCCACAGCGACCTCAACGCTGCGCGTCTACCAATTCCGCCACGACCGCATTTCCGGGCAGAGCGGTGCGATAGCAGAGCGGGAACGGCTTGGAAAGGGGTTT
>CALHLW010000043.1 GCA_938034615.1 uncultured Neomegalonema sp. | reverse complement strand
GCGGGGCGGCATCCGCCGGGATCGGTGCCGGGATCGGCATGGCGATGGGCGGCATGATGGGCAATGCGATGGGCGCTGGTGCAGCAGGGGGCAACGTGATCGCCCCGCCGCCGCTGCCCACGGGCAAGCAATGGCATGTGGGTTTAGACGGTAAGACGAGCGGCCCCTTCGACGAGGGCACCGTGGCCGGAATGGCCCGCGATGGCCGCGTCACCCGCGATACGCTGGTCTGGACGGCGGGTATGGACGGCTGGGAGCGGGCGAGTGCCGTCTCCGATCTGTCCGGGATTTTTGGCGCTGCCCCACCGCCCTTGCCGCCGGAGAGTTGAGGGTTTTTGGATAGCCGGGTGGAGACCGTCTTCGCCCCGATAAACTGCGGCAAGGGCAAAGTGTCGGTTCGATCTGCTTAATTGCCTTACGGAATGGGCCGTTCTGTGGGATCTTCGCCTCTGTTCGCATCGCCACAGTCAAACCGCCGACACTCCATCAGAGTGTCGGCGGCGGAAGCATAATCGAACGCTTGATGCTAACCTGCCTTAGAAATCAGGCAGCAGCCGAACGCTTCCGTCTCCAGACACCGAAGAGAACCATCGCTCCGAACAGCGTCAGAGGCGCGGGGGCCGGCACGCTGCCGCCGCCATTACATCCGTTGGTCGTGCCTGTACATCCGCCGTTGGCGATCTGCGTTCCGGCAAAATGGAAATCGCCGAAATGGGTTCCATTGGAACTGGTCAACCATCCATCGCCGTTCAGGGAGCCATCCAGAAGCGTCAGGTTGAAGCCCTTGCCGGTAACGGTATTGCCGTTGACGGCGCCCACGACGTCCATGTCGCCGAAGGTCAGGTTGTTTCCGTCGCGCGTGATGTCGTTGTAGAACAGGTTGAACTCGGCAAGGGTGTCGGTGATGACGTTGTAACCCGTGCCGTTGATCTGCGCCGTATTCGACTCATCATCATAGCGCAGCTTCACGTCTGCACCGTTTTGCTCGAAGCTGTAGGTATCGTAGCGCGGATTGCCACCGGTAAACTCATAGAAGCCACCATCGGTCAGGCCCGTCGCGCTGTGGGGCGTATCCGTGAGATCGAAGGTGAAGACGGTGGCGCTGGCTGTCCCAGCGAAGCCGATGCTGAAAAGGACAGCGGTAAGGGCGGTCGCGATTCTCATGATTCAGTCTTTCCAAAGCTTGATTTCCGGTGCTTATCCAATGCAGGAGATGTTCCAAATAAAAATATTATGAATCAATAGCTTGGTCTAATCCAGATGTTGACGCTCCGTCAGGATCCGAAAGGAATTGGCCGAAAACGGACGGGTTTGTACCAAAACAGAACATGCGGCACGGAAAGTCATGCTCGTGGGGTACGTGTGCCCGTGCTTTCGCACCATCCGGCGTTTGCTTTTGTGCAAGCAGCGACAGGGCGAATTCGTTCAGGTCCAACTCGCCTTCGACACGTGGCCTCTCATCCCGCTTGCGGTGTGCGGAGGGATGGGTAAAGTCCGCCACGCACGATCCCCTGCCTGAAAGGCTGCGCTATGACCGATGATCCGTCCCATCCGAAATGGTCGCGCGTGTTGCTCAAGATTTCGGGTGAGGCGCTGATGGGGGATCAGGGCTATGGGGTCCATCCGCCGACGGTGAACCGGATTGCGCAGGAAATCTATGCGGTACAGCAGCAGGGCACCGAAATCTGCCTCGTGATCGGGGGCGGAAATATCTTTCGGGGGCTGTCCGCCGCCGCCTCGGGGATGGAGCGGGCCTCCGCCGACTATATGGGAATGCTGGCCACCGTGATGAACGCGCTGGCGATGCAGTCTGCGCTGGAGGGCCTCGGGGCCGAAACGCGGGTGATGTCGGCCATTCCGATGCAGGCCGTCTGCGAGCCGTATATCCGGCGCAAGGGGATGCGGCATCTGGAAGAGGGTCGCATCGCGATCTTTGCCGCCGGGATCGGCAATCCGTTCTTCACGACCGATACCGCCGCTGCGCTGCGCGCCATCGAGATGGGCTGCGGTGCCTTGCTCAAGGGGACGCAGGTGGACGGGGTCTATGATTCCGACCCGAATAAGAACCCCGATGCCAAGCGGTTCGATACCGTCAGCTATACGCAGGTGCTCGCGGAGAACCTGAATGTGATGGATGCGACGGCCATTGCGTTGGCGCGGGATAACGCGCTGCCCGTCGTCGTCTTCGACCTGCACCAGAAAGGCGGATTCGCCTCGGTCTTGTCGGGGATCGGAAAATCGACCATTGTACAAGAGAACTGAACGCCAGAGGCTTTCGCATGAGTGACGACACGGATATCGATCTCGACGATCTGGGCCGCCGGATGGAGGGCGCGCTGACCGCCCTGCGCGGTGAGTTCGGCAGCCTGCGGACGGGCCGCGCCACCGCGAGTATGCTCGACCCGGTGATGGTGGATGCGTATGGCGCTAACACGCCGATCAATCAGGTGGGGACGGTCAATGTGCCCGAGCCGCGCATGGTCACGATCACGGTCTGGGACAAGGGCCTCATCAAGGCGGTGGAGAAGGCGCTGCGCGAATCCGGCCTCGGGATCAATCCGCAGGTCGATGGCACGCTGTTTCGCCTGCCGATCCCCGAACTCAACGAGGAACGACGCGGGGAGCTGGCCAAGGTGGCCGCGAAATATGCCGAATCCGCGCGGGTCTCGGTGCGCAATGTACGCCGCGACGGCATGGATCAGGTGAAGAAGGCGAAGAACGCCAACGATATCTCCGAGGATGACCAAAAACTTTACTCGGATGAAATACAGGAAATGACAGACAAGCATATCGCCGAGATAGACGAGGCGCTGTCGGCGAAGGAAAAGGAAATCATGCAGGTTTGATCCGTCGCTTGCGCCTTCGCCTCCAACCGTCGGTCCGAGGGCCGGAACAGAAAGAGTCCCATGCGTAGATTGCTGCCTGGCCGTACTGCCCCGTCGATGGATGTCCCGCCGAAGACCGGCGATACCCGAGCGTTGCCCGGTCATGTGGCGATCATCATGGATGGTAACGGGCGTTGGGCGACCAAGCGCAGCCTGCCCCGGATCGCCGGTCACAAGCGCGGAATCAACTCGGTGCGCAAGATCACCCGCCATGCCAAGGCGCGGGGGGTCAAACACCTGACGCTGTTCGCGTTCTCGACCGAGAACTGGCTGCGCCCGAAGGAAGAGGTCCACGGCCTATTCGACCTGTTCCGCTATTACATGCGCCGGGAATGCCGCACACTGGCCCGTGAAGGGGTGCGTATCCGCTTCATCGGCGATTCGTCGGAGATGCCCGACGATATCCAGTCGATGATGGTCGAGGCGGAGGATATGACTGCTGCGGGGGATACAATGACCCTGATCGTCGCGCTGAATTATGGGTCGCGCGCGGAAATCGTGACGGCGACGCAACGGCTCGCGGCCAAGGTGGCGGCGGGAGAAATGGCGGCGGAGGCCATCGACGACACGATGATCTCGGCGGAACTGAACACCTCGGATTTCCCCGATCCTGACCTCATCATCCGTACGAGCGGGGAACAGCGGTTGTCGAACTTCCTGCTGTGGCAGGCGGCCTATTCGGAATTCCTGTTCGTGGATCGCCATTGGCCGGATTTCGACGAGCAGTCCTTCGATGAATGTCTCGAGCTATACTGCCAGCGCGACCGCCGCTTCGGCGGGCTGCGCAAGTCGGGGTAGGGGGTGAAGTTGTTCCCGTTGTCATACCGTGGCTCGACCGCGGTATCCATTTCGCAGCACGCCTTGGCGTCTGCCTTTTATCGATCAGACCCCAAGGCTTGCGGGGCCATGGATTCCGTGGCCAATCGCTGCGCGCCGCGCCCACGGAATGACGAGGCGCTTTATCCGGGGGCCGTCTCCACTGCGAACTGGTCCCGCTGCGCCCCGCCCCATCGAGTTACACTCTAATGCGGTTCGGGTCCGATTTGCGTCAGCGGGTGATTTCGGGGGCATTGCTCGCCGGGGCGGCGGTGATTGCCGTTGTACTGGGGGGGTGGGTCTGCACGCTGTTCGTGGCGCTGGGCACGGGAGTCATGGCGTGGGAGTTGACCCGGATGACGCGCGGGGTGCTGGGGTTCCGGCTGCCCGGTGCCGTGCTGGCCTTCGTGACGGGGGCCGCCGCGCCCATCATCGTCGAGAGCGTCGGGTTGATGCCCGCGCTGATAACGGCAACCGCCCTCTCGGTCGTGACGGGCTTCTGGCTGGCGCGCAAGACGCCCCGGCCTGACCTGCTGGCGCTTGGAATCTTCCTGCTCGCCTGTGCGGGCGCGTTCTTCGTCTGGCTGCGCGGTCTCGAAGATATCGGGCTTACCGTGACCATCTGGCTCGCCATCATCGTCGCGGCGGCCGATATGGGCGGCTATTTCGTCGGGCGCACCATCGGCGGCCCGAAACTGGCGCCGCTTCTAAGCCCGAACAAGACATGGTCCGGGGCGCTGGGCGGTATCGCCTTCGCCATCCTGGCGTCGGAAGTCGTTGCGCTGTTAGTGGAGGGCAAGCCGGTCATCTTCGCGGTGCTTGCGGCGGCGACGGCGATCGTCTCGCAGGCGGGCGACCTCGTGGAATCGGCGACCAAGCGACGGTTCGGGGTCAAGGATTCCAGTGCGTTGATCCCCGGCCATGGCGGCGTTCTCGACCGTTTCGATGCGCTGGCGGCGGCTTCGCTGTTCGTCGGGGCGGTCCTCAGCCTCTTTCCATCGTTGATCAGTCAATGGTAGCGCGTCGCTCGGTCTCGGTTCTCGGCGCGACCGGGTCGGTCGGGCGCAGCACCCTCGACGTGATCGCGGCCCATGGCGGGGCCGAGGCGTGGGACGTGCAGGCGTTGACCGGCGGATCGAATGCGGCGCTGCTGGCCGAGCAGGCAAAAGCGGTGGGTGCGAAGCGGGCCGTGATCCAGAATGAGGAGGCTTTGCCTAATCTGCGCGAGGCGCTGGCCGGGACGGGGATTGAGGCGGCGGCGGGGGATGCCGCGCTGCTGGAGGCGGCAAGCGGGCGCGTAGATATCTGTCTGTCGGCCATCGCGGGCGCAGCGGGCCTCGCCCCGACGCTGGCCGCGATCCGGGCCGGATCGACGCTTGCGCTTGCGAACAAGGAATCCATGGTCTGCGCCGGGGGCCTCGTGCGGCAGGAGGTCGGGAAGGCCGGAACGCGCATCCTGCCCGTCGATTCCGAACACAGCGCGATCTTTCAGGTTCTCGAAGAGCGGCACTCGGACGCCATCGACCGGATCGTGCTGACGGCCTCGGGCGGGCCTTTCCGCGCGTTCTCGCTGGAGCAGATGCGCGCCGTGACCCCTGAAGATGCCATCGCCCATCCGCAATGGTCGATGGGCGTGGCGATCTCGCTCGATTCGGCGACGATGTTCAACAAGGGGCTGGAATTGATCGAGGCGGATCAGTTGTTCCCCGTCGCCTCGCACAAGATCGAAATTCTGGTGCATCCGCAGTCGATCATTCATTCGATGGTCGGCTATCTCGACGGGTCGATCCTCGCCCAGCTTGGTACACCGGATATGCGCACGCCCATCGCCTATGCGCTGGGCTATCCCGATCGGGTCGATGCGCCGGTGGAACGCCTTGATTTCGTGACACTTTCCCGGCTCGATTTCGAAGCGCCCGATGAAATCCGCTTCCCGGCCCTGCGCATCGCACGCGAGGCGATGGAGGCGGGGGGCCTCGCGCCCTGTGCCATGAATGGTGCCAAAGAAGTCGCAGCCGAAGCTTTTCTCGCCCGAGAGATACCCTTTCTTGAAATCGCCGTGGTTGTAGAGTGTGTCATGGAGACATTCGACCATGGGCCTGACGCCGCATCGCTGGACGATGTGATCGCCGCCGACCAAGGGGCACGCACGCTTGCCCGCGAAGTCATGCAGCGCCGCGCCCGCCAGATCGCCTGAGACAAGTTCGCCTGATACGAGGATCGCAGATATGGGCTTCATCGAACAGATACCGCTGATCGGTCCGACATTGTACTATGTTCTGCCGTTCCTGCTCGTCCTCGGGATCGTGGTCGCGGTGCATGAATACGGGCATTACATCGTCGCGAAGTGGTGCGGTGTGCATTCGGATGTCTTCTCGCTGGGCTTCGGGCCTGAGCTTTATGGCTGGGATGACAGCAAGGGAACGCGCTGGAAGATCTGTCTGATCCCGCTCGGCGGCTACGTGAAGTTTCGCGGGGATGCGGATGCGGCGAGCGCGCGGCCCGATGATGAAGCCATTCAGGAAATGACGGAGGCGGAACTCGCGGCCTCCTTCCCGCGTGCGTCGCTGGGGAGGCGGGCGCTGATCGTAGCGGCGGGGCCGGTGTTCAACTTTGTGCTGGCTGCGCTGATCTTCGCCGGGGTTGCGATGATCTCGGGCCTGCCATCGGACAAGCCGGTGGTCGGTGTGGTCATCGAGGATTCGGATGGCGCGAAGGCGGGTTTCCTCGAAGGCGACCGCATCCTGTCGGTGGACGGGGCGACGGTCGAGACCTTCCGGGACTTCGGAACTGCCGTTCTGGACGATACTGGAGGAAGGCGTGAGGTCGCCATCGAGCGCGATGGTCGGCGCATGACGGTCCCCTTTGAGATCGTCAGCCCCGTGACCCTCGCCAGCGTGACCGACGGTGCCGCGCGCGAGGCGGGACTGCGGGCGGGCGATGTCATCCGCACCATCGACGGCAAGGATATCCGGGTCTTTCAGGACTTGCGCGAGGCGGTACTCGCCTCCGAAGGTGATCCGCTCGACGTAGAGGTCGGACGGGGCGAGGAGACGCTGCGCGTCGTGCTGACCCCGCGCCGGACCGAGACCACCGACGAGGATGGCAACCCCGAAACACGCTGGCTGATCGGCGTGACGGGCGGCTCGTCCTTCGGTCTGGGGTCTGCGTTGGAGCGGGCCGGGCCTGTCGACGCCGCGACCTATGGCGTCAAGGCGACGGTGAATATCCTCACCAGCTCGCTGAACTTCATCGCCGATATCTTCAGGGGCAAGGGCGATTCCGGTGATCTGGGCGGACCCATCCGTATCGCAGAGGTTTCCGGGGAAGCGGCGGATGACGGATTCGCCTCGCTGATGCGCCTGACGGCGATCCTCTCGGCCTCGATCGGTCTGATCAACCTGTTCCCGATTCCGGTTCTGGATGGGGGACATTTACTCTTTTACGGTATTGAAGCCATACGGGGCCGCCCCCTGAGCGAACGGATGCAGGAAATCGGCTTGACGATTGGGCTTGCGATGGTCGTGATGCTCATGGTTTACGCCACGTATAACGATGTTATGCGATTGTGATCTCGAAACGGGACGGTATGCTCCGTTCTGTGTAGGGTAATGGCTTTGCGAAACCCGCACGGGTGACGCTGGAGGACGAGATGCGAAAGATACTGGGAACGTCGGCACTGGTGGGGTTGGTTGCGTTAGCCTCCGGAATCGTGCCGGGCAGGCTCGCCGCGCAGACCTTCGGGACGCTCGCGCCGCAAGTGTTGTCGCCGGGGTTCGGTGTCGCCACTCCGGCGCTTATCCAGCCCGGCACCATCTCGCAGATCCTCGTGGAGGGGAACCAGCGGATCGAACCGGCCACGGTGCTCTCCTACATGACGGTGCAGCCCGGCCAGCCCGCCAGCCCCGATGATATCAACGAAAGCGTCCGCGCGCTGTTCCAGACCGGCCTCTTCCGCGACGTGCGGATCGAGCCGCGCGGCAACGTGCTTGTGGTGATGGTCGAGGAAAACCCGGTCATCAACCAGATCTCCATCGAGGGGAATGACCGCGTCGATGACGACCCGCTGCGCGCTCTTCTGACCAGCCGCGAGCGCCGGGTCTTCACCCGCGCCAAGGCCGAAGCCGATGCCGACGTGCTGCTGGAACAATATCGCCGCACGGGCCGCTATGCCGCCACGGTCGAACCGAAGATCATCGAACTGCCCCAGAACCGTGTCGATCTGGTCTTTGAGATCGACGAAGGCCCGCTCACGGGTGTCGAGAGTCTGCGCTTCATCGGCAACACGAAATTCTCCGACCGTCGTTTGCGTCGGGTGGTCTCGACGGACGAATCGACCTGGATCAACTTCCTGTCCTCGACCGATACCTACGATCCCGACCGGCTGGAACTCGATAAACAGCTCCTGCGCCGATTCTATCTGTCGAACGGCTATGCAGATTTCGAAATTCTCTCCGCCGTCGCTGAACTCTCACCCGACCGCGAAGGATTTTTCCTGACCTTCACCGTCGATGAGGGCGAAGAGTACGATTTCGGTCCCATCGATATTGTCTCCAATGCCGAAGGCGTCGATGTCGAGGAACTTCGCTCGCTGATCGTCGCGAGCGAGGGATCGGATTACGATGTGGAGGACGTGGAGGACTCCATTGCCGCACTCACGGAGCGTTTGGGTGAACTCGGGTATGCGTTCACCCAGATCGATCCCGTGCCGGTGAAAGACGAGGAAAACCGCACTCTGGGCGTGACGTTCGAGGTGAACGAGGGTGAGCGCGTCTTTGTCGAACGTATTGATATCGTTGGTAACTCCCGAACTTTGGACCGAGTTGTCCGTCGCGAATTCGAACTGGTCGAGGGCGATGCATTCAACGCGCTTCAGGTCCGCCGGTCGCGCTCGAATATCCGTGGTTTGGGCTTCTTCCGTACGACCGAGATCGCCACTGAGCCCGGTAGCGCCCCTGACCGTGTCATCCTGAAAACGACGGTCGAGGAGCAATCCACCGGCCAGATCAGCTTCGGCCTCGGGTTTTCGACCTCCGACAGTGTGTCAGGTGAGGTCAGCATCGTGGAGCGCAACCTGCTCGGACGGGGCCAGTTCCTGCGGGCCCGCGCCAGGGTTTCCGGGTCTAACCAACTCTACGATCTCAGCTTTACGGAGCCACGTTTCCTCGACCGAGATGTGGCCGTCGGGTTCGATCTCTACCGCCGCGAGACGGACGATCAGGATACGTCGTCCTTCGATACGCGCAATACCGGCTTCTCGCCGCGCGTCAGCTTCCCGCTCGGGCGCTACACGCGCCTATCGACCCGCTATCGCATCTCGCAAGACGAGATCATCGACGTACCGGATGATGCATCTCCGCTTATCCAGCGCGACATCGCGGATAACATCACTTCCTCTGTCGGTTACACACTGACCCATGATCGGCGTAACGACGTTATCGAGCCGAGTAAGGGCTACATTCTCAAGCTGGATCAGGATATCTCAGGTTTGGGCGGGGATACCCGCTACTTACGAACCGAGGCATCGGCGAAGGGCTTCACGCGCCTCATCAACGACGAAATCATCGGCAGTGTCGAAATCGCGGGCGGAGCCATTATCGGCTTCAGCGGTTACGAGCCGAATATTTCCGACCGTTTCTTCCTTGGCGGTGACAGCTTCCGGGGCTTCGAGTCGGCAGGTCTGGGACCGGAAGACTCCTTCACCGACGACTCGCTCGGCGGTAAATACTACGGCATCGTCCGCACGGAAGTGACTTTCCCGCTGCCGATACCCGAAGAATACGGCTTGGCCGCCGGCGTCTTTGCCGATGCCGGTACAGTCTGGGGTCTCGACGAGACAACCTATACCGATCCGAACATCAACGGCGGCAATCCCGTCACGATCGATGACGGTGCCGAACTGCGCGCCTCCGTCGGGGCGAGTCTTTTCTGGCAGTCGCCTTTCGGGCCCGTTCGGATGAACTTTGCCTTGCCGATTGTCGAGGAAGATGGCGACGATGACGAGTTCTTCCGCTTCACGGCTGGCACGCGCTTCTGATATGCGCGCCGGTATCGGCGTTTTGGGAGTATGTGCCATCCTCCTGACAGGGTGGCATGTGGAAGCGCAAGATGCAGACGATGATGGGCTGCCCAGCCAGGTTCTCATCGTCGATATGCAGCGGATCAAGAGTGACACATCCGCCGGGCGCGATATGCTTGCCAAACAGACCGAGATACGACAGCGCATTCAGGCCGGACTTGCCGAACGCCGTGAACGTCTGCGGGATGAAGAAAAACGCCTTGCGGAAGAACGTGAAAAGCTGGAACCGGACGAGTTCCGTGAACAGGTACGTGTTTTCGAGCAGCAGGTCTTCGCAAACCGCGAGTTCTCCGAACGAGAGAGCCGTCGCCTTCAACTCATTCTTTCCCAAGCCTCCGGCATGTTGAAGGAGCGCGCGACAGCGGTCTTGGCCGGAATAATGCGAGAGCGAAACGCCGACGTCCTGCTCGATTCGACGCAGATCGTGTTGAGCGTCAACAGCCTCGACATCACTGACGAGGCGATCCGGCGGTTGGACGCGGTGCTGCCCGCAATGCCCATCAATCTCTCGAAACCGGCAATCGAACCTTAGAAGACCTGGACTTGCCCGCTATCGTGACGGTCGATACGGTTGCGCCGACTTCTAAAGGGGATATCCATGCGTTACTGGTTGTTCAAATCCGAACCGGACAAGTGGTCTTGGGACGCTCAGGTTGCGAAAGGCGATGTGGGTGAAGAATGGGACGGCATCCGCAATTATCAGGCGCGTAATAACATGCGCGAAATGAAGATCGGGGACCGGGGTTTCTTCTATCATTCCAATGCAGGCAAGGACATCGTCGGGATCGTGGAAGTCTGCGCGCTCAGCCATCCGGATTCTACCACGGACGACGAGCGATGGGATTGTGTCGATGTGAAGGCCGTGCGGCCTTTCGTGAAGCCTGTCACCCTCGCACAGATCAAGGCAAGCCCAGAGTTGGCAGACATCTCTCTGGTGCGCCAGTCGCGTCTGTCGGTGGCGCCGATCACAGCCGAAGAATGGAAGATCATTTGCGAGATGGGCGATACGAAGCCTTGAGCACCTCGACGGTCAACATCCTCTGCATGAAATGGGGCGCGCTATACGGCCCCGAATACGCAAACCGTCTCTACGCCATGGTCGCCCGCAACATGACGCGCCCGTTTCGGTTCGTCTGCTTCACCGATGACGAAACGGGTTTGCGCGACGAGATCATCGCCCGCCCTTTGCCGCCGATCCGCATCGATGCGCCATATGAAAAGACCCCATGGAAGAAACTGGCGCTCTACAATGGCGATCTGGGAGATGTAACGGGAACGGCGCTGTTTCTCGATCTCGATCTCCTGATTGTCGGGCCGTTGGACCGCTTCTTCGACTTTCCGGGGGAGTATTGCGTGATCCGCAACTGGACACGGCCCAATGACATCGTTGGCAATACCTCGGTCTTTCGCTTCGAAATCGGTGCTCATACCGACTTACTCGATACGTTTCATGCGATGCCGACCCAGCATTGGGTCGATGAGGTTCGTATCGAACAGACGTTCCTGTCGCGCATCCTGCATGAACAGGGTCGCCTGACCTTCTGGCCGGAGGGATGGTGCGCGTCCTTCAAGGTCCATGCGCTGCCCGGTGGCTGGAAGTTTCCGCGCCTGCTGCTTAACTGGGTCAAGCCGTCGCGGGTGCCGGACGGGGCCAGTATGGTGGTCTTTCATGGTCATCCTAACCCGGACGATGCTCTGGCAGGGCGGTGGCCGGGGGGCTGGTACAAGCGTCTGCTCCCGGCGACATGGATCGATGACTACTGGCACGAACGATGACGCAGCCGGTTCTCAGCGTCATTTCGGCGGTCTATGACAAAATCCGCTATTTACCTGCATTACTGCACAATCTGCGAAGCCAATCGGATATCGGGGGTGACGCCGAATTCATCTTCGCCGATGATGCCTCGACCGATGGATCCGCCGAATGGTTGGAGGCCGAAGCCGCCCGTGATCCCCGCATCCGCGTGATCCGCAATACCCGTAATGTAGGCCCCGCGATCCGATTCAATGAGGCAGCGGCGACCGCACGGGGGCAATGGCTACTCCCCGTAGATGCGGATGATCGGCTTTCGGACAATGCAGCGGCGGTCTTCCTGTCGGTGGCACTGGAATGGGAGGTCGATCTGGTCTTCGCGCGCAACGCGAGGGGGGCTGAGCCGCAGGACATTCCGCCGAACCCGACCGTGACGGTCTCAGATGACCCCCTCCTCTTCGTCGCGACACGCAAGATCGTGCGGATGGGCTATCTGGCGAGGCAGGAATCATGGCGGGAGAGCGGAGGGGCAGACGAACGGATATTCATTCAGGACCAGTCATTGCCCTTGCGTCTGGGGGCCGCCGCGAGCCGGGTCGCTTTCGTTGACCATGTCGCCTACTGGCTCAGCGCGCAGGAGAGTACAAATCTGTCGGTCAATACCGCGCAGCAACACCATGATCGATTCCTCTCCATGGCCCACATGTTCGAACGGGATCTTCCCGACCCCGTGCGCCCCGTCATTGAACGGCAGATGATCTCTGCATGGTGGAAGATGCATCGCGATACCGGGGGGGGATATCAGGATGCATTACCTGCCTATCTTGCTAATCGCCTGTTAGGACGTGGCCTGTCATCGCAACAGATGGTGCGTGCCAAAACCGCGTTTGCGGCCCTGCCAAATGTGCGCCGACCCGATTTGTGATAAGGTATCGCAAGAAAACGGGAGGAAGTGATGGGCATTATCGCAGTCATCGTCGCCGCAGTGCTTGGCTTTGCTACGGGAGCGGTGTGGTACGGCGCGCTTGGAGCGCAGTGGATGCAGGCTGTGGGGCGCACGAAAGAGGAGATCGAGGCCGACAAGAACAAGACTCCCTTCGTCATTGCCTTCGTGGCAGCGTTGCTTGCGTCTATGGTGATGCATCACATGTTCACCATGGCCGGGATCGAAGATGCGCTGCGCTGTCTGGCCTATGGTGCCGGGCTTGGCCTGTTTCTCGTCGCTCCATGGATCGTGTTGCACTATGGGTTCGCCGGTCGTCCGAAGGCATTATGGATCATTGATGCAGGGCATACGGTTGCTGCCTTTGCAGTGATCGGGCTCGTGCTTGGATTGTTTTACTGAAGACTGAATCGCGCTACTTGACGCAGTGACGGCAGTTAGTCCTATATCGACACTGAATGCTACCGATATAGGACAGGTCATGGGCGGAATGACGTTTGCCGGGGCACTCGGGCTTCTCGGCGTGATTCTCTATATCGCCGCGTATGCCGCCTTGCAGCTCGGTCTGATCCGTGGCCGGACGTATCTTTACGCCGGAACGAATCTGGCCGCCGCAGCCTGCGTCCTTTTCTCCCTTACCGAGAACTACAACCAATCCTCTGCGCTGATCCAGATCATGTGGATTGTCATCAGCGTTGTTGGGATGGTGCGTCTCTGGTTCATCGAAAAGACCCTGCAATTTACGGAAACGGAACAGCGACTACTCGATGCACTGGCCCCCGGATTGCCGAAGGATCAGGCGCGTAGGCTGCTTGATCTTGGGGAATGGCGTGCGATGCGCGCGGGAGAGGCGGTGATTGAAGAGGGAGAGTCTGCTTCCTTTCTTGGCTACCTGGACAGAGGTGCGTTCGTCGTCTCTAAAAGTGGCGTGCCTATCCTGTCGCTCGGGCCGGGGGCGGTCGTCGGCGAGATGACGTATCTCGATGGCTCGCCTGCCACGGCGCGGGTCGATGTGCTGGATGATGCGACGGTTTTCTGTGTCGACGCGGAAGGTTTGCGCAGGCTCATTGCCCGAAACGACAGTATCGCCAATGCGCTGGAGCGCAGCGTCGCCAGAACCTTACGCAGCAAGCTCCAAACGACTTCCGAAGAACTGCGCGATGTAACGTCCGGTTTCGTGCCGCATACCTGATGGAATAGACGCCCGTTGGGCATGGTCGTGTCGTGGTTTGCGAAGGATGGAGGCCATTCATCGCTACCGAGTTGGGGGCCTGAAGACTCACCTGTGATAAATTTGACACTTAATAAAAGTGGAAAACATTTAGTTTCCGTGTGACCGGGAACACTTCGCTGCCTGCGTCATTAGGTAATTGTTAATTAAATTGTAGCGGAGGAGAGAAGTTATGAGTGTGTTTCGTAAAGTTGTTCTGGTCGCTTCGTTCTTCGCAACGGCAGCGACGACTCTGCCTGCTTCAGCACGGCTTCCTGAGGCGTTCTCCAATCTACCCAAAGAAATCGAGCGTCGTGCCGTTCATGTCCCGACCGGCTGCATTGCTCGGATCGTCGTGAATGACAGTAAGGTCATCAGTGCGAAGATCATCGATCCGGATTGCTTGCCGAAAGGCGTGAGTGCACAGCCCGTTCCGGGCGAGACGCGCGATTTCACGGTGATCGAAGGGGTGCATTGAGTGTTGATCGCTTGATCCCTTCTACTCTGGCATCGTAGCCGTAATCTT
Organism: uncultured Neomegalonema sp.; assembly: GCA_938034615.1. Classification (GTDB taxonomy): domain Bacteria; phylum Pseudomonadota; class Alphaproteobacteria; order Rhodobacterales; family Rhodobacteraceae; genus JAHDDY01. Next base: position 17,094 of record CALHLW010000043.1, on the reverse strand, counting down.
GATGGACGAATACCACTTCGAGACGTTTGAGATGTCTTCATCTGACAACCCCTTTGCAACAACGGTCATCATTTCATGCTCTCGCTTGCCGTTGCGGAACGCTTTGAGTTGCGTTTCGAGATAGACTTGGCTTTCTCCCGCGAGGTGCGGTGCGATCGGAATTTTCGCTATGCCATCCATGCCGTGACAGGTGCGACAGGCCCGCGCCTTCTTCTTCCCAGCTTCGATATCCGCAGCAATGGCGGAAACGTCAGTTAAGGCGACGATGGCACTCGTGAGTAAGGCCAGTTTCGATAAACACTTCATTTTTCATCCATAAATCGATGTGTCACCCGGAATATCCGGGTGACACTATTGTCGTTATTCGCCGTCGTAGCTGATCCGGTAAATTGCACCGGCCAGATCGTCGGAGACGAGAAGCGAGCCGTCGCGAAGCTGGGCCACATCGACCGGGCGACCGAGATATTCCCCGGTATCTTCGTCGAGCCAGCCTTCGGCGAAGGGCTTCATCTCGGCAGTGCCGTCCTCACCCACATGCGTGACCATGACCCGCGCGCCGACAGGCTCGGTGCGGTTCCATGAGCCATGCTGGGCGGAGAAGATGGCGTTTTTGTAGTGACCGGGGAACATCTTGCCGGTGTAAAACATCATCCCAAGATCGGCGGCGTGGGCCACGGTCTCAACCGCAGGCATCACGATGTCCTCAGGCGGTGTGTCATCCTTGAACTCGTCGGTCCGCACAGAGCCGCCACCGTACCATGGATGCCCGAAATGCTGGCCCGCTTCGGTTTGACGATTCAACTCGCCCGGCGGGATATCATCACCCATGCCGTCGACCTGATTGTCGGTCCACCAAAGCTCGCCTGTCTGGGGGTGAAAGTCCTGCCCGACCGAGTTGCGGACGCCATAAGTATAGACTTCGCGGTTCTTGCCGTCGCGATCCATGCGGACGATGCCGCCGATGCCGGTTTCGCGATACAATTCCATCTTCTCCGCCGGTGCGACGTTGAAGGGCTGACCCAGCGAGATGTAGAGCTTGTTGTCTGGTCCTATATCACAGACGCGGGCAGTATGGTTATAGCTGGCCTCTTCCTCCGGGATCAGTTCGCCCTGCGCCACAACCTCGAACGCTGCGACGTCTGGACCTTCATAGAAGAACTCGGCGGCGGGGAACAACAGCACGCGATTCTGCTCGGCGATGAACAGGAACCCGTCTTTCGAGAAGCAGACCCCGTTCGGGATCGTGAAGTTCACCGAAGGCGCGAATTCCTTCACGTCGTCGGCCACGCGATCCTTGTCGCGGTCGGTGACGACATAGACCTCGTTCTTGCGCGTACCGACGAAGGTGGCCACGCCCTGCGGGCCGACGGCCATATGCCGGGCATCGGGAACGATGGCGTAGAGGTCGATCTTGAAGCCGTCCGGCAGGGTAATGTTTTCCAGCACCTTGCGGATGGCATCGGCGCGTTTGCCGCCCTGTGGGATCGGCTCCATCATCGGCGTGCCGGTCTGTTGGAAAGCCGAGAGTTTGTTAAGATTGCCAGCATTTTGCGCCAGTGCAGGCAATGCCGTTGCAATGGCGACGGCCGCAGCCATCGTTGTAAAGCGGTTGAGCATGTCAGTCTCCCTGTATGAAAGATCTAGCGTCTTTCAGGGTGCCAGATTGTGACAGGGTTAACGTGGCGTCAAGATACTCCGTGTGGTTGTGTTTGGCGTTCCATCATGCGGAATGCTCTGCATCGAGAATGGCCCGAAACCCCTCGCGGTAGGTCGGGTAGGCGAGGGTGACGCCGAGGCGCTGCTTGATTCGGTCGTTGGAAACACGCTTGTTCTCGCCATAGAAGCTGCGGGCCATTGCGCTCATCTCTGCCGTGTCGAACGGGACGAGAGGAGGGCGAGGTAGGCCGAGCAGGTCTGCGGCATGACCGATCACCTCTTGCGGAGGGCAAGTCAGATCGTCGGTGACGTTGTAGGCTGTGCCTGGGTCGGGCTGCGCGATGGAGGCCTGAAGCACGGTGGCGATATCCTCGACATGGGTGCGTCCGAAGACCTGCCCCTCCTTGACGATGCGCTTCGCGGTACCACGCCTGATCTTCTCAAAGGGCCCGCGTCCGGGGCCGTAGATGCCCGCGAGGCGAAACGTATGGACGGGCAATCCCTGCTCGGCGAGTGCCAGCCATCCACGCTCCGCCACGACCCGCCGTTTGCCGCGCTCGCTCGCCGGGTTCAGGGTCGATGTCTCGTCCACCCATCCTCCCTGCCGGTCGCCGTAGACGGCGGTGGTGGAGAGATAGCCGATCCATGCGATCCGATCCCTTTGATCCAGCAGCGCCTCACGATAACGGCCAAGCACCGGGTCACCTGCTTCGCCGGGTGGAACCGAGATCAGCAGATGCGTATGCGCGGGCAGGGAGGCGAGGAGATTATCGGGCGGCCAGACATGCGCGTTGATGCCTTCCGCGCGCAGGGCTTTTGCCTTGTCGCCTTCGCGAGCCGTGGCAGCGATGTGCCAGCTATCGGCCCTCAGGCGCGCGGCGAGAACACGGGCGCAATAGCCGAAGCCGATGGAAAGGAGGACGGGTGCTTGCAAATCGTTCATATTCGCGCCTTATCGCGATGCGACCCTGACGCGCAAGCACGTCACTGCCGGAGATTTTCCATGCGCCCTTTTCGTTTCGTCCTTTCTGCCATCCTCGCCGCATCCGTCAGTCTGCCTGCGCTCGCGCAAGCGGTGACGACTTATGATGAGTGCATCGGCACGGCGCAGAGTGCTCCCGCTTCAGGGCTGTCGGTGGCGGATGACTGGTTTGCCAACGGGGGCGGGGATGCGGCGCGGCATTGCAGGGCGATGGCCCTTGCCTCGCTTGGGTCGTTTGGCGAGGCCTCGCGGACGGTCGAAGCACTTGCGCAGGCAACGACCGATCTGGCCGCGCAATCTGACCTTTACACTCAGGCAGGTGATTTTCAGATGGCGGCGGGCGATCCGATCGCCGCGCGCCGATTCTTCGAGCAGGCGCTTGCGCTGGAGCCGCAATCTTTCGCAGCGCTGGACGGGCGGGCGCGGGCGGCGGCGGCGCAGCGCGATTTCGCAGGGGCGATTTCCGACCTCAACCGGCTGCTTTGGCTGGTTCCCAACGATGCGGAGGCTCTGTCGCTGCGGGCAGCGGCACGGCGTCAGACAGGCGACCCCACCGGCGCGTTGACGGATGCGGAAGCGGCAATTGCCGCTGATCCGTCCTCGGCAGTGGCTTATTTCGAGCGGGGAGCGGCGCGCGCGGTCAATGGCGACCGCGAAGGTGCGCGAAGTGACTGGATGCAAGCGGAACAGCTCGATCCGGGCGGCGAGACCGGCCAGCTCGCCATGACGAACCGCCAGCGCCTTCCTTGATCAGGAGGCCAGTATTTCGTCAGGCAAGGTCGCGACGTTCAGCCAGTAGCGCATGGCGTTCTTCGTGATCATCAGCAGATCCGCATAGGTCTGGGGCTTCCGGATAACGGAGGCCCCGCGCAGGCGATAGAATTCCTCGACGATGCTGTTGTCCGTCAGGAAGCTGAAGCCCATCACGGGAATCTTCTGCCAGTCCTCATGGGCCTTGAGCGTGGAAAGGACATCACGCCAGTCGTTCGTCTTATCGTCGAGATTCAGAATCAGGACTTTTGGAAATCCCTTGCCGCCATGCTTATGGGCATGGAGTACCGCCATGTTCGTCGCGTCCTCGGGATCGACATAACGGACATGCTGAGCAATATCCAATTCCTGGGCGGCCTTGCCGAACAGCGTTCTTTCGAGTTCCGGAAAAGAGATGAGTACGATCATTCGGACGCCCCTGACACATTGATTGCGCGATAATAAATCGAACGTGTGACGATGGCGTAAAATACGCTTTCGGACGATCTGCCTGTTTTCAGCGCCCGTAATGCACCGCAGTCGCCAAACCTCGTGCATCGGGTGACAGGATATCCGGGAGGGACATCGCAAGATCGCGGAATACGACGTCGCCGGTCAGCATCGCGTCGAATCGAGGATCACAGAGCAGAGAGAGGGCCTTGGCCATCCGCCGCCCATGGTGCCACCGTGCCCGCCGCGAGGGCGAGACGTGGCCGACTTGCGACGAGACGATCCGCAGACGTTGGCTATGAAATGCGCCGCCGAGTTGCAGGGTGGTTTGTGCCTCGCCGTACCAACTCATCTCGACCAGTGTTCCCTCGAACCCCGTACAGCGAATCGCTGTCTCCAGTCCGCTCGAACTGGCGGATGTATGGAAGACGATGTCGCAGTCGGAAGGGGCTTTGTCCGGAGTCGCGAAGGTCACATTCATGTCATCGCAAAGTGAGCGACGGTCCTCGTTCACGTCGACCAGCGTGACGTCCGCACCCGGTATTGCCCCGCACAATCCGGCAAGCAGGCCTCCGACGACACCGCCGCCGACGATTGCCACGCGGTCTCCCGGCCCCACACCCCCATCCCAGACCGCATTGAGAGCCGTCTCCATGTTGGCGGCAAGGGTGGCCCGCCGGGGGGGCAGATCATCAGGGAGTACCGTGACTGCGTCGGTGGGTAGGACGAAGCGGGATTGGTGGGGGTAGAGTGCAAAAACCGTTTTTCCGACAAGGGCTTGCGGTCCATCTTCGACGATCCCGACCATGCTGTACCCATAAATTACCGGATACGAAAAATCGCCGCGCTGAAAGGGAGCACGCATCCGCTCGTATTCGCTTTCTGGCACCCGCCCCTCGAAGACCAGCCGTTCCGTTCCTCGGCTGATCCCCGACCACAGCGCACGGACGAGTACCTGACACGGCTTCGTGATCTCGGGTGAGGAAACAGCGATGAGCGCCGCCTCACGTGGCTTTTGGTATTCGAGCGCATGGTCCAAATCAGGACTCCTTTCTCGACAATATATCACCGAACCCCAATGTTGCGGGGCGCAACGTAACCGAAGCAGCGCGCAAGCGGTTGAGACGGGGATAGAACGGCGAATGTCTGACCAGATACACGACCCCGCTCGTATGGGAAGCCTGCCTTTCGTTGGTAAGGAAATGACGCTGACGCCCGCAGGGCTGCAATCGCACCAAACGCTGACCCGTCGCCGCCTGTTTGCGCTGACTTTGTGTGTTCTGACACTGATTGCAGTTTTAGTCGGTGTTGCGATGGTCTTCGGTGCGGACGGTCTCGATGCGCTCGAGTGGGGTATGCTGGCCTGTGTGGCCTTCAGCGCGCCGTGGACGATCCTCGGATTCTGGAATTCGCTGCTCGGACTGTTCCTTGTTCGCGCCAATCGACAGACGATGCCATTCGCCAACTTGAAAGATTCCGATACCCCGATCAGGGGGCGCATTGCGGTGGCGATGGCGATACGTAACGAAGAACCGCAACGCGCCTTCGACCGTCTGCTTGCCATGCGTCGTAGTCTTGATCATACGGCATGGGGCCACCGTTTTGATCTGCACATCCTGAGCGATACGAACATCGATGGGATCGCCAAGCAGGAAGAACGCCTCTTCGCTCTGCATCGTGACGCTCTCGATGGCGCGGGCCATGTGACGTATCGCCGCCGTACCTCCAACGAAGGCTATAAGGCCGGGAATATCTGGCAATTCCTGCAGGATAGCGGCGTGGGCTATGACCTCTTTCTTCCTCTGGACGCCGACAGCCTGATGTCGGGAGAGGCAATCCTGCGGCTCGTGCGGATTGCAGAAGCGAATCCGCGTATCGGCATCGTGCAGAGCCTTGCCGTCGGTGCTCCTGCCGAAAGTGCGTTCGGGCGGATTTTCCAGTTCGGGATGCGCCATGGGATGCGTGCTTTCACGCTGGGCAGCGCATGGTGGCAGGGCGATTGCGGCCCTTTCTGGGGTCATAACGCGGTTATCCGAACGGGGGCTTTCAAGGCGCATTGTGCCCTGCCGAAGCTGAACGGACGTCCGTCCCTTGGCGGCGATATCCTCTCTCACGATCAGGTCGAGGCCGTGCTGATGCGCCGCGCAGGCTATGAAGTGCGGGTGGTGCCGGTCGCGAGCGAGAGCTATGAGGAAAACCCCGTCACCATCCTCGATTTCATGACCCGCGAGCAGCGGTGGTGTAACGGCAATATGCAATATTGGCGGCTTCTCGGGATGCCGGGTTTGCGTCCAACCAGCCGTTTTCAGCTCTTTCAGGCGATCATGATGTATCTGAGCGCCCCGGCATGGATGATCCTGACGGCGCTGGGCGCGGCGAAGGCGGTGGTCGATCCGATGATGATCTTCGACGGTACTCTCGCCATTGGCCTTTGCGCTCTCATGGTCGGTATGAGCCTGACCCCGAAGATCATCGGCGCGATCCATGTGATGCTGGAGACGGGTGGGGTTGCCCGCTATGGCGGTGCGAGACGTTTCTTCGCCGGTCTTGCGGTGGAAACCGTGTTCTCGGTGCTGATGTCTCCCGTGATCGCCGTGCATCTGACCGTCTTCCTGATCGGGCTTATCTTCGGGCGCACGGGCGGATGGAGCGGGCAGATCCGCGACGCTCATGGCGTTGATTGGCGCACGGCATTCCGTGCGCTGTGGCCGCAGATGACGTTCGGGGCGGTTGTTCTCGGCACGTTGGCCGTATTCACGCCTGCTGCCGTCGTCTGGGTGTCGCCGGTCATTCTGGGCCTGCTTCTCGCTGTTCCTTTCACGGTCGTCACGGCATCACCAGCAGTTGGGCAGTGGCTTATGAAGCGCGGTCTCTGTGCCATCCCCGAAGAATTCGATACGCCGCGTATCCTCACCGACCTTGGCGTGCGGGAGACGACGCCGGAGATGGCGGCCTGAAACCTTTCTCACGCAATCGGGAAGAGACGTTTGGTTCGGGTTAGCTCCGCTCGCCTTAGGCTCCGGGAATACCGTATTGCGAGGGAGACAGGTTATGACCTGCAACGATGCATTTGGATACGATCTGACCATCGACGATCCCGTCGCCGCGCAAGCATGGGACCGAATCGTTGCGGCCTTCCTCGCCCATTCTGCTGCGACCCCCCTGCATCTGACTGAAGCATTGGAACGGGAGCCGGATTTCGCCATGGCGCATCTGGCGAAAGGGTTCTTCATGCTGCTGCTCGGGCGAGCCGAACTCGCCCCCGCCGCACGTGAGGCTCACGACGCTGCAATGCGTATCATGGAGGGGAACACGGCGACTAAACGGGAGCGCGGCTACGAGACGGCGCTTGAGCTTTATCTTCAGGGTAATCTCGCTGCCGCCGCTGACCGGCTGGAGCAGGTGATGGCCGCTTATCCGCGTGATGCCTTCGCCCTGAAACTGGTGCAATCGATGCGCTTCGTGATGGGTGACAGCACCGGAATGCGCCGCTCAATCGAGGCAGTGCATGATGCTTATGATGTCGATCATCCGGCTGCGGCCTACGTGAATGGCTGCTACGCCTTCACGTTGGAGGAGACGGGCGACTATCTCGCTGCCGAGGCACGGGGGCGCGATGCGGTGCTGCGCGCGGCGGATGATGCCTGGGGCGTTCATGCCGTTGCCCATGTCTTCGACATGACGGGGCGTACCCGCGAGGGCGTGACATGGCTGACGAACCAGCCGGAGGCCTGGGCGCATTGCAACAATTTTCGCTACCATGTGTGGTGGCATCTCGCGCTGTTCCATCTGGAACGGGGGGAATATGTCGATGTGCTGCGCCTCTACGATACCGAGATCAGGGCCGACCATACCGATGATTACCGTGATATCTCGAACGGTGCCTCGCTGCTGACACGGCTGGAGCTGGAGGGCGTCGATGTCGGCGACCGCTGGAACGAGATGGCTCTCATTTGCGCCGAGCGAACCGATGATGGCTGTGTGGTGTTTGCCGACCTCCACTATATGCTTGCGCTGAGCAATGGCGATGCGCATGGAAAGGCCTGTCGGCTGCTCCAGTCGATGAAGCGCAACGCGGAACGGGGGAAGACGACGATGGCTGAGGTCTCCGCCGATGCGGGCGTTTCCGCTGCCGAAGGGCTGATCCGCTTCTCCCATGGTGATTATTCGAGTGCTTATCACGCGCTCTCGGCGGCACGGCCCAATATGCGCCGGGTTGGCGGCAGTCACGCGCAGCGCGACGTGTTCGAGCGGTTGACCATCGATGCGGCTTTGCGTGCCGGTATGCTGGTCGAGGCGCAGGTGCTTCTGAACGACCGGATCCGCGCACGCGGCGCAATCGATGGATATGCCGATCGCCGTCTGTGGAGTATCGGGACGTTCGAATCCGCACTCGCGGCGTCCCTGTGACACCGGCGGAAGCGGCGGCGCTGCGCGAGGCACGGCGCGACCCGCGTCTCGATTTCTTTCGCGGGCTGGGGATGTTCATCATTCTGATCGCGCATATTCCGTGGAATACGTGGAACTCGTGGATTCCTGCCCGGTTCGGGTATTCGGATGCGACGGAGATCTTCGTATTCTGCTCGGGGGCCGCATCGGCGCTGGCGTTCTACAAGGTTTTCGAGGCGCGGGGTTGGTGGATTGGGACAGCCCGCGTGGCGTTTCGCATCTGGCAGCTCTACTGGTGCCATATCGCGGCGTTCCTGACGGTCTTGGTTACGCTGATGATGGTCGGGCGGTGGTGGCCGGACCCAGAGCGGGACTATGTCGCGGTACTGAATCTACGGCGGTTCGTGGAAGATCCCGAAGCCTTCCTGCCGCCGCTGTTCTGGCTCGGCTACGTGCCGAACTATTTCGACATCCTTGTGATGTACATGGTGATCCTCGCGCTGATGCCCGTGGTCGCGGGGCTGGCCAGCCTGCGCGCCCCCGGCACGCGTCCGTGGCTTGCGATGGGTTTCTGTGTCGCGCTTTGGGCACTGGTCAGTCAGCCGTGGCTGGCGGTGCTGGATGTTCCGGTTTTCACGGGCCTCAATCTCGAAGCCGAGCCAGTAGGCCAGTCGCGCGCGTGGTTTTTCAATCCTTTCTGCTGGCAATTGATCTTCTTCACCGGCTTCGCTTTTACGCTCGGGTGGTTGCCGACGCCGCCGACGCGGTGGTGGTTGATCCTGATTTGCCTCGTCGTCGTGCTCATCTCGATCCCGCTGGACCCCGATGGCACGCCCGCCCGCCGGTTCTTCGAGGCACGGCCCGATCTCGCGCCGCTCTGGGAGCGGATCGGAGCGGTGAAGGCAGCAGTCGGCCCGCTGCAATCGAAGACATTCTTTGGTCTGTTCCGCTATCTCCATTTCCTCGCGCTGGCCTATCTCGTCTGGATCGCGGCGGGTGACAAAGGACATCGCCTGCCGAAAACAGGCGTATTAGGCGGGGTCGTCACGCTGATCCGGCGCGTGGGGCAGCAGGCGCTGGCCGTCTTTATCTTCAGCCTCGTGGTAGCGCGGTTGCTCGGGGTCGTCATTTTCGAGTCCGGTAAAGATCCGATGGTGATCGCCTTGGTGAACCTGACCGGCTTTGCGATACTGATCGCGGTCGCATACACGGCGCGCTGGTTCAAGAGCAATCCATGGAAAGTCCCATCGAAAACGACGAGTCGGTAGTAATTCTCGCCGGAATAGGCTACCTAGGGACACCTGTTTCCCGTTGGTGGAGAATGACATGCGCGTGACGACGATTTCGATGGCCATCGTGCTGGCGCTGCTTGGAACCCCTGTTCTGGCCGCCGGGTCGGTCGGGCCGTCTTCGGGGATGATCTCAGATACATGGGCCGATCTGAAGGACGAGGTCTATGGTGAGCGGGCCATCGAGAAGGCTGCCACTGGGATCGTCACGCTCGATGTTCCCTATCGCGCTGGCGATGATCGCCGCGTCCCGATCTCTGCGACGGCGCGGTTTGATGACGGACGCACCGTCAAATCGCTCACGCTCATCATCGACGAGAACCCGATGCCGATCTCGGCGGATTTCGAGATGAATGCGCCGCTTGAAACATTCGGCACGAGTGTCGCCATGCGCCTGAACGGGCCATCCTGGGTGCGCGCCGTTGTCGAGGCGAGCGATGGACGGCTGTATATGAGCGAATCCTTCGTGAAGACCTCAGGGCAGGGTGCCTGCGCCGCGCCGCCTATCACCGGCGTTGAGGAGGCGCTGGCCAGCCTCGGAGAGATGGACCTGAAAGGAGCGGGTGTCTCCGGTTCTGCGCTGGATCGCATCAAAGCCGCCGGAAAAGGCGCGTCGCGACAGGCGACCCTCGAAATCCTGCACCCGCAGCATTCCGGGATGCAGATGGATCAAATTACGCTCCTTCACATTCCGGCCCGCTATGTCGAGACGGTTGAAGCTTGGGGTGGTGAGGACAAGCTGTTCACGATGACCGGGTCGATCTCGCTCAGCGAAGATCCATCGATTGGCTTTGATTTTCCCGGTGGTGTTGAGGCGCTGCGAGTGCGGATCACCGATACGGACGAGGCGGTCTTCGAGAAGCGCTTCCCGCTCGGCGGCGCGTAAAGCTATTCCACCCGTTCGATGGTTTCGAGCGGGTAGTCCTGAAATTCCCAGCCATCGGTCCCGAGCGGATACCAGAATACCCGCGTGTAGCCGTATTCCTCGCGTGCGCGCTTGGCGGCATTCCATGACATCCAGCATTCTTCCAGACAGAAGAACAGGACCGGTGTTTCCTTGTCGCGGGCTGTCATCATGGCGAGATGGCTGCTGAAATACGCATCGGTAACCTCGGCCAGCCGTCCATACCCCACATTCGGCAGCCAGAATGCCCCTGGAATGCTGCGACGCGGTTTCTCGCGGTAGATCGTGCCTTCGGGCAGCTCCGGCTTGGGCGGGCGGGGGAGCACGTCGATGAACACTACCGCTCCAGTCTTCCAGAGAGCATAGGCCGCGTCGTCATCGACAACCGTGACACCTTCGAGCGTTTCCGGTACTTCCCCGCGATATAGGTCTTCGCGGTAATCCTTCGGCTCTTCGACTGAGAAGGCAGGGGGGGCGATCATCGTCAACAGGGCGAGGATCGCAACGCGCATCATTGTGCCTCACCGGAAAGCGGTGCGCCATATTCATCGACGAGCGGCACCCCGAAGTCCCGCAGGATCGCATTGATCTCGTCCTGATTGCGGCGGATCAAGGAGTTGAGCTTACGTTTCCAGACCAATTCGCCCTGCCTGACCCCCATCGTGATGCGATAGTAGAGCTTCGGCACGTTCTTTTCGGCGGTCAACGGAATGACCTTCATCTCGCGCCCACCATGTTTGGCGAAGTGGCCACCGATTGGTCCCCACATCAGCGCGCCGTCGATCTCGCCCGAACGCAGATCGGCGAGCATGTCTTCGGATGGCGATTCGATACGGCGATCGACCATCAGATTGTAGGGTTTCGCCGAACCGATCAGGCCGTTCTTCGTAACGTGGGTCGTGACCGGACTGCCCGCCACGACGCCGAGTCGTTTACCCTTCAGTACCGGATCGGCCAGTGTGGCGACGTCTGCCAACGATCCCTCAGGATCGACGATCAGGGCGAAGGTGGAGACATAGTAATGGTTGGTGTTGAGCACGAGCTCATGCCCCTGCGCATAGCCGATCACGACATCGCAGCGGTTCTCTCGAAGCGTGCGCCGGATGAAGCCGGTCGCCATCGGGAACCACGTATACTGAAGTGGCTTCTCCAGCTTTTGGGCCAGAAGCTCCGCGATCTTGTTCTCGAAACCTTCGCCTGCCTCGTTCGAGAAAGGCAGGTTCGCCGGATCGGCGCAGACGCGCAGCGCGCTTTTCGAGACGAGGTCGGAGGTCTGCGCCTCCGCCCCGCCAGGTGCGTGCAGCGTCGCAACAAGAAGCGACGCTCCGAATAAGGTGCGGATCATGCCATCAGCCCATACATGCGTCTTCGTTCTCGACATAGGCTTTGGACTTCTTCTCTTTCTTAGGGGGGCGTCCCCGGCCCACGGCTTCGGTGCCACGGGCTTTCAGATAGACATAGATATCATCAAGATAGCACATCACGTTGTTGTTGGTGCCAAAAGCAGGCATCACGCTGTTTTCGGATGCACCGACATGCTTGCGACCGTTGGTGATGACGTCCACGAAATCGTAATAGTCCATCTCCAGCGCGGAGTTCTTGAGCGCGGGGGCATAGGTCGAACCTTCGCCATCGGGACCGTGGCAGACATGGCATTCCGAATGGTAGCGGCGAAACCCTGAGAAGGAGTACCAGTCGATGGTGCCGTCATCGGCGACGTTGTAGGTCGGGATATCGTCCTCGGTGAAGTATTTTCCGTCCTCTTCGTAGGCGACCTTGATGTTGTCAGGGGCATCGCTTTCGGTTTCGGCGGTCTCTTCTTTCGGCTCGTCATTTTCTTCCGCCTTCGCCGTTGCTGCGGTTTCAGCGGCCTCGGCCTTTGCCGTTTCCAGCATCGATTGCGCTTTCTCGGCAAGCGCATCGGCTTCAGCGCGCATTTCCTTGGCTTTCGCCAGCATTTCTTCGGCCTTGGTGATCGTCTCGTTCGCCATGACGGCGAGTGGTGCAGTGGCGAACATCAGGGCCGCTGCGGCACTCAAGAAGAGTGGTTTCATGGATGGTATCCTCCCGTCGCCCATTCTGATGGGCATTCTTGTCGAAAAAAGGCCCGGCGAAGGATCGCTCCAACGCCGGGCCAATCAGTCAGGCTTCAAAGCCGGGATCAGTCAGGCAGTGCGAAGACCGTGAGCTGGCCGCCGAGCGCGGTGTAGTTGCTGAGAGCGGCATAGCCACCCACGGCACCCAGACCGTCGTTCGGGTTCACGAGACCGGCTGCGAGGCCGATCCCTGCCCAGCCACCGACGCCCGAGAGGATGCCGATATACTGCTTGCCGCCATGGCTGTATGTCATCACGTTGCCGATGATGCCCGACGGGGTCTTGAACTTGTAGAGTTCCTGACCCGACCGTGCGTCGACGGCTTTCAGATGACCTTCGAGCGTGCCGTAGAAGACCACGTCACCGGCGGTTGCGAGCGCACCCGACCAGACGGAGAACTTCTCGGGCAGCGACCAGACGATCTCACCCTTCACGCCGTCCCATGCGATGAAGTTACCCATGCCGCCGTGGCTATTGGGGGCAGGGTACATCGCTAGGGTCGCGCCGACATAGGGCTGGCCGGCGGTGTAGCTCACGCGGAACGGCTCGTAATCCATGCAGACGTGGTTCGTCGGCACGTAGAACAGTTCGGTGCGCGGGCTGTAGGCTGCGGGCTGCTGGTCCTTCGAGCCGAGAGCCGCCGGGCAGATGCCCGTCGAGTTCACGTCTTCGCCGTTCTGCTCCGTGGAGTATTCGGCGACGACCGCGGGACGACCGTAGGTTTCGGACTCGGGGTCCATATCGACGCCCGTAGTCCAGTTGACGACCGGGTCATACTTCTCGGCGACGAGCAGCTCGCCCGATTCGCGGTCGAGGGTATAGCCCAGACCGTTACGGTCGAAGTGCGTGAGAAGCTTGCGCATCTCGCCATCGACTTCCTGATCCGTGAGGATCATTTCGTTGATGCCATCGTAGTCCCATTCGTCATGCGGGGTCATCTGGTAGACCCATTTGGCAACGCCGGTATCCGCATCACGAGCGAAGATGGTCATGGACCATTTGTTGTCGCCGGGGCGCTGGGCCGGGTTCCAGGTCGAGGGGTTGCCCGAACCATAATACACAAGGTTCAGATCGGGATCGTAGGAATACCAGCCCCAGGTCGCCCCGCCGCCGATTTTCCACTGATCGCCTTCCCAGCTGTCCAGCGAGGAGTTCTCACCGACGGGTTTGCCGAGTTCCATGGTCTTCTCGGGATCGAAGAGCAGCATATCGTCGGGGCCCTGCGAATACGCACGCCATACCTGTTCACCGCTCTCGATATCGTAGGCGGTGACGTGGCCCTGAATGCCGAACTCGCCGCCGGAGATGCCGACGATGACCTTGTCATTGACGGGGAGCACGGTCGCCGTGTTCGTCTCGCCGATCGACGGATCGCCGTTCACGACGGACCATTCGACTTCGCCGCTGTCCGCGTTCAGCGCAACGACAGTAGTGTCGGCTTGGTGCAGGAAGACCTTGCCGTCGGCGAAGGCCAGACCGCGGTTGACCGTGTCGCAGCACATGACCGGGATGACGTCCGGGTCCTGCTTCGGCTCGTACTTCCACTTGATCGCGCCGTCGTTGGCGAGGTCGAGGGCATAGACGATGTTCGGGAACGGCGTGTGCACGTACATCGTATCGCCGACGACCAGAGGCGAGCCTTCATGGCCACGCAGCACACCGGTCGAGAAGGTCCATGCAACCTGCAGGTTCTTCACGTTATGGCGGTTGATCTGGTTCAGCTTGGAATAGCGGGTGTTCGCATAGTCACCCGTCTGGAGAACCTGATAGCTCGGGTTCTTCGTGTTGGTCAGCACGCTCTGGTTGGCGGAGGCCATTCCCGCGCACATGGCGAGGGCGGCAACGCCTGAGACAAGCAGCTTTTTCATATATTCACTCCCTAGGTTGCATGAAAACTGCGGCGATTGCGGCCTATCCTTCTCAGTCACTTTACGTGCGGGGCAGGTCGCGCATCCATCGTGTATGGTTCTCATAGAATTCTTAGCGTGGCCGATGCGTTGAACATTAATCAAGGCTAAATCCGGTCCACCGTTCCACTATGCGAAACTGTGATCCATCTTTCGCGCTATGGTGTCATAGCTAATTTCATTAAGCCATTGATCAAAGGTGGTTTATCTTATGGCGTTCGAAAGTGCGAATGGCACGATAATGCATCTCGATCACTCTTCACTATAGTGCATTGATTGAGTTTTTCGATAATTTCAGTCTCGAAAATCGATATCGCCAAGTCATATTGAACCACGCAGCACGACGCTGCCGCGAAAACAATCGATTGGAGGTGTCGATGGTGTCCCCGGCGCGATTCGAACGCGCGGCCTACGGATTAGGAATCCGTTGCTCTATCCTGCTGAGCTACGGGGACATCCTCGTCATCCATAGCCGATTCCGGCTATACGTCCAACCCCGCATCCATGACCTTCAGTGTATACCAGTGCGACAGTCCCGCGCTCGCGATCACGACGCCGACGACGCTCCAGAACACTGATTCCAGCGGCCAGCCGAGCACGGCGATCAGAACGAAGTTGATCGAAGCGGGCAGCACGAGTTGGCGCATGATCCCCAGCACCATCGGAAACAGGGGCCGCTTCATCGCCTGCAATGAGGCGACTCCGACGAACAGAACGACGTAGCCATAGAAGGCGAGAGCGTCGATACGCAGATAGGTCGTCCCGGTTTCCCGGATCGTCACATCATCTGAGAACCAACTGAGCGCGAGAGGCGACAGCCAGATCATCGCGGGGACGAACAGGGCTGCCATACCCAGCCCGATCCCAAGAGCCGTGCGGTACGTCTCGCGTACCCGAGCGCCATCCCCTGCCCCGAAATTCTGCCCCGCAACCGCCATCGTCGCGGCATTCAGTCCGAGAGCGGGCAGCAGCAACACTTGCTCCAATCGCAGGCCGATGGTGTAGCCTGCAATGGCTTCGCTCCCGAACCGCCCCACGAAGGACAGCGTCACGAAGCCGCCGAGGATGATGGTGATCATGGTAAAACTCGCCGGGGCCACCTGTCGCAATAACTCGATCCAAAGCGTGGGCGCGAAGGCGGGCCGCGTTCGGCTGCCCGTCCTCCGGCGCAGTACGTCGAAGAGATAGAGTGCCGTCCCCGCCTTCACGATCACGGTTGCCAAGGCCAGTCCTGTGACTCCCATCCCCAACCCGAACGTCAGCGCCGGATTCAGGACGAGGTTCACGACCAACCCCGCTCCCATGGCATTGCGGGCCGAGACGGTATCGCCCTGCGCCATCAGCGCCCCGGTCGCAACGGAGGACAAGAGAAAGAAGACCGTGCCACCCAGCGTCACCCCAAGATAGGTCCGCGCCAGCGGGGCGGTCGCATCGGTACCGCCAAGGAAGGCGATCAACACATCTCCGAATATCCATCCGAGTCCAAGGGTCGCCACCGCGACCACAAGTGCGATCCCGACCGCGTTGTCGAGCCAACCGCGCACTGCCTCGTGCTCTCCCCGTCCCATATCCGAAGCGATTATCGCCGCTGTGCCGGTCTGGATACCGGCTCCGATGCCGACCAGAAGGAAAAAGACGGCTCCCGCAATCGACATCCCAGTCAGAGCGTCGTCCGACAGCATGCCGGCGAACCACAAGTCGGTCAGGTTATAGAGAGTGTTGAAGATCATCCCCATCGAGGCCGGGATCGACAGCCGGATCAAGTGCCCGCGAATCGATCCCGTAGTCAGGTCGCCTGCCGACACTTCTAGATCGTCGCTGCGACAAGCACGATCTCGACCTTGTCGTCCTCCGCCAAGTCGGTGCCGATGCAGGCGCGTTGCGGCCAGTTTGAAGGCGGACCTATCCACTCGCACCAGACAGCGTCCATCTCTGCCTTCGTCGTCATGTCGCGCAGATAAACCGTGGCCTGCACGATCCGGTCCATGCTGCTTCCCGCCTCTTGCAACGCCGCTTCCAGATCGGCCAGCACGCGTGCCGTCTGCTCGGCGACCGTCGGTGAGGAATCCGGGTCGGTCGCAACGACGTAGACCAGACCATTATGGATGCTGGCGCGGGAACGGCCTGGAGAGGCACCGGGAATACGGTCGATGGACATCGTGTCCTCCTTCTATTGCTGACCTTCAAAGGCGCATAGAGAAGGTGATGCGTCCAGCACCATCGACGATCAGATGGTCACTTCCAAGGTTGATTCCCGGCGTTTGAACGCACTTGGGTGACGCTTCGGTAATCTTAAGTCTTTCTTAATCGGTTGTCGGGACATTTTCTTGCGCAAAAACAGTGTATTATTCCGTCGTCACAAAAGTGCAGAAAACGACGGGAAAGCGCTTGCGCGGTTCGACGAATCTCCTTAGACACCGCTCCACAGACGCTGACAGAGGCAAACGCCTAGCGTTCTGAAGGACCATGCGATCCGGTCCGACGCTCTTTGACAGATATAGAGATACCATGAAGGGATATGTGGGTGGCTTGGCTGCTGTGAGGTAGTTGGAGCTAATGAACGCACATATCTTTTTGGCGGAGTTTGGTTGTTGAAGTGATCCCTGGTTGGGTGTTCATGGAAGCGATTGGATGATGATGTCATACACCATGATATGTGTGGGTCAGGAAG
>CALHLW010000042.1 GCA_938034615.1 uncultured Neomegalonema sp. | reverse complement strand
GCCTGTAGAGGGTCTTTGCCCTCCCTTGCAGCCTTACGGTTATCCAAGGCCGTCTGGCGCGCCTCAGCAAGCGATACCAGCGATGCCGAACCAAGTCCTAGCTCTGTGCGCTTGCCACGGATGACGATGCGCTGCACCCACCGCCTTGCGCCGCTCGCATCGACCTTCAGGAATAGACCATGACCATCGAAATATTTTCCCGGTTCGTTGACCGTGCGCACGAAGGCAGCACTAAGCGCCTTATCGGGATGGCGACCGTTCTTCACAGATCGCTTTAACGCCGCTTCGAGTACATCATCCGCCATACTATCCCCCATTCCTATTCGGAACATGCCGGAACAGACGGGACAGTGCAAGACCTACTCTCTAGGAAACGTGCGGAGAGTCGGAAGGCATTGGAACACCAAGGTATGGCGGACTGCGGACTGTCTCTCCGCCAGTTTATTATCACCAACCTGCAGATCGGCGAGACGATCTATGACAGCGCGGCAGGGTCGGCGGGCTTTCTGTGCGAGGCCCGCCGCCTGTATGCGACGCGACGACTTGCGCTCGCCGGATTGGGAAACGCTGCAAAAGCGCACGTTCTATGGGCAGGAGAAACAGGGCCTCGCCTACATCGTCGCATCATGAACATGGTGCTGCACGGGATCGAGACGCCGAACCTGATCCACTCCAACACGCTGAATGAAATCGTGATGGATATTCAGGAGAAAGACCGCCACGACATCATCCTCGCAAACCCGCCCTTCGGGAATGGCCAGTGCAAGGAGGTGCAGCAGAATTCTCCGATCCGCATGGGGGAGACGGCGTATCTGTCCCTGCAACATTTATCCGCACATTGCGCGCGGGCGGGCGCGGGGGCGGTGGTAATCAAGAATACGTTCTGAGCGATACCGACAATGCGAGCGTTGCGCTGCAGGGCAATCGGGTAAACCAGTGATTGCGGCAGGCTTCCAAGTTTGGTGGAGGATCGATCTGCGGCTCTCTACCCCGCAAGAGTCAGAGGACGACCTTCCATGACCTCCATCGGCCATTGTGGAAGGCGGACATGCGCCGTCGTACCCCGCCCTTCGATACTGCTCAGGCTGAAGGTGCCGTCCAGCAAGGTACATAACCTGCTCACGATCGACAGGCCCAGACCGATGCTCTGGCCCGACGCGATATGCGCGTCGGAAAATTTCGAGAAGGGCCTCGTGGCTGTGGTAATTGCATCGTCCGACATGCCGATCCCGTGATCGGTAATGACAAAGCTGATGCTCTCGGGCGTGTAATCGAAGCTGAGGGCAATGGTATCGCCTTCATCGGAATATTTCAGGGCATTGGATAGCAGGTTCGTGAGGATCTGGCGCACCGCTCGCGCATCGACGTGAACATCCGGCGCATTCTCGCAGAACGCGGTATCGATGGTCTGGCCCCGGTCCCGTGCCATCGGTCGAAGTTCTTCGACAACCTCTTGCACCAGCGATTTCGCGCATACAGAGGCGATGGATACCTCGTATTCGCCATACTCGATCCTCGACAGGTCGAGCAGATCGCCCACCATCGCATTGAGGTGCTGACCGGACGACCGGATTGCAGCAGCGTATTCATCGATCTTCTCAGGCGATGTTTCGCCGAACAACACCCGCCGTTCGGCGAGCATTTCGGCGTATCCGATGATACCGTTCAGCGGAGTTCGAAGTTCGTGACTCATGTTTGCCAGAAAGTCCGATTTCGCCGCATTGGCACTTTCCGCGGCTTCGAGGGCTTTCTGAAGTTCGGCAGTCCGTTTATGAACGCGCACTTCCAACTCGTCATTCAACGTCGAAAGGGCGTCCCGCGTGACGGCCAGTTCCTCGTTCCTGAGCTTCAGCGTCGTCTGAGCGGCGATGAGGTTCTCGTTCGACCGATAAAGGTCGTAAACCGCAGTGACGAAGACCTGAACCATCGGTGTTGCGATCACCAGCGCCGCACCCCCGGCGACGACCGTCAGGCCATCCGGCACGGCACCGGTATGCAAGTACCAGAAAAGATGCGATATCGCGACGGCCAGCACAGACGCGACGACGATGCACAACAGGCTGAGTTGCCGCGGCGTAATATGCCTCATCAATGTCCAGATGTACGCCATTCGAAGCCAATACTCCCTATGGAGGCGGAATTTAATGTCTAATCCAATACCAGCGATTTAAGTAACGATGTATTTTTTTAGTATTTTAATTCAAATACTTGGGTTAAATTGCCTTCGCGACCTGATCAATCAGGTGAAGGAAGGCGACAATCCCGACTACTGCCACCGCGTCACCGCCGATGACCGGGCGGTGGGCAAATAACATCTGCGCGTTTTTCAGGGCTTTGACCGGGATTCCGTTCCACTTTCGAAACCATGCAGCGCGCGCTGTATGATGTGAGGATCGAATAGCATCAGCATACGCACACCTCTTGGTGCGAATCTGGATCACTGACAAGAACCGGCGCTGAAAAACCAGCTCCCACCAACCCTATGCCCCCTCAAGACACCGTAAGGCCCCAGAGTTTCAGCGCCCCGAAGCCGGGAATCTTCACTTCGCCCCGCGACGGGTCGAAACCGGCGACAAGCCCGAGGAAATTGACCTCGAACCCCCGCTGACCGCCCAGCGCCAACCCGGCATACCCGGCGAGAGAAATCCGCAATCCGTCTGCCGCACTGCGCCGCACCCATTTGCCATCTGCCGGATAGTCCCTCCCGACCGCCGTTGGAGGCAGGGGAACATCCAACCCCGGCACGGCATCGATAATACCGGCCACGAAGGTATTCGAGTTCGGCCCCGGCCATATCGTATAATCGCCGCGATGCCGCCAGGGATACGCGGCGATGGCCCGCTCGATCTGGGGGATCAGCGTCCGCGCCTCGGCCCCCCGGACGACATAATGAACCTCGGGCTGGTTCGAATACCATCGCGCGTCGGCGGCATAACCGTTCTTGCGCACGGGGTTCCCCCATCCGACCACGTCATAGCGGTCAAAGTCGCGCCGCCCCGGCTTTTTCAGCACGATCCAGCTATGGGTAGCCACCGCGCCTTTCATGCCACCCGTGCGGGCGGTCATGATGTACACCGCCGCCGCATCGGCCTCGGGCACGGCGAACATCTGGGCGCTGCCCCAATTCGCCTCGCGCCAGCTTCCCGGACGGTCAATAGACGCCCAGATCACGCCATAGGCCAGAACCGGCAACACGAACACGATGGCGATGAATCCAAGGGTCCATCGTAGAAAACGGCGCATGGATAACTCTCGCTCCGGGAAGGGTTTCTGCGAAGGGGCGCTCCCGTCCGGGGAGCACACCGCAGGTGAAATGTAGCATCAAACTAGGCCCTGTGATGGCGTAACATAAGAGGTGGTGACCAGATTTCGATCCGGTTGACAGGATGCAGCGCGCAACGACGCATATCAGCACTCCAAGCGAAGGAAAGGCGCGCTTCTGACACAGGAATGTTCATTCTGAATCAGCATCTATTGCATCAAAACAACAAAATTATGTTGTTTTGGGCTTTTCTCACGCCTAAGGTGATCGAATACAGGCGAGGTCGCGATGTCATCCAGAAAACGCAACCGTCGGGAGAAGATCACAGCCCTCGTCGGTGAGCGCGGCGCGGTGAGCGTCGGCGCGCTGGCCGAGTTGCTCGACGTATCCATGCAAACGATCCGCCGGGACATCGACGCGCTCTGCGAAGACGACGGGTTACGCCGCCATCATGGCCGGGTCGAGTTGAACCGCAAGCGCCTGAACACCCCCTTCGACCAGCGCGCCGATACCAACGCAGACGGCAAGATCGCCATCGGCGAGGCCGCAGCAAAGCTCGTGCCTGACGGGGCCACGCTGTTCCTCTCCATCGGGTCCACACCGCTCAGCGCGGCAAGGGCGCTGCTGCGGCGCAAAGAGTTGACCGTCATCACCAACAACCTGAGCGCGGCCATGGCCCTGAGCGGGGAAATCTCAAACCGCATCATCCTGCCGAGCGGTGAGCTTCGCCTGCCCGACCGCGACATCCTCGGTGGCGAGGTTCTCGACATGGTGGGCCATTACCGCACCGAATTCGCGATCTTTGGCGTGGCGGGCGTGGCGGAGGATGGCGGGTTGCTCGACTTCCACACTGCCGAAGTGCAAGTCCGCGAGACAATGCGGGAAAACGCCCAAACGTCGATCCTCGTGGTGGACAATTCGAAATTCGGGCGGCTTGCCCCCGCCCTCGGCGGCAACATCACTGATGCCGACCATGTGGTCCTCGACCGCCCACCGGACAACACTTTTACGCCGCTGATGGAGCGTATCGCCGACCGGCTCGTCATCACGGAAGGGGTCGCTGCATGAGCAGGAATCCTTTCGTGGTATTGGACGATGTCGCAAAACGGTGGAACGGCCAGCTTGGCGTCGAGCATGTGTCGCTGGAGATAGAGGAAGGTTCCTTCGTGGCCCTGCTTGGACCCTCCGGCTGCGGCAAGTCCACGACCCTGCGCCTGCTGGCGGGGTTGGAGACGGCGGACGAGGGCCGCATCGAAATCGACGGGCGCGACGTGACGACCAGCGCCGCTTCCGACCGAAATCTCTCGATGGTCTTCCAGTCCTACGCCCTCTTCCCGCATCTATCGGTCGCGGAAAACGTGGTCTTCGGCCTCAAGGTCCGCCGCGTGCCGCGCAAGGAACGGCGCGAGAAACTTGAACGCGCGCTGACCATCACCGGCCTGATCGGCTACGAGAACCGCAAGCCGGGGGAGTTATCCGGCGGACAGCGCCAGCGCGTCGCCCTCGCCCGCGCCATCGTCGCAGGGCAACGCCTGTGCCTCATGGACGAACCGCTCTCGAATCTCGACGCGAAGCTTCGAACCTCGGTGCGCAAGGATATCAAGAAGCTGCAACAGGAACTCGGCATCACCGTCGTCTACGTCACCCATGACCAGACCGAAGCGATGAGCATGGCCGATCAGATCGTGCTGATGCAGGAGGGCCATATCATGCAGATCGGCACCCCGAGCGACCTCTATAACAAGCCGCTCAATACCTTCGTGGCCGAGTTCGTGGGCGCGCCCCCCATGGCCTTGATCCGGTCGGAGGCGCTGGGCGGCTTCGATCCCGGCCACCGGATCGGGGTGCGGGCCGAGAATGTCTTCCTCGCCGACGAAGGCAGGGGCCGCATGACCTGCCGCGTTAGCGAGAGCGAGTTTCTCGGCGCGGAAACCCTCATCGGGCTGGAGCATGAACACGCCACTGGCCTGACCATCATACGCCCCGGCCTCAGCCCCATGACGGTCGGCGAGAGCGTCGAAATCGGCTTCCAGAGCGCCGATCTGCACGTCTTCGATGCCAACGGCAACCGTTTGGCGTCGTGAACGTGACGAACCGAAACTGAAACCAAAAACGACAAAACAACATCAAGGGAGGAAGAAAATGACGTATTTCACAAAACTCGGATTGGCGGGGGCCGTGGCCCTCGGACTGGCCACACCGGCGAGCGCGGAAACCGAACTGACGATGTACTACCCTATCGCGGTCGGTGGCGCGTTGACCGAAGTGGTCGACGGTATCGTCGCGGGTTTCGAGAAGGAAAACCCCGATATCAAGGTCAACGCGATCTATTCGGGCAATTACGACGATACCCGCGTTCGCGCACTCTCCGCGCTCAATTCCGGCGAACCGGCACAGCTTGCGGTGATGTTCTCTATCGATGCCTATGACCTGATCGAACAGGATCTGATTGTGCCCTTCGATGATCTGGTCGAAGACAAGGCGTGGCTCGACAGCTTCTACCCTGCGCTCATGGCGAACGGAAAGATCGAGGGCAAGACCTGGGGCATCCCGTTCCAGCGCTCGACCATCGTGGCCTATTACAACAAGGACATGTTCCGCGAGGCGGGGCTGGATCCCGAAAGCCCGCCAACGACGTGGTACGATCTGATCTCGATGGGCAAAAAGCTCACCAACGACGACACGTACGGCATCATGATCCCCTCCACGGGCTATCCGTACTGGATGTTCCAGGCCCTCGCGATCCAGAACGGCGTCGAGGTCATGGCCGGTGACGGCCTCAGCACCAGTTTCGACGATCCGGCAGTCGTGGATACGCTCGAATTCTGGAAATCGCTCTCTGCGGATCATGGCGTCATGCCCACCGGCACCGTCGAATGGGGTACGCTGCGCCAAGCCTTCCTCGAAGGTCAGACCGCGATGATGTGGCACTCGACCGGCAACCTGACGGCGGTGAAGAAGAACGCGGAATTCGATTTCGGCGTCGCGATGCTACCCGGTAACAAGCGCCTCGGCTCGCCCACGGGGGGCGGCAACTTCTACATCTTCAAAGACACGTCCGATGAGGAAAAAGCCGCAGCCCTCAAGCTGATCGAGTACATGACGGCCCCGGAGCAGGCCGCCGAATGGTCGATTTCAACGGGCTATATGGGCGTCTCGCCCGCCGCCTACGAGACCGAAGCGCTGAAATCCTACACCGAGGAATTCCCACCCGCCCTCGTCGCCCGCAACCAGCTCGAACACGCCGTCGCCGAGTTCTCGACCTTCGAGACAGCCCGCGTCCGCGACGGCCTGAACAACGCGATCCAGTCCGCGCTGACCGGCGCGAAGACGCCTGAAGAAGCGTTGAGCGAAGCGCAGAAGGCAGCGGATCGCCTGCTCAAGGCGTATCGCTAGCATCCCCTAAAAACCGTCATTCCGGCGAAGGCCGGAATCCATGGTTCCGCAAGCCTCGAACCATCGGTTTTCAAGACTGAACCGGCAAGGCTTGCGGTTAGATGGATACCCCGCCTACGCGGGGTATGACATTATTTTTATTGAATAACTACCCAAAGGACCGCCCCCAACCATGACCAGCCACGCCAACCTCGAACGCCGAAGACAAGCGATCTATGGCTGGCTGCTGCTGTCCCCGGCACTGATCCTCCTGTCGATCTTCGCCTTCTACCCTTCCATCGCAACCCTCTGGTCCAGCCTCTTCTCGCGCAACACAAGGCGCAGACCGTCCGAATACGTGGGCAGCGAGAATTACAGCGACCTCTTCGCCGACCCGACCTTCTGGCTGGTGGTCAAAAACAACCTGCTCTACGCGGGCGTAACCATCCCCGTCTCCATCGCCATCGCATTGGCCATGGCGCTCTGGGCGAATTCCAAGATTTCAGCGCGCGGCTTCGTCCGCACCGCCTATTTCACCCCGACCGTCCTGCCCATGATCGCCGCCGCGAACCTGTGGCTGTTCTTCTACACGCCGGGATTGGGCGTCCTCGACCAGATCGGCGGCTTGTTCGGCCTGCCCTCGGTCAACTGGCTGGGCCAGCCCGAAACCGCCCTCTGGGCCATCATCATCGTCACCATCTGGAAGGAGGCGGGCTTCTTCATGATCTTCTACCTCGCCGCGCTCCAGACGATCCCCGAAGACCTCAAGGAAGCCGCCGATATCGAAGGCGCGAGCCGCTGGACCTACACCCGCCGCATCGTGCTGCCGCTGCTGATGCCCACGACGCTGTTCATCATGGTCAACGCGCTCATCAACTCCGTGAAGCTGATCGACCACCTGTTCATCCTGACCAAAGGCGGACCGTCGGACGCCTCGAAGCTGATCCTCTATTACATCTGGGAGATGGCCTTCGCCTTCTTCGACGCGCCCCACGCGGCGGCCATGACGATCATGGTGCTGGTCGCGCTCGGCATCGTCGCCGCGATCCAGTTCTTCTACATCGACAAACGGACGCATTACCAATGAGGGAGGTCATGCACCACACGCTTGCGGCGCGCGCCACCCTCGGTCCCTCCCCGTTCTCGCGGAGAGGGAAGCGAAATCGTCGAAGCTGGTACAGTAGAACCCCCTCCCCGCTTGCGGGGAGGGCTGGGGGCTGTGCCCGCAGGGTGGGGCGCGCCCGCAGGGCGCGTTCGTTGTTTCCGGAGCGAGCCGAACCATGAACAACCGCATCGACAGCTTCGGCGCGATCCTGCTCGCCGTCATCTGGGTCTCGCCCCTTCTCTTCGCCGTCTGGGCCGCCTTCCACAGCACGTCGGACGCGGTGAACTTCACGCTGTTCTCACCATGGACGCTCGACAATTTCCGCACCGCCTGGGCAGGCGCACCGTGGTTCCAGTATTTCATCAACACTTTCCTGCTCGTCACCATCGTCCTGATCGGGCAATTCTTCCTCACGACACTGGCCGGGTTCGCCTTCGCGAAACTGGATTTTCCCGGCAAGGATTTCATCTTCATTCTCGTCCTGATGCAGCTCTTCATCCTGCCCGAAGTCCTGATTGTCGAGAATTACGCCATGGTCTCCCGCCTCGGCCTGTTCGACACGATCCTCGGCGTCGGAATGCCCTACATGGCCAGCGCCTTCGGCATCTTCCTGATGCGCCAGGCGTTTAAATCGGTCCCCATCGAGTTGCACGAGGCCGCACGGATCGAGGGGTGCGGGTTGCTCGGCATCCTGTGGCGGGTCTACGTCCCGCTGGCGAAACCTACCTACCTCGCCTATGCGCTCGTCTCGGTCTCGACCCATTGGAACAACTTCCTCTGGCCGCTCATCGTGACCAACTCACCCGACACCCGCCCCCTGACCGTCGGCCTGTCGATCTTCGGGGCGCCCGAGAACGGCGTGGATATCAGCGTGATCTCGGCGGCGACCCTCATGTCCGTCGCCCCGCTCCTGATCGCCTTCCTGCTGTTCCAACGCCAGTTCGTGCAGGCATTCCTGCGCGCCGGGATCAAGTGATATGCGGCTGATCCAGATATCCGACCCCCATATCGTCGCCTCCGGTCTCGTCTCGGGCCGCCTCGATACGGCATCCGCGCTGGAGCAGGCCGTCGCCCGCATCGAAGACCTGCACGCCAAGGTCGGGCCGATCTCTGCCCTGCTGGTGACGGGCGACATCACCGATGACGGCGACCCGGACAGCTACGCGTTGTTCCGCGAGATCATCGCCCCGCTCGAGCAGCCCGTCCTCGCGATACCAGGCAATCACGACGCCCGCGAGCCGATGCGAACGGCCTTTGCCGATACGGGACTGATGCCGGAAACGGGATCGCTGAACTGGGTACACGACCTGCCGGGCCTGCGCATCGTGGGCTTGGATACGCTGGTCGAAGGCGAGGGAGGCGGCGCACTCGACGCAACCACGCTCTACTTTCTGGTCGATGCGCTGGAGACCGCCCCGGACGGCCCCATCCTTGTCGCGCTGCATCATCCGCCTTTTTCCTGCGGGATAGGCTTCATGGATGCCATCGGCCTGTCGAACTCAAATGCGCTTGCCGCGATCTTGCAACGCGCCGAACGCGACGTGCGCCTCGTCTGCGGCCATATCCATCACCTTCAGTTCGCCACCGTCGGCGGATGCCCCGCTCTCTCCGCCCCGGCGGTATGCAGCACCTTCGACATCGATTTTCGTGCCGACGCCCCGGCGGGATTCCTCGATAGTCCCGGCGGCTTCCTGCTGCATGACTGGGAAACCGGATTCCGCACCCTCGCCGTGCCGCCAACCACCGGCCCCGGCCCTTATCC
This sequence comes from uncultured Neomegalonema sp., assembly GCA_938034615.1. Lineage (GTDB taxonomy): Bacteria > Pseudomonadota > Alphaproteobacteria > Rhodobacterales > Rhodobacteraceae > JAHDDY01. Next base: position 8,601 of record CALHLW010000042.1, on the reverse strand, counting down.
CTTCAAATCGACCACAGATCATTGAGACGAACCGCCGGGTTTGCAGACGGCTACTCGACCGATCCAAGCGTCACGCATTCGTTGCACAAAGCTGGCACGAACCAAACTGCGCTGTTAACGTTCGGCGCAACCGGACGCGACAATGCGCCGGAGAATCACACGCCGGAAGGGTCCGGCAAATCAAAGGGAGATCCGCCATGCTCAAGAAAGCGACACTCTTGGCAGCAGCCGCCGCGACGGCATTGCTCACGACTGCGGCAAGCGCCGCGACCGAAGTCCAGTTCTGGCACGCCTTCACCGGTCGCCTGGGCGAGCTGGTCGCCGAACAGATCGAGACATTCAACAATTCGCAGGACGAGTACACCGTCGTCGGCTCGCATAAGGGCAACTACTCCGAGACGCTGAACGCGGGTATCGCCGCTTTCCGCGCGGGCGAGCAGCCTCACCTTCTGATGGTCTTCGAGGTCGGCACGGCGACGATGATGGGTGCCAAGGGCGCGATCAAGCCAGTCTACACGTTGATGGAGGAAACCGGGAAAGACTTCGACCCTGACGCCTATATGGGCGCGGTCAAGGGCTACTACACCACCCCCGAGGGCGAGATGCTGTCGCTGCCCTTCAACTCTTCGACCCCCGTTCTCTACGTGAATAAGGACGCGCTGTCTGACGCGGGCCTGAACCCCGACATGGATCTGTCGACATGGGAAAATGTAGGCGCAGCGCTCGACGTGCTGGCGGATGCGGGGCACGAATGCCCGCTGACGACGGCGTGGCAGAGCTGGGTGCATCTCGAAAACCTCGGCGCGTGGCACGATACCCCCTTCGCGACCAAGGATAACGGCTTCGGCGGCACCGATACCGAGCTGAGCTTCAATGGCCCGCTCCACGTCAAGCATATCGGCACCATGGGCCAATGGGCCAAGGACGGCAAATTCATCTATGCCGGTCGCCGCAACGAGGGCGGGGCACGCTTTCGCGCCGGTGAATGCGCGTTCTTCACCGAAAGCTCCGCCGGGTATGCGGGTGTGAAGAAAGAGGCCGAATTCGATTTCGCCATCCACCCCCTGCCCTATTGGGTCACGGTCGCCGGTGCGCCGCAAAACACCATCATCGGCGGGGCATCGCTCTGGGTGATGGAAGGCCATGAGGATGATGAATACGCAGGTGTCGCGGAATTCCTCAACTTCATCTCGACCGCCGAGATTCAGGCCAAATGGCATCAGGATACGGGCTATCTGCCCATTACCAACGCCGCTGCCGACCTGACACGGGAACAGGGTTTCTACGACGAGAACCCCGGCACCGACATCGCGGGTGGCCAGATGACCGCCAAGGCTCCAACGGGTAATTCCAAGGGCCTGCGCCTCGGCTCCTTCGACCAGATCCGCGGGATCATCGACGAAGAACTCGAAGCGGTCTGGTCCGGCGACAAGTCCGCGCAGGAAGCCATGGACAGCGCGGTCGAGCGTGGCAACGTGCTGCTGCGCCGCTTCGAGCGCACGAGCAAGTAACGAAAACGCTGCCCCGGACACCGATCCGGGGCCTCCCTGAGCAGTGTGCGATGCTCGAGGAGGCCCCGCGTCAAGCGCGGGGCAGCACATCTTTCACTCCCGCCGGATACCCATGCAAAAGCGCGTCACCTTCGATAACCGCTGGCTACCGTACCTGCTGATCGCACCGCAGCTGCTGGTGACGCTCGTCTTCTTCTTCTGGCCCGCCGGGCAGGCGGTGTGGCAGTCGATGTACCTGCCCGACCCGTTCGGCCTCAGCTCGCAATTCGTGGGCGCGGAGAATTTCACCTATCTTCTCGAAGACCCCTATTACCGCGCCTCCTTCGTCACGACCGCCATCTTCTCGACGCTGGTGACGCTCGGCTCGATGAGCGTGGCGCTGTTGCTGGCCGTCATGGCGGATCGGGTCATCAAAGGATCGGGAGCCTATCGCACGCTGCTGATCTGGCCCTACGCGGTCGCGCCCGCCGTTGCGGGGGTGCTGTGGCTCTTCATATTCAACCCATCCATCGGCGTGGCGACCTATTGGCTCAAGGGGCTGGGCTATGACTGGAACCACGTGCTCAACGGCACGGAAGCGATGGGGCTGGTCGTCGCGGCCTCGGCCTGGAAGCAGGTCAGCTACAACTTCCTTTTCTTCCTCGCCGGATTGCAAGCCATCCCCAAATCCGTGATCGAGGCGGCGGCCATTGACGGCGCCAGTTTCACGCGGCGCTTCTGGACCATTGTCTTCCCGCTGCTGTCGCCGACGACCTTCTTCCTGCTGGTGGTCAACGTCGTCTATGCCTTCTTCGAGACCTTCGCGGTCATCCACACCATCACGGGGGGTGGGCCACAGCAGGACACGAATATCCTCGTCTACAAGGTGTTCAAGGACGGCTTCGTCGGGCAGGATCTCGGCTCCTCCGCCGCACAGTCGGTCATCCTGCTGGTGCTGGTGGGCATCCTGACCGTGATCCAGTTCCGCTTCATCGAACGCAGGGTGCATTACTGATGGTCGAGAAACGCGGCGCTGGAATCTGGCTGACCCATATCGTCCTGATCCTCGGGATCGCAGTCCTGTGCTTTCCGATCTGGTTCGCCTTCGTCGCCAGCACGGTGACGCAGGACGATATCATCCGTCCTCCCCTGCCCCTGATCCCCGGCCCACACCTGATCGAGAATTACGGGCGCGCGCTGGCCGAAGGGGTCAACGCCCCCGTCTCATTGATGCTGTTCAACTCGATGGTCATGGCGCTCGGGATTACCTTCGGGAAGCTGTTCATCTCGATCCTCAGCGCCTTTGCCATCGTCTACTTCCGCTTTCCGGGGCGGATGCTGTGCTTCTGGCTGATCTTCCTGACGCTGATGCTGCCGGTCGAAGTGCGGATCGTGCCGACCTATGAGGTCGCCGCGCAACTGAACCTGCTCAACAGCTATCCAGGCCTGATCCTGCCGCTCATTGCCTCGGCCACCGCGACATTCCTGTTCCGACAGCTTTTCATGACCATCCCCGACGAGATCGTCGAGGCGGCTCGGATCGACGGGGCCAGTCCCATGCGGTTCTTCCGCGACATCCTCGTCCCCATGAGCCGCACGAACATCGCGGCCCTGTTCGTGATCCTCTTCATTTACTCGTGGAACCAGTACCTCTGGCCCCTGCTCATCACAACCGAGCCGGAGATGAACACCATCGTTATGGGCATCAAGCAGATGTTCCCCTCGGGCGACGATTGGGCCGACTGGCCGGTCATCATGGCGACCGCGATGCTCGCCATGCTGCCCCCCGTCGCGGTCGTGATCTTCATGCAGCGGCTCTTCGTGAAGGGCCTGATCGAGAGCGAGAAGTAATGGCGACCATCACGCTTCGCGACATTCGCAAATCCTACGGCAAGACCGAGGTGATCCACGGCATCGACCTCGATGTTGCCGATGGCGAGCTGATCGTGATCGTCGGCCCTTCCGGCTGTGGCAAGTCCACCCTGCTGCGCATGGTGGCGGGGCTGGAGACCATTACCTCGGGCGAGATCACCATCGATGGCCGTCGCGTGAACGATCTGGAACCGCGCGAGCGCGATATCGCGATGGTCTTCCAGAATTACGCCCTCTACCCGCATATGAGCGTGCGCAAGAACCTCGCCTATGGTCTGAAGATCGCGAAGATGCCGTCGGACGAGATCGCCCGCCGGGTCGCCAAGGCATCGAAAATGCTCCAGATCGAGGATTATCTCGACCGCAAGCCACGTCAACTTTCGGGCGGTCAGCGCCAGCGCGTCGCCATGGGCCGCGCCATCGTGCGCGAACCCAGCGCCTTCCTCTTCGACGAGCCGCTCTCGAACCTCGATGCGAAACTGCGCGTGCAGATGCGGATGGAGATCAAGGCGTTGCAGCGCGAACTCGGCGTCACCTCGCTCTACGTCACCCACGATCAGGTCGAGGCGATGACGATGGCCGACCGCGTGGTCGTGATGAATGGCGGCATTGCCGAGCAAGTGGGCGCTCCCCTCGATCTCTATCGCAACCCGGCCAGTACATTCGTGGCCGGGTTCATCGGCTCGCCCCCGATGAACTTCATTGACCCCTCCCTGCCGGGCATGAGCGCCCCGGACGGCGTCGCCACCATCGGCATCCGCCCCGAAGACCTGTCCCTCACCGCGCCCGGCACCGGGTCATTGGATGGCACCGTTGCCTTCTGCGAGGCACTCGGCGCGGACACGCTCGTCCATGTGCGCCTTCAGGACCGTTCCCTCATCATCGTCCGCACCGATGGCAACCCGCTGGAGATCGAAATGCCTGTGGGCGTGATGATCCCTCCCGACGCGGTCGTTCCCTTCGATACCGCAGGCAGGCGCGTATGAGGGGGCTTGCCCTGAATTGTCGGGGCGCAGTGTTGAATTGATCGAGCGGACCATTGCCACGGCGCGCAACCGGCTTGCGGATGGGTCAGAGACGGGGCTATAAAATATACGCCATATAATTTTGAAATTGTTGCTAAATCGCTCATTTTAATCGTATTATAGTTGAAACTTTTTCTTCGCTTGCACGCAAGGGCAGAAGTGCGCCGCCCGATACGGCGGTGTGATCTTACTCACAGCAAAAAATCTTGTCCGGAGTTCAATGGGCAGGACATCGCGTTCTTCATGGAATGTCGCCGCGAATTGGCGAGCGTCCGATTGAATTTTTCAAGGAGTGACTATCATGGCGACCATTCCAAATGATCCATTATTCGCCACGCAATGGCACCTGCAGAACACGACGATGGGTCAGTTCGACCTCAATGTCGTCGATGTCTGGGATGATTACACCGGGGCCGGTATTCGGGTGGCGGTGTTCGATGACGGGTTCGACCTCGCCCATACCGATCTCGACGGCAATGTCGATACGGTCAATGATTTCGACTACATCGACAATGATTTCGACCCCACCGCAGGCCCGTCCGACAATCAGGGCACGGCGGTCATGGGCATCATCGGGGCCGAGGAGGGCAATTCTCTGGGCGGTGTCGGCGTGGCATGGGATGCCGGTCTCGTCGGCTATCGCGGCTATGCGATGGACGGGGTCAATGCCGCCGCGCAGATTCTGGACGCAGCGGGGCTGGGCGACGGTATCGGCAACACCAACGGCAATGCCAACGGCGCGGACGTGATCAATGTCAGCAGCAGCTTCGGTGACAATGTCTTCTTCACCAGCGCCGACAACACCGCCGCACTCAACGCGCTGGAAACCATATCCGCAAACGGACGCGGCGGTCTCGGCACGCTCTATGTGAAAGCATCGGGCGATGCCCGTGCGGACGCAGGGTCTAGTACACGGGGAGAAGGGACCGCCGAAGCCCTCGATTCGTCGAACCATTCGATCAGCGTCGGCGCGGTGCGTCAGGATGGCTGGGTCACGGATTCTTCGACGCCGGGGGCCAATCTGCTGGTCACGGCTTTTGCGGATGACACGAGCAACGCATCGGCCATCGTCACGACCGACCGCACCGGCGCGGACGGCTTCGATGCGGGGGACTTTACCAGCACATTCGGTGGCACGGAGGCAGCGGCAGCGCAGGTTTCGGGCGTCGTCGCCCTGATGCTGGAGGCAAATGGCCAGCTTGGCTGGCGCGATGTGCAGATGATCCTCGCCGCCTCCGCCCGCCATGTCGGCTCGGATGTCGGCACCGCCGCGAATACCGGCGCACCGGCGAGCGGCGGTTTTGAGCAGGTGACACAGTTGGACGGATCGAGCTGGTTCTTCAACGGTGCCGATAACTGGAATGGCGGCGGCATGCATTTCTCCAACGACTACGGCTATGGCCTGGTCGATGCGAAGGCGGCAGTGCGCCTTGCCGAGACATGGGAACTGCAATCGACCTCAGCCAATGATTTTCGTACGTTCGAGGACGACGTCAATACGACGACGACATTCGACAATGCGACCGAAACCTTCACCATCAACGAGGTGACCGATATCCTGATCGAGCATGTCTCGCTGGAAGTTGCCTTCGAAACGACGTACCTCGGCGATGTAAATTTCTACCTGACGTCGCCGGACGGAACGCGCGTGCAACTGATCGCCGATACCGGAAACACTGCGGATTTCAACGGTAGATGGGAGTTCGGCACCACCGCCTTCATGGGCGAGACGAGCGCAGGCAACTGGACTTTCACCGCCGCCGATGATGCGGGCGGCGATCCGCTGACGATTACCGATGCCGATCTGCGCACATTCGGCAGCGTGATCACCAATGATGACCTGTTCATCGTCACGAACGAGTTCTCGGACTACGCGGCATTGTCATCGCACAGCACCAGCTTTGCCGGCGGGGCAGGCATCAATACCTTCAACGCGGCGGCGGTCGATTCAGCGTCGACCATCGATCTGGACGCGAATACCGGAACGGTGGACGGAGTCGCGATCGACCTGACGAACATTCAGAAGGTCTTCACCGGCGACGGCAACGACACAGTTATCGGCGACAGCGTAACGACCTTGATCTCGACGGGGCGAGGCGATGACGGCATCGTTGCCAGTCTGAGTGCTGACTATCTCGATGCAGGGGCTGGCACCGACACACTCGATCTGTCGAACCTGACCGACTCTGTTTGGTTCGATATGAATAATGACGAGCTCTATATCGGCCCGAATGCGCAGATGGGCATTGGTGTCCGTCAGGATGCCCTGAATTTCGAGAATGTGATCGGCACGGGTTTTGACGACCTGCTCGAAGGCAATAACAGCATCAACATCATAAAGGGCGGCGACGGCAACGACACCCTGCGCGACAGCACCGGTGGCGATACGCTGGAAGGACAGGTTGGAAACGACACCTTCACCCTGTCAGGCGGCGGCACCAACGCCGATGGCGGCGCAGACAACGATATCTTTGACATCATCAGCGGCGGCAACACGGTCATTGGCGGTATCGGTGACGACACGGCTATTGTTGATTTTGCGAACACCGTTGGCTTCTCCGAAACGAACACGATCTCGCTCGGTGCGGGTGACGATATCGTCAGAATCCTGAACGGAGCGACTTTTGACGACCTAGACGGTGGTGCGGACATCGATACGCTTGATCTGTCGATGCTTACCACCAACACGACGAGCTTGCAGACCCTGAATCTGAATACGGTATCATCCCAGTTCGCCTATGGTGGCTTTCTCACACTGTCAGGTTTCGAGAACATCCTTGGATCGGACCTCAGAGAGAGTTTCATGGGAACGGCAGACGCCAACATGATGTCCGGCGGTGGCGGTAGCGATATCCTGAGAGGTGAAGGCGGTAACGATGTCCTGAACGGGGGCACGGGGGCGGACCGACTGATCGGCGGTACCGGCATCGACCGGGCACAGTATTCCAATGCGGCCGCATCGGTACGGGCGGACTTGCAGTTGTCGGGGACCAACACCGGCGAAGCGGCGGGCGACATCTACACCTCTATCGAGAACCTCTACGGTTCGACCCATGACGATTTGCTGCTCGGCGACGGCGGTGGCAATCGCATCTGGGGCGATAGCGGCAACGACAGGATGTTCGGGCGCAGCGGCAACGATGTGCTCTTTGGCATGAATGGCGATGACGTACTCATCGGCGGCGCGGGTGTCGACACGCTCGTCGGCGGCAATGACGACGATATCCTGAACGGCGGCACGGGTGCGGATAAAATGAACGGCGGTAGCGGTGTCGACATGGCGCAGTATACGGGCGCGACCGCAGCGCTACGGGCGGACTTGCAGCTGTCGGGGACCAATACCGGCGAAGCGGCGGGCGATACCTATGTCTTGATTGAGAACCTCTACGGTTCGGCCCATAACGATGTGCTGCTCGGTGACGGCGAACAAAATACCGTCTGGGGCGCTGACGGCAACGACAAGCTCTACGGGCGCAGCGGCAACGATGTGCTTTTGGGCATGGAGGGCAATGACGCGCTCTTCGGCGGCAATGACAACGATACCCTGAACGGCGGCACCGGGGCGGACAAACTGGACGGCGGCACCGGCGTCGACCGGGCGCAGTATACGACCGCGACCGCAGGGGTACGGGCTGACTTGCAGCTGTCGGGAACCAACACCGGCGAAGCGGCGGGCGACACCTATATCTCGATAGAGAACCTCCAAGGGTCGGCGCATAATGATGTGCTGCTCGGTGATAGCAACAGCAATACCCTCTTGGGTGCCAACGGCAACGACAGGATATTTGGGCGCGACGGCGACGATGTGCTTTTCGGCATGAAAGGCAATGACGTGCTCGTCGGCGGCACCGGGGCAGATATCTTCGTCTTCCAGACGGGGGGCAACAGCGATCTGATCACCGATTTCGAGGACGGAACAGACATAATCCGCGTCCTGACCGCCGGCATCAGCACTTTCGCAGACCTCACCATCACGGATGCCGCAGGAGGGGCCATCGTCGACTATGGCTCCGGTACCGTGCAGGTCAAAAACATAGCAGAAGCACTTCTGACCACCGACGACTTCCTGTTCGTCTAGGTCACGCACTCATAAAATTGTAGCGGATTGATCGCAGTGGTGATTCAAGCTCCTTGAAGGAGTTTGCCATGTCCCAGCGTCGTAACGAGATCACGGATTTCGAGTGGTCGATTATCAAGCCCTTGCTGCCGAACAA
>CALHLW010000041.1 GCA_938034615.1 uncultured Neomegalonema sp. | reverse complement strand
CCTACCTACACACCCATGAAACGATCACTCTTCAAACCAAAGACGTGGTTCGCCAAGGGCGACGAGATTTCCGTGTTGCGGCTCTATGGAGCCATCGGCGTGTCACGGGGGATCGGGGGGCGCGCTCTGTCGCATCCGCCGCTGGAGAAGGCTATCGAAGCGGCGTTTGCCTCCAAGCGGGTGAAGGCCGTTGCGCTTGCCATCAATTCGCCCGGCGGCGCGCCGGGGCAATCGAGCCTGATCGCGCGGCATATCCGGCGGTTGGCGGATGAGAAGGACGTGCCGGTTATCGCGTTCTGCGAGGATGTGGCGGCGTCGGGCGGGTATCTGCTCGCCTGTGCGGCTGACGAAATTTATGTGAACGAGTATTCCATCGCCGGGTCTATCGGCGTGATCTCGGCCAGCTTCGGCGCGCAGGAAGCGATCAAGAAGATCGGCATCGAGCGGCGGGTGCATACCGCCGGGAACCATAAAGTGCTGATGGACCCGTTCCGGGAGGAAAAGCCCGAAGACATCGAGCGTCTCAAATCCCTGCAACGCGATATCCATGCGCGGTTCATCGACTGGGTGACAGGATCGCGCAAGGGACGGCTGGCCGAGGGCGAGACGCTGTTCGAGGGCGATGTCTGGGTCGGCCAACGGGCGGTCGATGTGGGCCTTGCCGACGGGGTCGGTGAGTTGCGGCCCGTGCTTCAGGAACGCTTCGGCAAGGAGATCACCTTCCGGGAGCATGGCGGACGCAAGGGCGGCCTCGTCGCGCGGCTCCTTGATCGCAAAGTCTCCGGTGAGGCCATCGGAGCAGGAGCGACCGATGCTGCAGCGGAAGCCATCGAGTCGCGGCTGGCTTGGGCGAGGTACGGGCTGTGATCCTCAAAATCCTGTTCACCGTGCTTGCCGTGATAGCGGCACTGACCGTCCTGCGGGTCGTGAACGGCAAATCCACCGCCAGCGTTGCGCGCGACAAGGCAAGCCGCGCGATCAAGAAGCGCCAGCGCGAGAGCGCGCCGATGATGCGCTGTGCGCGCTGCGATGCGTGGCACGACCCCGCTGAGACCTGTTCCTGCACCTCCTCCTGACCGGACATATCCATGAGCCTTCTCTACGTTATCGGCGGGGCAGCCCTCCTGATTTTCGCCGGTGATGCGCTCGTGCGCGGGGCCATTGCGCTGGCCTTGCGGATGGGCCTGTCGGTGGGATTGGTTGGCCTCACGGTGGTCGCCTTCGGCACCTCGGCCCCCGAACTGGTCATCAGTCTGCAGGCGGCGCTGGAAGGCGTGCCCGATATCGCGCTGGGCAATGTCGTCGGGTCGAATGTGGCGAATGTGCTGCTGGTTCTCGGCGCGCCCGCGCTGCTGACGCCCATCGTGACCCGTGACGATGGGGAGGGGCTGCGGAACTATCTGTTCATGGTCGGGGCCAGTATTTTGCTGCTCGCACTGGCATGGACGGGCGGCATCGGGCGGATTGCCGGGGTCGTCATGCTGGTGCTGCTGGGTGGGTTTTTCTGGGACGCCTGGCGGCGCTCGAACGGGGCGCCGACGGGGGATGACGAGATCGATCCGGCCAGCGCGGGGATGCCGGTGAGCAAGGTTGCCGCCCTGCTCGGCATCGGTTTGGTCGGCCTGCCCATCGGCGCGCATTTCCTGATCGAAGGAGCGCGTGAGATCGCGTCATCCATGGGAATTTCAGAAGCGGCCATCGGTCTTACTCTGGTCGCTCTCGGCACGTCGCTGCCGGAACTGGCCGCCTCCCTCGCCGCCGCATGGCGGGGACGGATGGAGGTGGCGTTGGGAAACGTCATCGGCTCGAACGTGCTGAACATTCTAGCGATCCTCGGCATCACCGCCCTTGTCTCGCCGATCCCGGTTTCGTCCGGTTTTGCAACACTCGACATCCCGATCATGCTCGGCGTGTCGCTGCTGTTGATACCCTATCTGGTGTCGGGAACGGCCATTGGCCGCAAATCCGGTGCGTTTCTCATTCTGCTCTACGGTGCCTTCGTCGTGGCCGTCGTCGCAGGAAATTAACCATCCTCCGCACACCGAGTTCAATGCGGTACAGGTGCAGGGTTTTACACATGGATGGTTGACAGTGGAATTTCCCTTCGACAGGAGCATCTTGCCACCAGGTAACGAAACCGTAATACCTGTTAAGGCTCGTTTTCTAATGATTTCAATATGTTGAAATTAATGCCGCTTTTTTGTGCAATCGGCTGCGCGCCAGTAAACGCGGCACTGGACGCCGATAAACCTCGTCTTCTCCACATGGTTTTCCACAGGAATTGGGGGGGATGAAAACGCCCCTGCCTAACCCCCCGTGAACCCTTACCGAATTCTTAATTCGACTTGGGCCTCGCAATGATTCCTTGCACCGCATATGACTTTTACGATGACCAAAGCGCGCCGCCCCGATCCTGCCCCGACGCTCCCCGAACCGACCACGCCGGTCGGGTTCGAGGAGGAAGGGGCGCGCTACGAGATCGACGGGGCAGCCCCCGCGAAGGAGAGCGGAACGGACGTGATCGCGCGGGCGCTGAAGACGCTGCCCGATGGACCCGGTGTTTATCGGATGCTCGATGCGAAGGGCGAGGTGCTCTATGTCGGGAAGGCGCGCAGCTTGAAGAAGCGCGTCGTCTCCTACACCCGCTATGACGGCCACACGACGCGCATTCAGCGGATGATCACGAACACCGCCTCGCTGGTCTTCGTTGTGACGAAGACCGAGACGGAGGCGTTGCTACTTGAGAGCAATCTCATCAAGCGGCTGAAGCCCCGCTACAATGTGCTGCTGCGCGACGACAAGAGCTTTCCGTATATCCTGATCGACACCGACCATGATTTCCCACGCCTGCGCAAACATCGCGGAGCCAAGAGCGCCAAGGGGCATTATTTCGGCCCGTTTGCCTCGGCGGGATCGGTGAACCGGACGCTGAACCAGTTGCAGAAGGCGTTCCTGCTGCGGACATGCAACGATTCCATGTTCGAGAGCCGGACACGGCCCTGTCTGCTCTATCAGATCAAGCGATGCTGCGCGCCCTGCGTCGAGGGATACGTCACCAAGGCGGAGTATGAAGACCTGAGCAGCGAGGCCACCGCTTTCTTGTCCGGGAAATCGACGCGAGTGCAGAGCGAGTTGGCGGCGGCGATGAACGAGGCGGCGGCGGAGTTCGACTACGAGCGCGCCGCCGTCTTTCGCGACCGGATCAAAGCTCTGACGCAGGTGCAAGCGCATCAGGGAGTGAACCCGCGCGGCGTGACCGAGGCGGACGTGATCGCGCTGCACATGCAGAGCGGGCAGGCTTGCGTTCAGGTGTTCTTTTTCCGCAGCGGGCAGAACTGGGGAAACAAGGCGTATTTCCCGCGTCTGGCCTCTGAAGCGGACGAGGCAGAGGTGCTGGCTGCATTCATAGGGCAGTTCTATGATACGCGGCCCCCGGCGCGCGCGCTGTTCCTGTCGCATGAGATCGAGGATCGTGAAGTGATGGAGGCGGCGTTGACCGAAGCGGCGGGGCACAAGGTCGCGCTGACGGTGCCTGCGCGTGGCGAAAAGCGGGAATTGGTCACGGATGCGCAGCGCAATGCGCGGGAGTCATTAGCGCGGCGGATGGCGGATTCTGCGGCGCAATCGCGGTTGCTGGACGGGGTGGCGGATGCCTTCGATCTGCCGGACCGCCCTGCCCGGATCGAGGTGTATGACAACTCGCATATCATGGGCACGGATGCGGTGGGCGGGATGATCGTGAGCGGGCCGGAGGGCCTGATGAAAAACCAGTACCGCAAGTTCAACATCAAGAATGCCGACCTGACTCCCGGCGACGATTTCGGGATGATGAAAGAGGTGCTGACCCGCCGGTTCGCACGCCTGATGAAGGAAGACCCCGACCGCGACAAAGGGAACTGGCCCGATCTGGTGTTGATCGACGGGGGTGCCGGGCAGCTATCAGCAACGCGCGAGGTGTTCGAGGAGATGGGCGTGGACGAGGTGGCGCTGGTGGCCGTCGCCAAGGGTCAGGAGCGCGATGCTGGCAAGGAGCTGTTCCATATGGAGGGCCGCCCACCCTTCGCCCTGCCCCATCGCGACCCGACGCTCTACTTCCTGCAACGCCTGCGCGACGAGGCCCATCGGTTTGCCATCGGCACCCACCGGGCCAAACGCGCCAAGACCCAGATGGCCAATCCACTGGATGAAATCGCCGGGATCGGCCCCTCGCGAAAACGCGCATTGCTGGCCCATTTCGGCTCGGCCAAGGCGGTGTCACGGGCCGGGGTGAGCGATTTGGAAGCGGTAGAGGGCGTATCGCGGGCGATGGCCGAGAAGATCTACGGGCATTTTCAGGACGGATGAAAGCAATAAGTTAGAAATTTCTCACTCGATCCTTGATGCGCTCGAATGTTATGGACTGCGTAAGTTTAGCTCGATGCCAGACGAAGTATGGTCCGTGACTTCAAACATACGACTCAGCATCATCAATAGGGAACATCGCCAGGCGTTGGCTCTGGTGCTGCGCGGGTTTCTTCAATGCGTTCTACGAATGCGAGTGAGGCCAATACGCAGTCGGTCACAACCTCGCCTCCGGTAGTTCGAACAATGGGTTATCATGGGCAAATGAACGATGATCGCGCGCCTGGTTCAGCCCATCGAATAGCCTGTGTTGGACACGAAGCGTCGGTAAGGCAAATTGGCTTACGCTACCCTCATCAGGAACCGGTCTGACGGGCGAAAACATCGGCAGCGTGGGGGATCGGCGCGATGGCGCCGTATCCTTCGACTGAGATCGTGGCGGCCGTCACGGCATAATGTGCCGCTGCCTCGGCATCGTCTCCGGCCAGCAAGCGTGCGAGAAAGGCACCGTCGAAGCAATCGCCTGCACCGCTCGCATCTACCGCTTCGGCCCTGCACGGAGGTATCTCGACGACCCCGGCAGCATCGCCGAGCAACGCGCCCCTGTGACCGAGCGTCATCGCGACAAGGCCAGCACCGAGATCAAGATAGTAGGACATGATCTCTTCGGGATCATCCAGCCCCGTCAACTGCCGCGCATCGTCGTAACCCGGCAAAAAGACGTCACAGCGCGCCGCCGAGCGATCGACCGTCGCGCGGGCCGTCTCCAACGGCCACAGGCCCAGACGCAGGTTTGGATCGTAGGAGACCAGCCTGCCCTGCGCACGTGCCGCATCGACCGCCGCATCGCAAGCCGCACGCGCCGTCTCGCTGATCGCCTGAGATATTCCCGAGTAATGCAGGCATCGGGCGGACCCGACCATATCGAGCGACAGCGTCTCGGGCGTCATCCTGCTCGCGGCGGACTGGGCACGCCGATACTCGAAGACATGGCCATCTGGGCCATGGCGCACGAAATAAAGGCCCGTCGGCGCATCGGCGTCGCGCTCGACGCATCCGGTCTGGATGCCTTCCTGCGCCCATAAACCCAATAGATCGTCGCCAAAACTATCCGCGCCGATCCGGGTCAGCATCCCGGTGCGGGCCCCCTGCCGTGCAGCCGAAACGGCGACATTCGACACATCGCCGCCGAAGCCGTAGAGCCAACGACCGTCCGGCTGAGCATTGAACTCGACCATCGGCTCACCGAGGCAGAGAAGGTCGAGGTTTGAGGTTTTGCTGGGTGTCATCGGTTACTCGAAATACTCGGCGTGTTCGCCTCTTATCGCCGCCACAACGGCATCGAGGCGACCCAGATGCTTGCGAGTGATGGCGGTCGCGTGTTCGGTGTCCTTGTTACTCAGAGCACGCGCAAGTTCGCAATGGTCTTCCAACAGGTTCGCTGCCTCACGTTCTCTGCCGAGGCTCAGTCTGCAAAGTCGGTCAACCTTTTGCTTGCACTGCTTGATCGTCTCTATCGCAAATGGTGAGTCGCCCAGTTCGCAGATCAGTTTGTGAAAGGCATAATCCAGGGCGAGAAAGTCCCCTGGCCTGCCAGAATCGAGTGCCTGCCTCTGTCCATCAAGGTTCCGCTCCAAGGCATCGGCCCGTCGACTGTCCCAGACGGCACAGGCCTGCCGGATGACTTCCAGGTCGATAGCCAGCCGTACGAACCGCGCGCGGGTGATTCTTTCCATGGAGAAGCCACGTACCTCGGTAGCCTTCTGTGGACGGATGAGCAGCAGGTCGAGATGATCCAACCGATTGAACGCATCGCGCACCGGCTGTCGCGAAACGCCGAATCGACGCGCGACGTCAACCTCGGAAAGTTTCGTGCCGGGAAGCAATTCGAGCGATACGATCTCGTCATGCAGCCGCTCGAATACAACATCCATGGCCGTCGTGCGGCGGTCGATCAAGTCGGTAGTTTCCACCATTCAAGCCCTCCAATCTCACAACCATATGCGCCAATCGCGACGGGTTGCAAAATCTTCGAGGGTCTGGGCCCCCTTCTGATCCGGATGCATCCGATCCGCACTTGACAATACTAGGATACTAGTCTCCATTCAAGTCACGAAACCAGAATGCCGATCAACCGGTTTGCCGCTAAATCGCATGATCGGACGAAATATTGAACGGATATCGGAATGAGTGAAGCAACCGGGTTGACTGGAAAAGTAGCCATCGTGGCGGGAGGGGGTCGCGACATCGGTCGGGCTTGCGCCATGCGTCTGGCAGCTGCCGGAGCCTCAGTCGCGATCAATTATCACAGTTCCGCAGCAGGTGCTGACAGCGCAGTGAAGGAAATCAGCGCCGCCGGTGGCAAGGCTCTCGCGAAGCAGGGTGACATGACATCGGAAGCGGATGTCGCGGCCCTCGTTGCCGAAACACTGGCGACTCTGGGCGACAGGATCGACATCCTCGTCCACGTCACCGGCGGACTGGTTGCGCGCAAGACGATGCTGGAAATGGACATCGCACACTGGAATCGCGTAATGGATCTGAACACCACATCGTTCGTTCACGCGATCAAGGGTGTTCTTCCGCACATGACGAACGGCGGTTCCATCGTGGGACTAGCCAGTCAAGCCGGGCGCGACGGCGGCGGGCCGGGGGCAGTCGCCTATGCTGCGTCGAAAGGCGCAGTCATGACGATGACGCGGGGGCTGGCCAAGGAACTAGGGCCGAAAATCCGGGTCAACTCGGTCTGCCCCGGCATGATCGACACCGACTTCCACAACACCTTCTCGAAGCCCGAAGTGCGCAGCCACGTAGCGAATATCACGCCGCTGAAGCGCGAGGGCAGTTCGGAAGATGTCGCCAACTTGGTGACGTATCTGGCGTCGGACGAAGCGGCGTTCATCACCGGCGCGAATATCGACATCAACGGGGGTCTGGTCTTTTCCTGACCAGCCCGCGTCAAAGCTACCCAAACAAAAATCCAAGGGAGGACACTACCATGAACGGACGGTTTTCAAGACTTGCGCTTGGCGCGGCAACGGCTCTGGCGCTGCTGGGCGGCACGGCATCGGCGGCGGAGAACTGGCGCGCGTGGAATATCCACACCGACGGCCATCCCAACACGTCGGCGATGGATCTCTTTGCAGAGATGGTCGATGCCACGACCGATGGTGAAGTCAAGGTGGATGTCTTCCACGGCGGCGTGCTCGGCTCGCAGCCTGATGCACTGGAGCAGGTTCGCATCGGTGCGATCGAACTCGGCAACTTCAACCTCGGCCCGATTGGTCCGATGGTGAAAGAAGCCAACCTCGTTTCGCTGCCCTTCATCTTCAAAAGCGTCCCGCACATGTTCCGCGTTCTCGAAGGCGAAGCGGGGGAAGTCGTTGCCAAAGGCATGGCCGATGCGGGCATTTTGCCCCTTGCATGGTTCGATGCGGGTGCACGCTCGTTCTATACCCAAAAAGCGATCAATACGCCTGCCGATGTCGAGGGCCTGAAAATCCGGGTCATGAACAACAACCTCTACACCTCGATGATATCGGCAATGGGCGGCAATCCGTCACCGATGGCATTTTCCGAGGTTCAGCAAGCGTTGAAGACCGGCGTTGTGGATGGTGCGGAAAACAACTTCCCGTCGTTCAAGAACGTCGGCCACTATGAAGTGACCACGCACTACTCGCTCAGTGAGCATCTGATTATCCCCGAGTGCATCTGCGTGAACACCAAGAAGTTCGAGGCACTGTCGCCGACGCTGCAGAAACAGGTTCGGGCCGCCGCTAAAGCAGCAGCTCTCTATCAGCGCGCACTCTGGGAAGTTCAGTCGGGTCAGGCTCGCACTGAAGTCGAAGCTGCGGGTATCAAGGTCAATGAAATCGCTGACAAAGCGCCTTTCCAGGATGCAATGGACTCGGTTTATGAGGATTACCTCGCCGAGAATCCCGACATGAAGAAGCTGGTCGACCTCGCGAAGTCGACGAAGTAACTTCAATTAACAACTGGTAAGAGCGCCCGGTTCCGAGCTTGGTAACCGGGCGCTTTTTGTTAGCGGGGTCTGGGATGAGCGAATCTGATACGCCACCTGCTTTTTTGCGGTTCATGGACAGGGCATATGACCTGATCTCCAAGGTCTGCATTGTTTTGGCTGGCTTGGCGCTCGTCACGATGACTGTGATCTTCGGGTGGTTGGTTTACGGTCGCTACGTTTTGAACGATACGCCGACATGGGTCGAGCAGGTTTCGCTGCTTCTGCTGATGGTAATTTCGTTTTTGGGCGCGGCAGTCGGCGTACACCAACACACGCATCTGTCCGTCGTAGTGTTCCGCAATATCGTACCGAATTGGTTGCGAACAATCTTTGTGATCGCGACAGACCTCATCATGGCCGTCTTCGGCGGAATGATGTTTTGGTACGGGGCGGAACTGACAATATTCAAATGGAAGACATTGATCCCCTTGATTCAGTGGTCCGAGGGGTTGCGCTCACTGCCCTTAACGATAGCCGGGGCATTGATCTTTCTGTTTTCGAGCGGCCATCTCATTCGCCTATTCCTCGGGCGTGACGAGCGCTTGGATAACCTCGATCAAGGGTAAAGTATGGGACTCATGCTTCTGCTGGGGGTATTCGCCCTCTGTGTCATCATCGGGACGCCCGTTGCGTTCGCTCTGGGGATCGCTGCCCTTTCGGCATTCTGGTACGAGGGCTTGCCGCTTCTGATCGTGTTTCAGCGCATCGTATCGGGCGTAAACGTCTTCGCGATGATGGCGATCCCGTTCTTTATCTTTGCCGGAGACCTGATGTTTCATGGCGGCATTGCCATAAGGCTGGTCCGCTTTGCACAAGCCGCAGTCGGCGCCGTGCGCGGTGGCCTCGGCGTCGTAAACGTCTTCTCATCGATGCTGTTCGGGGGAATTTCCGGATCGGCGATTGCCGATATCTCCGCATTGGGATCGATCCTCGTCCCGGTCATGAAAGACAAGGGATACGATGCCGATTACGCCGTGAACGTGACGGTAACGTCCTCGATTGCCGGGATCATCATTCCACCCAGCCACAATATGATTATCTTTGCGCTCGCTACGGGGGGCGCAGTTTCGATATCGAAACTGTTTCTCGCGGGCGTCGTACCGGGCGTTCTGATGTGTCTTTGCCTTGCAGTCACCGCCTATGTCGTAGCGGTAAAACGGGGTTATAAGGCGGAAAAATTTCCGGGCTGGAAGATGCTTGCGATCAGTTTTGCTGGCGCCATTCCCGGATTGCTGACGGCTGTAATCATTGTTGGCGGCGTTCTTTCCGGTGTCTTTACCGTCACTGAATCCGGGGCGTTTGGCGCGATCTATGCCTTCGTTGTGACGCTGCTCGTCTATCGCAGCATCACATGGACGAAATTTAAAATGGCCGTGGTCAGTTCTGTGCGGACAACTTCGATGGTCATGATCCTGATCGCCTGCGCGGGCGCGTTTGCCTACATGCTCACATTCTATCGCGTGCCGAGCAAAACGGTCAACCTCTTGATGGGCATTACGGACAATCCGATCCTGATCCTGCTGATGATCAATGCCGTACTACTGTTGCTCGGTATGATTATGGATATGGCGGCGTTGATCCTGATATGCACGCCGATCTTCTTGCCGGTTGCGGCGGCCTTGGGGATGGACCCGATCCAGTTCGGCATCATGATGTTGGTCAATTTAGGTTTAGGGCTTTGCACGCCGCCGGTAGGGACATGCCTCTTCGTCGGATGTGCTGTCGGGAAACTTCCCATTGAAAAGGCCGTGCGGACGATCTGGCCGTTCTACATGGCGATCTTCGTTGCATTGATGCTGATCACCTTCATTCCGGCCATCTCATTGACATTGCCGCGACTGCTCGGTGGATAGTCCGAGGCATTGATGGCCGCCGTCGAAGGCGAAGTCGGCGTGCTGGTCTCCGCTTATAACCACATGATCGGTGCCATCGAAACACGCGATCAGGCGTTGTTGCAACATAAGGACATGCTGGAACAACGGGTCGAGAAACGCACCATCGAGATGTATCTCGCCCGCGTCGAGGCCGAGCGAGCGAACATGGCGAAGTCCCGATTCCTCGCAACGATGAGCCATGAAATCCGCACACCGATGAACGGCGTATTGGTCATGGCGGAACTGCTATCCCGTGCCAACCTGCAGACAGCCGAGCGCGGCTATGCCACGGTGATCTCGCGATCCGGCAAGGCGCTGTTGAACCTTCTCAACGACCTGCTCGATTTCTCAAAGATCGAGGCGGGCCGAATGGAACTGGAATGCATCGAATTCGATATTGACGAAGTCGTCAATGATGTGACGATGCTGTTCTGGCAACGCGCCAGCGATGCCGATCTCTGAACCGCGCCGGGTTTGCCGGAGGCTATTTTGTTTGAATTCTACGCGGCGATCTGGACCCCGGCAAGCTGCGCGTAGAAGTTGGCCTCGGCCTCTGCTGGCGGGATATTTCCGATAGGGCCGAGCAAGCGGCGGTTGTT
>CALHLW010000040.1 GCA_938034615.1 uncultured Neomegalonema sp. | reverse complement strand
GTTTGCCGTATCCGGCGTCAATCTCGGCCTCTTCTGCTCGACCCCGTCCGTGGCCCTCAGCCGCGCCGTGAACCCCAAGCGCGCCTTCGAGATGCTGACCACCGGCGAGTTCATCGACGCCGCCACGGCGCAAGATTGGGGCCTTATCAACCGCGCCGTCCCGGCGGCGGAGCTGGACGCGGAGATCACCCGCCTGACCACCAGCATCACCCGCAAAAGCCCGGTCCCCCTCAAGATGGGTAAAGCCCTCTTCTACCGCCAGATCGGCACCCCCCTGGCGGCAGCCTACACCGACGCCGGAACCACCATGGCCGCCAACATGATGACCGCCGACGCCGTAGAAGGCATCGATGCCTTCATCGAAAAGCGGGAGCCTGAGTGGGAGGGGCGTTGAGGTTGCAAAGACGGGTCTGATCAACACAGTGGCAGACGTCACAAACCCAGAAGGGGATTCAAATCTCTGAAAAAATACTCGGATATTACTCTGTTGCGGCTGTGGCTCTAACCATGTGCCTTGCAATTTATATATTTGAGAAACGGAAGATAAGAATACGCGATAAGGAGCCGATTTCGAGAGGTGAATTAATATCTCTTGGAATAGCATTCGCCCTTCTTACGCCTTTGTATTTCTTCTCCTGACAGGATAAGTTGACAAAAATCCGCAAAGTCCGTATATTCCGCGTATATACACGTAAGGATATTTACGATGGATGAGCCTACGGTGGTTCCTGCCAGCAAGTTCGCGAAGAATTTCGGCCTGTATCGCGACGTCGCCACATCGGGCAAAACGGTGCTGGTACAAAGTCATTCACGCGTTGTGGGCGGCTACGTGTCCAAGGAGAAGCTCGATTATTACGAGGCGCTGGAGCGGCGGGATCGTCAGGTTCATATCGTCGGCGATCTGCCCGATGATCTGATATCGGCCATCGAAACAGCGGAATACGGCAAGCCCGTCCGGTGAGCATCCCCGACCCGGTTCCCGGCACTGTCATCCGATACGAATTCCTGTGGAGCCACGAACGCGCATCCGGCAAGGTCGATGCCACCAAGAGCCGCCCTTGCGCAGTGGTGGTTGCCGTCCCTCTCGCTGAAAATGGCGTGTTGAGAACGGTGGTCGCGCCAATCACCCATTCACCGCCCGACGATCCGGCCACTTCCATCGAAATCCCCGCGCATGTCTGCCGAAAGCTCGGCCTCGACGATGGATGTCATTGGATTCGCATCGACGAGTTGAACAGCTTCGCATGGCCGGGACTCGACCTGCGACCCATTCCCGGCAAGCAGGGCGAATACGCCTACGGCCTGTTGCCACGGGATTTGTTCGAGCGTATCCGACAAGGCGTTCTCGATCTGCAAATGCAGCGCAAAGGTAAGATGATACCACGCTCCTCCAAATGACGCGTCACTGCCGAGCGGTCATCTCCGCCATCCTCACCGGAGCCGCCCCCCCATAACTGACCCGCGAGCGCACCGACGCTTCCACGGTCAGCACATCGTACACCGCCTCCGTAATGCGCCCCTCCACCGACTGCATCGCCTCCAGCGACAGGTCGGCCAGATCGCAGCCATTGTCTTCCGCCATCTTCACCAGCGCGCCGGTGACGTGGTGGGCGTCGCGGAAGGACATTCCCAACTCGCGCACCAGCTATTGGTCATTTCCGTTAGAACGAGAGGCTTTGGCCGCAGCCTCACTTTGACGGCACCCATCAAACCCCGGAGATCATGACGTCGATTGCCCGGATGATGTCATCACGGCATTCGGTGACGTTTTCGCCGGTCCGTTTTGCCAATCCCTTCGGTATCGCGGCGATCAGCCGGGTTGCGAGAATGTAGTGTATTCCCTCGACCGGGATCGTCGGATTGAGCAATCTTGCTGCTGGATACTGCGTCATCAAGGGTATTGCGACAACGGTTCTATCCGGTGCCAGAAGATGCGACTCCACGACGACGCCCCGGCTTCCCTGCACGTCGATCACGTCGAATTGGTTCATCCGTTTCAGGCCTTGCCGAATGGCCCCGCGACCGCACCCGCGAACGGATGCCCGTTCTTGTCGAGCCATTCATCCTGCGCGGCAATGATCGGGGTGTTCTCGGCGATCCATGCGTCGCGCTCGCTTTGCCGTGCGGCACTGCATATCGCATCGCTGGCTATGGCAGACAGGTTCAACCCCTGAGCCTTCGCGCTATCTACTGCCTCTTTATCGAGGGTCAGGGTCACGCGGGTTTTCTCGGTTGCTCTCATATTGCACCTGCTTTCTGTGCATCGATCATGCACAGTAGAGCTGCACGGTGCAACAAGCGATGCCCTTCTCGCCACCCCATACGGGTTGCGAAATGGGTACTGCGGTCGCGCCGCAGGCTGACGATGGCGGTTTATCTTGCCACCTGCTCCGCCACCTTTACCGGAGCCGCCCCCCCATAACTGACCCGCGAGCGAACCGAGGCTTCCACCGTCAATACATCGTAGACGGCCTCCGTAATGCGCCCCTCCACCGACTGCATCGCGTCCAGCGACAGATCGGCCAGATCGCAGCCCTTGTCCTCCGCCATCTTCACCAGCGAACCGGTGACATGATGAGCATCGCGGAAAGGCATTCCCAACTCACGGACGAGCCAGTCGGCGAGGTCGGTGGCGGTGGAGAAGCCTTGGGCTGCGGCTTCGCGCAGGCGGGCTACGTTGGGTTGCATGTCGGCGACCATGCCGGTCATGGCGGCAAGCGCCAGTGCCAAGGCGTCTGCGGCGTCGAAGACCGGCTCCTTGTCTTCCTGCATGTCCTTGGAATAGGCCAGCGGCAGGCCCTTCATCACGGTCATCAGGGTGATGAGCGAGCCGACGATCCGGCCCACTTTGGCGCGGGTCAGCTCCGCCGCATCGGGGTTCTTCTTCTGCGGCATGATCGAGGAGCCGGTGGTGAACTTATCCGACAGGGTGATGAAATCGAACTGGGCCGAGGACCAGATCACGATTTCCTCCGACAGCCGCGACAGATGCGTGGCGCAGATCGACGCCGCCGACAGA
Source organism: uncultured Neomegalonema sp. (assembly GCA_938034615.1). GTDB lineage: Bacteria > Pseudomonadota > Alphaproteobacteria > Rhodobacterales > Rhodobacteraceae > JAHDDY01. The sequence continues at coordinate 31,599 of CALHLW010000040.1, read as the reverse complement.
AACTCCAGCGCGAAATCGCGGGCCGAGACGCTGTCGATGCTGTTCGCCGTGGGCCGCGCGAAGCCCAGCGCCTTGGCGGTCATATCACGGTCGATGGGAAAGCCGGTCCCGGCCAGCGCCGCCGCGCCCAGCGGACATTCGTCCATCCGCGCGCGGGCATCGGCAAAGCGCGAGCGATCCCGCCGGAACATCTCGACATAGGCCATCATGTGATGGCCCCAGGTCACGGGCTGGGCGACTTGCAGATGGGTAAACCCCGGCATCACGGTCTCGGTCCCGCTCTCGGCTTGCGCCAGCAGCGCTGAGATCAGCCGCCCGAGCGCCGCTTCGGCCTCAACGCACTGCTCCTTGACCCACAGCCGGAAATCGAGCGCGACCTGATCGTTACGCGAGCGCGCCGTGTGCAACCGCCCCGCTGCATCCCCGATCTTCTCACGCAGGCGATTCTCGATGTTCATGTGAATGTCTTCGAGATCGCGGCGGAAGACGAAGTCGCCGCTCGCGATCTCCGCGCCGATCTCCTCAAGCCCTTGTGATATGGCGCGATGATCGTCATCCGAGATAATCCCGACCGCCGCCAGCATCGCCGCATGAGCCTGAGAACCGCGGATATCCTGCGATGCCAGCCGACGGTCGAAGCCGATGGAGGCGTTGATTTCCTCCATGATCGCGTCGGGACGATCCGCGAACCGGCCACCCCACATTGAATTCGCCTGCTCCGGGGCTTTATCATCGGCCATGGTAACGTCCTATCCTTCGAGAGAGGCCCCGACATGCACGCCCTGACCGGAACGCTCGCCGCAGCAACGATGCTCCTATACGGCGCGATGGCCCTTGCCGACAATCCCTCGCCGTCGATGCTGAACGAGAGCGAGCGCGCGACCGTGGCGGAGATGATCCCCGAAGACATGAAAGGCTTCGTTCTGCATGACGGGCCACGCCCGTTTCGCGACAAGACCTTTCTCGATCCCGAGGAAAAGGACGTCGATCTGTCTGCCTTCGACGGCACCCTGAGCGTCGTGAATTTCTGGGCGACATGGTGTCCACCCTGCCGCAAGGAACTGCCCTATTTCGAAGACCTGAAGGTTGATCTTGCCAGCGACGGCGTGCGGGTCGTGACAATCTCGCTCGACAAGGGCGGGCGCAACAAGGCGGCAGGGTATCTGGAAGGCGAGGGACTCGACCTGCCCGCCTATTCCGACCCTAAGGCCAATCTGTCGCGGCAGATGGGTATTCTCGGTCTGCCCGTGACCGCCATCCTCGGGCCGGACGGGCGCGAGATCGGTCGGCTGACGGGTGAGGCGAAATGGAACTCGCCGGAAGCGAAGGACTGGCTGCGTCATCTGGCCAAGGCGACCGGGGCCGTCGCCGATGCCCCCGCCGGGAGCGAACCGGCGGCAAAGCCAGGATTGCTGGGCGGCCTCATGGACAAGCTGCGCTTCTGGTAGCCGCCCGCATTGTGAAACCCGCCTTGCTACTCGGGGGCCGTGGCGTCATGGTCGCCTGAGTACCTATCAAGGACCGATGCCATGAACGTCCATAATCCCAACTCTCTCGACGCCATCGACAAGGCGACTCTGCTGCATCCCTACACCGACCTCGACGCCCATGCCGAGAAGGGGCCGCATATCATCGAGCGAGCAGAGGGTATCCGGCTCTACGATGCGGATGGGCGCAGCTTCATCGACGGGGTCGCGGGGCTGTGGTGCACGGGGTTGGGGTTCGGTGAGGATCGGCTGGTGAAGGTGGCCACCGAGGCGATGAAGACCCTGTCTTTCAGCCATGTCTTCTCGCACCGCTCGCACCCCACGGCGATTGAACTGGCAGAGACGCTGACGCGGCTGGCCCCGGACAGCATCACCCGCGCCTTCTTCGTCAATTCGGGGTCCGAAGCAATCGAAGCGGCGATCCAGATCGTCTGGAACTACAATAACGCGCTGGGACGGCCCGAAAAGAAGAAGTTCATCGGGCGCGACCGAGGCTATCATGGCACGACCATCGCCGCCGGGTCACTGACCGCGCTGCCTTACAAGCAGAACGATTTCGACCTGCCGGTCAACGACCGCTTCCTGCGCGTCACCTGCCCGCACCATTACCGCTACGCCGAGGCCGGGGAATCGGAGACCGAGTTCGGCGCGCGGCTGGCGCAGGAAGTCGAAAACCTGATCGTGGCGGAAGGGGCCGACACCATCGCCGCCTTCATCGGTGAGCCGGTCATGGCCGCAGGCGGGATCATCCCGCCGCCCGAGAATTACTGGCCCGCCGTGGCAGAAATCTGCCGCAAGCACGATGTGCTGCTGATCTGCGACGAGGTGGTGAACGGGTTCTGCCGCACCGGCAATTTCTGGGGGTCTGAGACGGTCGGGGTCCAACCCGACATGATGACCTGTGCCAAGCAGTTGTCATCGGCCTATCTTCCCATCGGCGCGACGCTGATGAGCGAGGCGATCTACCAGGTGATCGCGGCCCATAGCCCCAAGAACGGCGTATTCGGCGTCGGGATGACCTATGGCGGGCATCCGGTCTGCACAGCGGTCGCGCTGGAGACGCTGCGTATCTATGAGGAACGCGACATGCTCGGCCATGTGCGCGCGGTCGAGCCGCATTTCGCCAAGCGTCTGGCGGCGCTCGGCGAGCATCCGATGGTCGGACAGGCGCGCGGCGTCGGGCTGATCGGGGCCATCGAACTGGTAGCGGACAAGGAAACGAGGGAGCCATTCCCGCCCGCCGCCAAGGCCGCGCCGACGCTTTACACCCACGTCGCGGAGCAGGGGGTAATGTGCCGTGCCCTGCCGGGGGATGCCCTCGGTATCTGCCCGCCGATGATCGTCACGGAAGACGAGATCGACGAGATTTTCGACGCCATCGAACGGGGGCTGGACTCGGCCCATGCGGCCCTGACAGCCTGAACATTCCAGAGGAAACACCAATGACCCGTATCACCCACATGCTCGCCCTGATAACGGCCCTCGTCGCCGCCCCGCTCGCCGCCCATGCCGATAGCTGGACGCTGTCGGGCGAGGGATCGGCGCTACACTACGGGTCGATCAAGAAAGACAAGATCGGAGAGGTGAACACCTTCGGCAATCTGTCCGGCTCGGTCAGTGATGAGGGTGTCGTGACGGTCGAGATCGATCTGGCATCGGTCGAGACCTATATCGATATCCGCAACGAGCGGATGGTCGAGCATGTCTTCGGGAAGGATAACCCGACCGCGACCATCACGGCGCAGGTGGATGCGGGTGCACTTGATGCACTGAAACCCGGCGAAATGTCGGTGGTGGATGTGGAAGGCACGCTGACCTTCGCGGGCAAGGACGTGCCCATCGAAACGGCGATGGTCGTCACGCGCCTCAGCGACGAGCGCGCCATGGTCTCGACGGACGGCATGATCATGCTCACCATGGAAGAACTGGGCCTCGACGGCGGGATCGACAAGCTGATGGAGCTTGCCAAGCTGCCGGGGATCACTCGCGTCGCCCCCGTCACCATGCGCCTCGTCTTCGACAAGAGCGCCCCCAAGGGCAGCAGCGCCGAAAAGGTCGCGGCGGCGGCGATGGTGAAGAAAGACGAACCCAAGGAAGAGAAGGTCGCTGCCGTCTCCGGTGGCGATGCCAAGAAGGGCAAGAAAGTCTTCCGCAAGTGCAAGGCCTGCCACGTCGTCGATAAGGAAAAGAACAAGGTCGGGCCGCATCTGGTCGGCATTATCGGGCGCGCCTCGGGCAGCGTGGACGGCTTCAAGTATTCCAAGGCCATGGCCGGGGCCGATCTGACCTGGAATGCCGAAACCCTCGCCGGATATCTGGCCAATCCGAAGAAATACATGCCGGGTAACAAGATGGCCTTCGGCGGCCTGCGCAAGGAAGAGCAGGTCGCGGATGTGATCGCGTATCTGGCGGAAGAGGCAAAGTAAGGCGCCCTGCTCGTCATTCTCGCGCAGGCGGGAATCTCTCTCGACTGTAAACAGATGCCCGCCTTCGCGGGCATGACACGGCAGGACTGCTATGACCGAACCCACAGGAGCCGAATTGGGCAAGAAAACCGCCGCTGCCATGGCGCTTGGCCATGTGCAGGGCGGGATGGCGCTGGGGCTGGGGTCCGGCTCGACCGCCGACTGGTTCGTGCGCCTGCTGAGCGAGCGAATGTCGCAGGAAAATCTCGATATCACCTGCGCCGCGAGCTCGAAGCGGACGGAAACGCTCGCGCTGGAATGTGGCATCCCCCTGCGCCCGCTCGATGATTTCGACCGGCTCGACATGACTGTGGACGGTGCCGACGAGATCGACCCGAAACTCGACCTCATCAAGGGCGGGGGCGGGTGTCACCTGATCGAAAAGATTGTCGCCGCCGCCTCGGATACGCTGGTCATCATCGCGGATGAGAGCAAGCTGGTGCCGGTGCTGGGCGCTTTTCCGCTGCCGGTGGAGATTGCCACGCTGGGCTGGGAAACGACGATGCGGCGGATTGCGGAAGTCGTGGGGGATGTGCCGCTGGAGCGTCGGGGAGCGCCGGTCCTGACGGATGAGGGTAATTACGTGATCGACTGCCGGATGGGCCGGATCGAAGACGCCCCCGCTCTTGCTAGCGCCCTGAACGCCATCCCCGGCGTCGTGGAGCATGGCCTGTTTCTGAACATGACCTCCCGCGCTCTGATCGGCTCGGCGGATGGCACGGCTCACGAGGTCTTGCGCGCCTGACCGGCTGGCGCTGGCGCGTTTGGTGGATTACATCGGGGTGAATTCATATCCAGCGAAAGAGATCCGCCATGTCCCAGAGCTATGATTACGACCTCTTCGTCATCGGTGCGGGCTCGGGCGGGGTGCGGGCCGCGCGGGTCTCGGCGGGGATGGGCAAGAAGGTCGCCATCGCGGAGGAGAGCCGCTACGGCGGTACTTGCGTCATCCGGGGCTGCGTTCCGAAGAAGCTGATGGTCTATGCATCCGCCTATTCCGAGATGTTCGAGGATGCGCGGGGCTATGGCTGGAGCGTTGCGGAGCCAAGCTTCGAATGGGGCGCGATGAAGAAGGCGCGCGACACCGAGATCGACCGGCTGGAGGGCATCTATCGCAAGATGCTGAACGGGTCTGGCGTGGAGATGTTCGACCAACGCGCGCGCCTGATCGACGGACATACGGTTGAACTGGCCGATGGCAAACGGATCAGCGCCAAGACCATCCTGATCGCGACGGGGGGGCGACCCGCCCTGCCATCCTTCGAGGGCGTGGACCATGCCATCGTGTCGGACGATATCTTCGATATCGAAACGCAGCCCGAGAGCGTCCTCTGTATCGGGGGCGGGTATATCTCGCTTGAGTTTGCCTGCGTCTTTCATGGTCTGGGCACGAAAGTCACGGTGTCGAACCGCTCGACCCTGCTGCGTGGCTATGACGGGGATGTGCGCGCGCATCTGATCGAGGCGCTGGAGCATAAGGGCATCGATGTGCGGCTCGGTATCAACCCCGTGAAGATCGAGGAATCGGGCGGGCGCAAGCTCGTGACCTTCGATGATGGCAGTACGCTGACAGTGGATACCGTGCTGGCGGCGACGGGTCGGCGACCGAATACCAACGATCTCGGACTGGAGGAGACCGAGATCGCGATGAGCAAGGGTGGGGCCATCGAGGTCGATGCCTATTCCCGGACCAATGTGCCGTCGGTCTATGCCATCGGCGATGTGACCGATCGGGTGCAGCTGACCCCCGTGGCTATCCGCGAGGGGATGGCATTTGTCGAGACGGTGTTCAACGACAATCCCACCAGCCCGGACCATGAGCTGATCGCTACCGCCGTCTTTACCCAGCCGGAAATCGGCATCATCGGCATGACCGAGGAGGATGCGCGCGAAGACCATGACGTCGCGATCTATCGCAGTACCTTCCGCGCGATGATCCATACCTTGCCCGGACGCGAGGAGAAGACGCTGATGAAGATCGTCGTGGACAAGGCCAGCGACAAGGTGCTCGGCGTCCATATCGTCGGCCACCATGCGGGCGAGATGATCCAATGCGCAGCGATTGCCGTGAAGATGGGCGCGACCAAAGCCGATTTCGACCGAACCATGGCGGTGCATCCAACGAGCGCGGAAGAGCTGGTCACGATGCGCGAGCCGGTCGCGGAGGGGTGAACGATATCGAACGCGCCTGCGGCGCGCCCCACCCTGCGGGCACAGCCCCCAGCCCTCCCCGTAAACGGGGAGGGAGTCCTATCGTACCGGTCGCGCGGATATCGCCTCCCTCCCCGTCCTTCACGGGGAGGGACCGAGGGTGGGGCCACGCGAAGCGCGGGCGGCCTCTTCCATGACCCCCCTCCGCCTTTCCATCGTCGTTACGGTCGCCTCTGCCGCGTCGATGGCGCTGGAGATCGTCGCGAGCCGGATGATCGCGCCCTATGTGGGCATGTCGCTCTACACATGGACCGCCGTGATCGCGGTGGTGCTGGCCGGATTGGCGCTGGGGCATTGGGTCGGCGGGGTGCTGGCGGGGCGGCGACGATGGTTGTTCGCCATGCTGGCCGCAGGTGCAGTGACGGCGTTTGCGACCCAATTCCTGCTGCGCGGGTTGGCCGGGGGTGTGTTGGGCGCGTTCGATCCGGTGTCGGGGGTCGTGGTGTTAACGACGCTGGTGTTCTTTTTGCCGAGCCTCTTTGCCGGGGCGGTGGGGCCGATGGCGACGTTTCTGGCGCTGGAAAGCTGTGCCGAAGGACAGCAGGGCCGGGTGCTGGGGCGGATGTACGCGCTGGGCGCGGTCGGAGCGATTGCCGGGGTGCTGGGCAGCGGGTTGCTGCTGATCCCCTTCATCGGGTCGGTCTGGACCGTGGCGGTGGTATCGGTGGCCTACGCGGCTTGCGCGATGTTGGCCGCCAGCGGAGCGGTGCGGATAGCGGCAGGGGTGGCGGCGCTGGTGATGCTGGCCGCGACGGCGGCATTCGGGGCGGCGTGGTCGCCCTGTGACCGGGAGAGTGGGTATTTCTGTATCCGGGTCGATGACGTCTCGCCAAGCGCACGAGTGCTGGCGCTGGATCATCTGGCCCATGGGGTGAACGAGCGGGATGACCCAACGCGGCTGCACTCTCCCTATGTCGCGTTGATCGACGAATTGGCGCAGCGGCGGTTCGGAGAGTCTGGACCAAAGGCGGCGTTCTTCATCGGGGGCGGGGCCTATACACTGCCGAGGGCCTGGGCGGCGCGCTGGCCGTCGAGCGCCCTGACCGTCTCGGAAATCGATCCGGCGGTAACGGCCATGGCGCAGGAGCGGCTCTGGGTCGATCCGGCAGAGTTCACCGTGCGCCATGCCGATGCGCGGGTGGCCTTGGCCGATGAGGCCCAACGCTTCGACGCCATCATCGGGGATGCCTTCGCCGATATCTCTATCCCACCGCATTTGGTCAGCGACGAATTCCACGAGGAGATCGCCACTCACCTGACCCCGGATGGGTTCTACGCGATGAACGTGGTCGACCTGCTGCGCCATCCGCGCTTTCTGACCTCGCTGACGGAGACGCTGTCGCGACGATTTGCGGTGGTCGAGTTATGGCTTGCCCGGAGCGCAGTATCAGCGGAGGAAACACGGACAACGTGGATCGTCGTCGCAAGTGCAGTGCCGACGGGGTCCGACGCCCTGACCGCCTCGGACGGCACAGGCCGGGAATGGGTGCGCGTGCCGCTTGAGGGGATGCTGCGGGTGGTGCCCGCCTCGGAACGCATCTTCCTGACCGACGATCACGCCCCGGTCGCAAGATTGTTGGGGCCACTGCTGCGAGAGGGGCGATATTCGGAATAGCCTATCCGGCCCCACCTTATCGGGTTTGCCTGAAAGCGGTTTCGATCCGGGGCGATTCGCTCTAAGCAAGCGTGGGGGAATTCGGAAATCGCGCCATGAAAAGAACCACGCCGCTGACGCTGAGGGAAGTCGTCGACCTACACCGCAACGGTCAGTATGAGCGGGCCATCATCGCCTATCGTCGGCTGTTGCGCGACACACCCGATAACCCCTTGATCTGGACCAATCTCGGAGCGGCCCTGCGCTCGACCGGGCATCTGAAAGCATCGATCCTGTGCCATCGGCGCGCGCTCTATCACGGACCGCAGAACGTAACCGCCATCGCCAATCTCGGCAATGCCCTGCGCGCAGAGGGCAGCTTTTCCGAGGCGCGGAGCATGGCCCTTATCGAAGAGGCGGGCATGAATGCCGGTCCGACATCGACGGTCGCGCGGGACTTGCAGGGCATGGGCCGCTGGCGCGCCTCGATAGCGGCTTTCGATACGGCCATTGCCGCCGATCCCGAGGATGCGGAATTGCGCCTCCTCCGCTCGACCTCGCATTTCATGACGGGCAATTTCGGAAAGGGTCTGGCCGATTACCGCGAGCGGTTCCGGTTTTCGCCCCGGAGCGAGCCGAAACGCCGATCGCCGCGATGGGAGGGGGGGCGGGCAACCGGCAAGCGCCTGCTGGTGATGAGCGAGCAAGGGCTGGGCGACCTGGTGCTGGTGTCGCGCTTCATGCCGAAACTGCGGGAGACGTGGGAGGAGGTCTGGCTCACCTCGCGAGAGGCGACCCTGCGCCTTTTCGACGGTGTCCCCTATATCGACCGTGTCACCCCCAAGGCCAAACCGCCACGGGAGGGCGAGGAGGATGCTCATGTTCCGGCGATGGAACTGATGCGGATCTATGGCATGACACCCCAGCGATGCCCCGCCCCCGCCCCGCTCTACATCCCACAGGACTCGCGCGAGCGGGCAGCGCGGATAACCGCTCCTTACCGAAAGTTGTTCCGGGTCGGCATCTGCTGGGCGGGTAGCCCGACCTTCGTACAGGCCAAGCGCAAGGCCACGGAATTCTCTCGCTTTCTCGAACTGGCAGACATTCCCGGCATACAGCTTTTCGGCATGTGCAAGGGCGAGCGCGAGGCGGATATCACCGATCTCGGCGCGGAGGGACTGGTCGTCAATACCGCCGCAACGGACCGGGATTTTGCCGATGCCGCCGCACTCTGCGAGCATATGGACCTCGTCATCACGGTTGATACGGGTCTCGCCCATGTCGCCGGATCGCTGGGGAGGCCCACATGGATTTTGCTCGCGCGGCCCGCGTTCTGGTATTGGGGCCCATACGGCGAGAGCACGTATTGGTATGACAGCGTCCGGCTGATCCGGCAGAATCAGGCCGGGGACTGGTCCGGGCCGTTCGCGACCATACGGGCCGATCTGGAGGCGATGGTTTCGTGAGCGGATTGCTGGTGGAAACGCCGATTTCGGTCGGCGAGTTGATCGACAGGATCACCATTCTGGCAATCAAGCTGGATAAGATCACCGATGAGAGCAAGCTGGTGCATGTGCGCCGGGAACATGCCCTGCTGATCGCGCGGCGGGATGCGGCAATGGCACGCTCGGCCCCGCTCGATGCGCTGACGCAGCAGATCGAGATCGTGAACCGCGCCCTCTGGGAGATCGAGGACGACCTGCGCACCATGGAACAGGCGGGGGATTTCGGCCCGAACTTCGTCGAAAAAGCCCGCGCCGTCTACAAGACCAACGACGAGCGCACGCGGATCAAGACGCGCATCGACGCCCTGACCGGCTCGGCCTTGTCGGAGCAGAAAAGCTACGTCCGGGGCGGTTTTTGATCCATGCGCTCTTCGATGCGGGCAAGGCGGGTTTCCATCGCCCGCAAGGCATCGAGGATTTCGTGGCGCTCGTCGGAGGCGGCTTCATCCTCCTCCACCACTTCCTGCATCGAGTTCACCATCAGGCCCACCACGAGGTTTGCTACGGCGAAGGTCGTCACGAGGATGAAGGTCAGGAAGAAGATCCAGGCATAGGGATGGAGTTCCATCACCGGGCGCACGATGCCCATCGACCAGCTTTCCAGCGTCATGATCTGGAACATCGTGTAGCCCGACGCCCCCACGGTGCCGAACCATTCAGGAAAATCTGCCCCGAACAGCTTGGTCGCGATCACCGCCGCGACGTAGAAGATCAGCGACATCAGCAGGAACACGGTGCCCATGCCCGGCAGAGCGTCGATCAGCCCCTCGACCACCCGGCGCATCTGGGGTATGGCCGAGACCAGCCGCAGAATACGCATGACCCGCAGGGCGCGCAGAATCGACAGGCCGCCCGTCTGGGGAACCAGCGAAATCCCGACGACGAGAAAGTCGAACACGTTCCAGCCATCGCGGAAGAAACGCGGCCCCTGTGCGAACAACTTCGCGGCAATCTCGACGATGAACAGGGCCAGACAGGCGAGGTCGATGGCGACCAGCAGCGGCCCGTAGCTGTTCATCGCAGCGGGTGATGTCTCCAGCCCCAGCACGACGGCATTCACCGCGATGGCGGCGAAGACGATCCGCTGAACCATGGGGGATTCAACGAGAACACCGATGCGGTGGCGCAGGTCGGCAATCGGCATCGTTTTGTCTCCGCGTGATTTCTCCGCAGACAGGTAATCATGCAAGGGGCCAAGGCAAGCCCGCAATCACAGCTAGGACGATCCTGTTGACGAACGGCGGTCGTGGCGCACCATGTTCAGGGATACATCCTCTGGAGGTCGAACCATGAAGTCATCCCTTGTCATCGCTTTGAGTCTCTGCGCGGCAACGCCCGCCCTTGCGGATATCCGCGTCGATTTCGACGAAGGCGCGCCGAAGGACCGCTTCACGATCCTCAATGACGGTGCCTGTGCGCTGGAGGGTGCGACGGTGACCGTCGATCTGGGCGGATCGGCAGGCAAGCTGATCTTCGATGTGACTGGATCGGGAGCGGGCATCCAGGTGTTCCAACCCTTCGAGGCCGTATCGGGAGCCGACCTCCTGACCGCGCTGCCCACCGTGAGCGACGGGGATGCCGCCGTGTCGCTGACCCTGCGGTCCCTCGCATCGGGTGAGCGGGTCGCCTTCACCATCGACGTGGACGACACGACCAGCGGCTACGGGATCATGGTGTCGGGGTCGGAGATCACCGGCGCAGGCGTGAGGGTCGCCACCGGGGACACGACGGTCGAGGGCCGCTTCGGAACCGATGCCGTCGCGCGGGTGGCTCTGTCGACCTGTACGTCCTGACGCTACTCCGCCACTTCCATCTGCGGCACCAGCGCGTTGGGACGCCCCGCACATTCGCGGAAGATGCGAGCGTCGCAGGTGGCGCAGACATCGTCGGCGAGCTGCTCCGTGACCGCCTTGATCGCATCGCCCTTGGAGGCGACGACATGGTCTTCGCCGATCTCTTCGATGACATGCAGGCGTGTCAGGCGCTTTATGAGCGGCGCGTAGCGGGTTACGATATAGAGACTGCCGCCCAGCTTCTTGCGACGCTTGGCCTCGTCGATCAGGGCATGTGCCCCGGCCAGATCCAAGTCGCCGACGCCCTTGAGGACAAGGACCATGTGCTTCTGGAGCGGGCGCGAGCGCTCGACCTTGCGGAAACCGCGTTCGATGGCCTCGACCGAGCCGAAATAGAGTGGGCCATCGATGCGGATGAACAGCGCCTGCGGACATTCACGCAAGGAATAGAGGGTCGGGTCGCGGAAGGTGCCATTCTCGTCCGGGGCCGAAATGACGAGGTTGGGGCGCGAGGTCTTTGACAAAAAGATCATCAGCGAGAGGATCACGCCGACATAGATCGCGAAATCCAGCTCGACCATGACCCCGGCGAGTAAGGTAGCGGCGATGATCGACAGTTCCGTGCCGCTCGTGCGCGCGATCTCCCAGATTTCCTTGAAGCTGATGAGCTTCCACGCGACCAGCAGAATGAGACCCGCAAGGCCGGGGATGGGGATATGCGCCACAAGCGGTGCGAATAACAGCAGGATAATAAACAGGAAGATCGCGGCGAAGATTGCCGACATCGGAGTCTTTGCGCCCGACTCGTAGTTGATGCCGCTGCGCGTGAACGAGCCGGAGCCGGGATAGGCCTGGAACATGCTGCCCACGATGTTCGAAAGGCCCTGCCCGACGATTTCGCGGTTGGCATCGAAGCGCGTATTGGTACGATAGGCGAACGCGCGGCCAATGGACACCGCCTCCAGCAAGCCGATCAGAGCGATTGCGAAAGCCCCTTCCGTGACGATGCCGATGGTTGCTGCCGAAGCGGCGGGGGGCGAGAAGACCGGGATGATAGAGGGCAACTCGCCGACCATGGCCACACCCATCTTCTCGGCATCGAGATACCAAGCGAGCAGAGCCGCCGCCGTCAGGCCGATCAGGAAGGTCGGGGATCGCGGGGCCACGCGCCGGGAGAGGATCGTGACGAAAAAGGCCGTGGCAGCGATGGCCACCGCGATCATGTTGACATGCTCCGCCGCCTCGACGGTGCGATAGAGTCGCTCGATCACCGAACCGCCCCGCTCGATGGCCACCCCCATCGCCGGGGCGATCTGACTGGCCCCGATGAGGACGGCGGCGGCGGCGGTAAAGCCGAGCATCACCGAATGGGAGACGAAGGCGACGAGCCGCCCCAGCCCTGCAAAACCGAGCAGAAACTGGATCACCCCGACCATGAGGGTCAGCAGCAGGGCAAGCTGGATGAACTCGACACTGCCGGGCACCGACAATCCGGCCAAAGTGCTGAACACCACCGCTGAAATCGCCGTGGTCGGGCCGGATACCATCACCATGGACGATCCCCAGAGCGCCGCGACGATGGGCGTTATCATCGCCGTGTAGAGACCGTAGATCGGCGGCAAACCCGCAATGGTCGCAAAAGCGACCGCTTGCGGCAGCACGATACTCGCATTGGTCAGCCCCGCGATCAGGTCTGCCTGAACCGTCCCACGCGAAACGGATTTCCACCAGATGGCGGGTCTGAGCAGGGACCAGTTGGGGGCGAGTGACACGGGCTGCGTATCTCCGCTTCAGGAGTGCGTATTCCGCCGCTCATGGCACGAACGAGGGGGCGTGACAACGACTGGTTCGTCGGATTGGAACAACTGGTCGATGCTAAATTGAGACTATTTGTCCCAGTTCTATAGATTTTGCCGGAAGGACGCAATGACTTCGCTGGCAGCCAACGGGGACGCTGCTACGCGAAACTCATTCAGCTATCATCTGCCCGTTCATTACAGGCAGCACGATCACAACCCCTTCACCACTCCCACCTGCATCACTGCGGGGTCATAGGCCTTGCGCGCAAAGACCGCCTTCACTTCAGCCTCGAAGCTCTCAAGCGAGTCGCTGTCATAATCCGGGTCGAAGCTCGCCTGATCCCAACGCTCGCAGAAGGCCGAGCAACTGTCGTAATAGGGATGATCGCTAAACTTCTGCCGTTCCTCCGGGTTCCATCCGTAATGATGCGCGTAATAGACCATCTGGAAGATGCCATGATGCTCGACGGTCCAGACCACTTCGTCGCGCATAAAGGGCCGCATGATCTCGGCTGCGAATTTGTCGTGGTTCTGAGGCGCGAGGCCGTCCCCAATATCGTGCAGCAGGGCCGCGACGATCCAGTCCGTTTCCACGCCCTCGCGCCGCGCACGGGTCGCCGATTGCAGGCCATGCTCCAGCCGCGTGACCTTGTAGCCCGAGATCGTCTCATCCGCCTGCGACCGCAATTCCCGCAACAATCGGTCGGCAGTTCCCGCGAAATATTCATGCTCGTGCTCGGCCAGCAGGGCGTAATCCTCCGCCGTACCGTCCTTCATCGCCGTGAAAGAAACCGTCTCCGTCATCGTGCAGCTCCTGAATAGAGGGCGTCCGTGCCATCCAGCCCGTGGGCCAGAACCTCCGCCTGTGTTCCCGTCACCTCGTCATACATCGCCATCTGCGCCGGGGTAAAATCCCCTGCCAGCGGAGCCACGTTCGAGCGGATGCCATGCCGGTCGATTCCGCGCATCATCACGCCGAAATCCTTGCCGCTTCCGTCGGAGGGCGTGTCCGGGCGGATGAAGCGCAGCACCAGTCCGATCCGACGGTCAGGGGTCGTGTTCGGCCCGCTCGCGTGGAACAGGCGCCCATGGTGCAGCGACATCTGCCCCGGCTTCAGCGCGGCGGCCACCGCATTGGCCTCGTCCACCTCCACCGCGATCTCCTGCCCCCGGCTGAGCAGGTTATCCTCGGAAAAGGTATCGGTATGCGGCACGAGTTGCTGGCGGTGCGAGCCGGGGACGAATTTCATGCACCCCGCCGCCGCGCTGGCATCGGAGAGCGCGACCCAGGCCGTGACCTCGTGGTCGCTGCCCTCCATGCCCCAATAGGTCAGATCCTGATGCCACGAGACGATCTTGTCGGTCTGCGCTTCCTTGATGAAGTATTCGCAGGACCACAGCATCAGGTCCGGCCCCAATATCCCCTCCACCGCATCCAGCACCCGTTCATCACGGGCCACCCGCAGCGGTACGTCGGTCGCGATATGGGAGGCAACGCGCAGATACGCACCGACCGGTTGGGCCAGACTGTCCGCATGATCGCGCTCCAATCCCTCCACCAGCGCGCGGTTCTCGGCGGCTTCCTCGGGTGTCAGCACATCGACGGGACACAGAAATCCGTCTTGTTCATAGGCTGCGCGCTGGGCATCAGTCAGGTGTGGCATCGCTTCTCTCCCCGGTTCACAGGGTCGATGCTGCCGCGTCAAGGCCTGTAGTCGCAAGACTCATAGCGACATTCCACGGGTCGTTTCTCACTCTTCGGCAGGGATGAACCGATACCCCGCCCCGTCCCGGTTGACCCTGCCGATCCCCGGAAACGGCAGGTGAAAGCCCACCATGTCCATGCGATCCGCCGCCATCCGGTCGAGCAGGGCCGCGCGCGTTTTCGCCCCCTCACCTGCATCCTGATCTGTGCCGGAGGGCCAACCCGGTTGCTCGAACGCGACATGGGCATTGGCAATCGCATCCCCCACGATCATCACGTCGCCCACAGCAAAGGACATATGCCCCGGCGTATGACCGGGCGTCGCGACCGCCTCGATCCCCGGCAGCACTTCATCGCCGTCGCCGAACACCTCCACCTGCTCGCCGATCTCGCCGAGGATGCGTTTTGCACCGACTGCGAAGGGCTTTCGCATATCGTCCACCCGGTCCAACGTGTTCGGGTCGATCCAGTAATCGCGCTCGCCCCGCCCGATCAGATACGCTGCCTCCGGAAAGGTGAGATCATCGAACTCGTCATATACGCCCCACAGGTGATCCGGGTGGCCGTGGGTAAAGACCACATGGGTCACGTCCTCCGGGGCCACGTCGATCCTCGCCAAGCTGTCCAGCACCTTGCCCGTCGTCGGCATGAAATTCGGCCCCGCGCCGATATCGAACAGGACCGTGCGTTCCCCGTCGCGCAGCAGGGTGAGGGTGCAATCGGGTTCGATCATCTCTCCCGCAATGCCGTGCTTCGCCAGAATCGGGGCCAAATCATCGGGGGGGACTGCTCCGAACAGAAAGTCGCGCGGCACCGTCAGATGCCCGTCGCTGACCATATCGATCCGCGTATCGCCCCGCTCGATGGCCGCATGGGCGCGAAACTGCGTGGCGAAGGTCGCCGCGGCGGAGCAGCCGAGGGTGCGGGCCAGAAAGGAGCGTCGGTCCATGGGATCGCCTCTCAACACATTGCATTTCGCGAATATGTTGCCGCGACCTCGTTCCGAAATCAACTACTCCGAAAATTGCCGCTACCACAGCAGCGGCCCCTCCCCCTTTGCATCCGCAAATATAATCCTGATGAATGCAGGAAAGTGGTCCGTTGAAACGCCATCGCACGTCATGGAATCACTGAAATCTGTGGTGATCTGGAATACCTCCGGGTGTTTCGACCATCACATCCAAAGATCAAAATCGAAACAATCGAACTGTATCACTACAGTGGAATCGTCGAAATCTTATAGTCAATGATATGGATTGTTTCGGGACTTATATCTGTTTTGCGTGTTTGTTTAGAATACCATACCCCTTATGGGTGTAATGTGCTACGTAAGAAATTCCTTAAATAGAACATTCAGGGGAATTTCATGACTGCATCCGCACATGGCCTGACGCGCTACGATCAGCTAGTTCGTGAAAAATGCCTGTCACCGCACGCCAGAAGCAACGACGTTCTGCCGCAATCTTTCGGTTATTTGCTCGAAGCCAATCCCGTGACGGGCACCTTCACCGATCAGGAACTGGTCAATGCCTTCGACGCTTATGTCGACACACTGACCACGACGAAAGCCGCGAACGGCAAAGCCGACGCAGGCATGACCTTCTTCGGACAATTCATCGACCATGACATCACGCTCGATGCGACGAGTGCCATCGGTCGGCGGATCGATCCGCGCCACATCCGCAATGTCCGCACGCCCAATCTCGACCTCGATTGCGTCTATGGCGATGGGCCGGAAGTGTCCGGGTACCAGTATTCCAAGAAGCACGAGCACTACCTGCTGTTCGGACGCGAGGACAATCCCTACGACCTGCCCCGCACCTTCGAAGGCTCGGCCTTGATCGGCGATTTCCGCAATGACGAGAACATCGTCGTCAGCCAGATTCAGGGCGCGTTCATCTGCCTGCACAATATCCTGATGAGCCATGTCGAGGGTGGCGGCTCGACGCATAAGGATGTCATGGCCTGCGCCCAGATGAACATTCGCAACGATGTCTGGAACGGTATTCTGCCCGAGAAACTGGTCGATTTCGAGAGCGTCCGTCGCTTTATCCGACTGCATTACCAATGGATCATCCTGCACGATTTCCTGCCTTCCTTCGTGGATCAGCGATGTATCGATGCGGCGCTGGACGGTGATCCGTTCGGGGCAGATGCGGTCGTGATGCCGGCGGAGTTCTCCGTCGCCGCCTACCGCTTTGGCCATGCAACGGCGCAGACCGCGTACAAGCTGAAGAAAGCCGACAAGAAACCCCTCGATCTCTTCAAGATGCAAGGCTTCGGACCGCGCGACGAAGCCGCAAATCTGGAGATGCGGATGTTCTTCGATGTGGCCGGGACGCGCGCCCAGAAAGCGCGGCCTGTCGGCATGAAGATGGCTGAAACGCTCATGAAGCTGCCGGACAGCGTCGTCGGCGCGCCAATCGAATTCGACGGCGTCAAGCTAACGCTGGAGCAATCGAAGAAGCTCGCGCTGCGCAACATCCTGCGCGACCGGCTCACGCTGCAATTGCCGCATGGTCAGATGGTGGCGCGCTATCTTCATCACCGCGGCTATGGCAAGAGCGATCATGGCCTTGTCCACCCCCCGCTGGCCGCCCCGTCGGAACTGGCAAAGCACCACATCGACAAGACGCCGCTCTGGGTCTACTGCCTTCAGGAAGCGGAAAAGGTCGGGGATGGCAAACTGACAGGCGTAGGTGGGCTGATCGTGGCTTCTGTCCTGATCCGGCTGATGAAACTCGATCCTGCGAGCCTACTGAACACCCCCGAGTTCGAGCCATGGTCAGGCTTCGGCGGTGACAAATGCTCGATGGGCAACATCATGCAATATGCCGAAGATCACCGCGACGACATTCCGCATCGCAAGGATCTCTATACTGGCCCGGTTCGGTAGAACTGACTTGATTGCATGGCGTGGGCGGGATGTTCCCGCCCGCGTCCTCTTCGCCTATTCAATCACGTAGTACCGGCTGATATCGAGGACCGGCTCGCCGTTTCGTTCGATCTGGTAGCGGCCATGGTATTCCCCGGCGGGAAGCGGAGCGCCCTTGGCGGGGCGACCGACGAAGCGCATGATCTGGGCCTTGTCGCGTTCCAGCGGCTCGCCGACACTGCCAACCGGCTCGAACCCTGCCGGGCCGCTCAATTCGATCTTCTCGATATCGCCCTTCTTGAGTGCCACTGCACGGGCATAGAAGACGAGCGCGGGCGCGGCGCTGTTCGGGTCGGCAGGGGCGCGTTCGATGGTCGCGAGAGTCACTGGGGCGGTCGTAAAACCGCTCTTGAAGATGAAGGGGCCTGCCTCGGGTTTCCAGTGATCGGGGACCGATCCAGCCCAGAGACTGCCGACGGTTTCGCCGCAAGCCATGTCATCGCCGATGCTGCGCCCGGTGAACGGGTCGATGCGGGCGTCGCCCTTGCGAACGGAGATATGGACATGCGGAAACTCGGCGCGGCCTGACATGCCGACATCGGCGATGTGCTGGCCCTGCGTGACCGTGTCGCCCTCTTTCACGAGGACGGACCCGCGCCGCAAGTGGCAAAGCTGGGTGATGTACCCGTCTTCATGCTTGATCGCGATGCCGTTACCGCAATCGCGGTCGCCTACAGCTTCGCGGCCTTTCGCAAGCCATGCGCCGTCATATTCGCCATCGCGGGTGCCCATCACCTCGCCATCCGCCACCGCAACGACGGGTACGCCCTTGAGCATCGTGGGCAGGTCGAGAATTCTGAAATCGACGCCCTGATGGTCGTCATAGGTCCGTCCGCCGCATGCCGGATCGGAGATGCCGGGGCCGGTTTGAAGATCGACATGGTTCTGCACCACGCAAGCCAGCGGATCGCTGCACTCAATGGGCGCAACGAAACGGACCCCTTCCGGCAGAGCCGCCGCCGTCTCGGATTTGCTGCCCGTCACCACCCAGAGCGCACCGATGGTCATCGGCACGATGACCAGCACCGGCATCACGAGGTTCTTCATGGCGGACCCTTTCTCGAAGATTACGCTGTAGAGCATTATCGGGGACTCATAAAAAAGGACTGAACGAGATGACAGTGGCGGTAATCGGGACGGGCTTGTCGGGTTTGGCCTGCGCGACGGTACTGCGCGAGGGGGGTGAGGGTGTCGTTCTCTTCGACAAAAGTCGGGGATATGGCGGGCGCGTGGCCAGCCGCCGTCGGGAGGGTTTTGCCTTCGATCACGGCCTTCCAACCTTCGATCCCATCGCCACGGAAACCCTTCCGCTGCTTGACTCGTTGCCCATCTGGGGCGCCCACGGGCGGGTGGCCCAACCCCGGATGAACGCTTTCCCGCGTGGTATCGGTGAGGCGTTCGAGAGCCGTATGGGGGCTCGCATCACCGCCATCGACTCCCGGACGCTCGACCTGACGGATGAGAGCGGCGCACGGCATGAAGGCTTTTCAGGGGTCGTGGTTGCGATCCCTGCCCCGCAGGCGCGTGACCTGCTGTCGAAGCCGGCCTTCGCTGCGCTCGATGAGGCGAGTTATTCGCCATGCTGGACGCTTCTGCTCGGCGGTCTTGATGGGCAGGCAGCGAAGCGCATCGAACCGGCGGACGGGCCGCTTGCCCTGCTGATCCGCGATGATGCAAAGCCGGGGCATCCTGCGACCTCGCCTTGCTGGGTCGCCCATGCGCGGAAGGACTGGTCCGTTGCTAATCTGGAGCGCGAGGTGGAGGATGTTGCCGAAGACCTCTGTGCTGCCTTCGCGTCCCTGACCGGCCTCGAACCGGGGACTACCGGATACCGCGCGGCCCATCGCTGGCGCTTCTGTCGCCCCGAGCGCGTGATCGATCGGCCCTTCCTCCTGTCAGATGACGCACGCATCGGGGCATGTGGCGACTGGTGTGGCACTGACCGCAGCGGCGGCGATGCCCGCGCCGCATGGCATAGCGGCGCGGCGCTGGGCCGCGCCATGCTGACCGTCAGGGTTCGATGAGCGCAGGAATGCCGAACGCCGAGCGCAGGCTGGCCACCAGCGTATCGAGTGCGGGCTTGGAAGGGGCCGCGAAACATCCTGGATAGTAATCGATCACCCGCGCCCCCGCGATGGTGATTTCCTCGATCTGCGCGCTGGGCAGGTCGGTGACAGTCTGGTTCCCGCAATCCGGCGAGCCGACGGTCACATCGGTTGGCAGGGTATTGAAATTCGCGGCTTGCAGCGCGGTGTTGGCCGCCGCAAAAGTGCCTGCCGCGAATACCCCCGTCTCCGTGGTTCCCGGCGCGCGGGTGAACTGTCCAAGTCTGAGCTGGTAAAACTCGTTCGGGAAGACGATGACCGAATAGTCCGGGCAGGTACCGAAACAGACGGTTTCAGATAGCGATATGCCCGTATCCGGGATCGGCCCCAACGGTGTGGGGTCGGACGTCATCGGGTCACAGGCTACGAGCAGGCCCAGAACAGCGGCAATCAGAAGGTTCTTCATGGCACGTCTCCCTATCATAAAGGGACAATGTACCACGATAGGACAGCGCATTGAATGCTACGGTTGAAAACCGCCTACTTCTCTGCACTCAGAAGGGGAGCATCTGCGTAGCCGATGCGGCCCCGGCCTGAAATCGAGGGGTATTTCATGAAGAACTCGTGGCAGTCGAACCCTTCGCGGTCGTCATGGGCGTAACTGCCATCGCCGTTCATCACCCAGGAGTTCGACTCATCCCGCAGGTTGGCGGCCATGACCTGTTGCAGGATTTGCCGCTTCACGGTGGGGTTCTCGATGGGGCAGAGCGCCTCCACCCGGCGATTGAGATTACGCTCCATCCAGTCGGCGGAGGAGATGAAGACACTCGCGTTCTCGCCCGGCAGGCCCTCGCCCCGCCCGAAACAGACGATGCGCGAATGTTCGAGATATCGCCCGATGATGCTTTTCACGCGGATATTTTCAGACAGGCCCTTCACGCCGGGGCGCACGCCGCAGATGCCGCGAATGACAAGATCGATCCGCACCCCGGCCTGACTGGCGCGATAGAGGGCGTCGATCACTTCGGTTTCCATCAGCGAGTTGAGCTTGGCCCAGACCTGTGCGGGGCGTCCGGCGCGGGCATGGTCGGCTTCCTCGTCCAGCAGCGTGAGGATACGCGCCTTCATGCCCATGGGCGAAATCGACACCTTGGCCAGATCGCGCGGCTCGGCATAACCGGTAACGTAGTTGAACACACGGCCCGCATCGCGGCCCAACACCGGATCGGCGGTGAAGTAGGAGAGGTCAGTATAGAACTTTGCCGTGATCGGGTGATAATTGCCGGTCCCGTAATGGGTATAGGTGACGAGTTTCCCGTTCTCGCGCCGCACGACGGATGACATCTTGGCGTGGGTCTTCCACTCGATGAAGCCGTAGACGACCTGTGCCCCTGCGCGCTCCAATTGCCGTGCCTGCACGATATTCGCCGCCTCGTCGAAGCGGGCTTTCAATTCCACGAGGGCCGTGACCTGCTTGCCCAGTTCCGCCGCCTCGCACAGAGCTTCAACGATGGGGCTTTGGGCGGAGGTGCGGTAGAGCGTCTGCTTGATGGCGAGGACGTTGGGGTCGCGAGCAGCCTGTCGCAGGAATTCGACCACCACGTCGAAGGTCTCATAAGGGTGGTGGAGCAGGAAATCCTTGTGTTTGATGGCCGCGAAGCAGTCATTACCGAAATCATTCAGGCGTTCAGGGCGGCGCGGGGTGTAGTTGCGCCAGCGCAGGTCGGGCCGGTCATCCACGATCAGCTTTTCGAGGTCGGAGACGCCGACAATCCCCGAGACATCGTTCACTTCGGCGGGACCAACGTTCAACTCGCGATAAATCCATTCGCGTAGGGAATCGGGCGTATCCGACGCCATTTTCAGCCGGATCACCTCACCCCGGCGACGCCGCTTGAGCGCGATTTCGAATTCGCGGACGAGGTCTTCCGCCTCTTCCTCGATCTCCATATCCGAATCGCGCAGCACCCGGAACAGGCCGGAGCCGCGCACGTCGTAGCCGGGGAAGATGCGGTCCAGCGACAGCGCGATCATGTCTTCCAGCGCCACGAAACGGATAACGGACGAACCATCGCGTTCGGGCAGGCGGGTGAACCGTTCCAGTTGCGCGGGGATGATGAGCAACGCGTCGATCTCGGAATCGCCGTCCTGCTGCACCAGTTGCAGCGCCATCGACAGCGCCTTGCTCGGCACGAAAGGAAAGGGATGCGCCGGATCGATGGCCAGCGGCGAGAGCACCGGAAACACATCATCCATGAACTTTGCATCCAGCCAGACGCGGTCTTCTTCCGTCAACTCATGTTTCTCGACGACGAAGATGCCTTCTGATTCCATTTCGTCGCGCAGACCCGCCCAGCGTTCCTGCTGACCCTGCATCAGGGCACGGCAGTCGGCGTCGATCCGCTCCAACTGTCGCGCGGGGGTCAGGCCGTCGACGCTGGTGCGCGTGACCCCGGCATTGACCAACTCGCGCAGGCCCGCGACACGAACGGTGTAGAATTCATCGAGGTTCGACCCGGAAATCGCGACGAAGCGCAGCCGTTCGAGCAAGGGATGGCGGCGGTCATCGGCTTCGCGCAGGACGCGATCATTGAAGGCGAGCCATGACAGTTCCCGATTGATGAAGCGTTCGGGCTGATCCATCACAAAGGTGGCGTCGCTACCCGGTACACCGGCTTGGGTGTTGAGAAAATCAGCATTGGTGCCGGAGGCGTTCGGTTCCGCCTCGCCCTCTTCGGGCAACTTTGTCACGGCGGTCAGGGTGCCGGAATCGAGGGTCACCATCCGAAAACCTCCTTTGCCAATCCTGTCGTGATGGCGCGTTTCGTCCCCACGCTATAACGGTCGAGTGCCTCCACCATTTCCTGCGCCGCGCTGAAACTACGCTCAGCGCGCAGGGCAAGGAAGCTGGCGACTCGGGGATCAAGCGCAATGTCCCGATCATCGAACAGCTTAAGGAACAAGTGCGACAGGAGCGTGACATCGGGCCGTCCGACCCTGAAGACCGGCGGCAGGGCCACGCGGGATGACAGATCGGGCAGGGCAATGTTCCAGCGCGCTGGAGGCTCACGCCCGCTGAGGAGCAGCCGCCCGCCCTGTTCGCCCATCAGGTTGAACAGATGCATCAACCCTTCTTCGGCGCGGGGCAGGTCCGGAGCCATGGCGAGACGGCGATCCACATCCTCGACCACGACGACGCCCAGCGCCGAGACATCGCGGATATTATGAGGGTCGAGGGCCGCAGCATCGATGAAATGCGCCCCGGCCCGCGCCGCCCAGATCGCCGCCAGGTGGCTCTTGCCGCATCCCTCGTCGCCACAGAGGACCAGCCGTCCGTCGCGCCAGCCATGCCAGTCTTCCACTGCCGCCAGCGCCTCGCCGTTGCAGTCGCCCTCAATGAAATCGGCACGGGTCAGCGCGCTCTTGCGGGGCCAGTCGAGATCGAGGGGAAGCTGACGTGGCAGCGACGCAGCGGCCTTCATGATTCATCTTCCAGATAGAGGCGGCTTTCCTGATAGCGCGTGATGCTGTGGCGGATCAGCACCCCGACTACCGCCGCCGCAGGAACCGCGACCAGCAACCCCGCGAAACCGAACAGCGAGCCGAACGCCGCCAGTGCGAAGATCAGCCAGACGGGATGCAGGCCCACACTGCCCCCGACCAGATAGGGCGTCAGGAAATTGCCTTCGATCACCTGTCCGGCGACGAAGACGCCCAGCACCGCGAGAACCATCGCCCATTCGCCCCAGAACTGGGTGAGGGCCAGCCCCATCGACAGCACCAGCCCAAGGATCGCCCCGACATAGGGGATGAAACTCGCCATCCCCGAAATCATGCCGACGACGAGGGCGAAATCCAAGCCGATCAGTGACAGGCCCACGGCGTAAAAGGTGCCCTGAATGATACAGACGAGGAACTGTCCGCGCATGAATCCGGCCAATACCTCGTCGATATCGCGGGCGATCCCGCGCACCTCGGACAAATGACGGCGGGGGATCATATCGTCCAACCGCTCGATCATCCGATCCCAGTCGAGCAGCAGGTAGAAGGCAACGACGGGCGTGACCACAAGGGCGGCGAGCGCACCAACGAAAGCGAGGCCACCGCTCCAGATACTTTGCAAAAGCTTGCCGCTGAGGCCCTGCGCCGCCTCGCGCAATTGTGTCGCAGCGGGTTTCGCATCCGTATTCTCGGGCGTCGTGGTCGAATCGATCTTGCCGAGCAGCCCCTCGACCCGGCTGCGCAGCGTATCGACGTAATCGGGCAGATTCTTTGCCAGCGCCGTGAACTGCTCGATCAGCAGGGGCAGCACGGCCACCGCCAGTAATGCAAAGATCAAAACCGCGAGGATGAGCACCACGACGGTCGAAATCAGCCGCGACAAGCCACGCTTTTCAAGCCGGTCGGCGATGGGGTCGCAGAAATAGGCGATGGCCGCCCCGAAGATGAAGGGCGGCAGGATTTCCGAAAATACGAACAGGAACAGCAGGAATGCCGCCAGCACCCCGCCCCAGATCGTCACTTTCTGCCGCTGCGTCATCTATCGCTCCGCTTGACCGTTCCGATGACCTGTCTAGCGTGGAATCACCCCGCGCGCACCGATGAAAAGGATGCGCGTGGTCGGGCTGCCCCCTTCGTGTTGCCCAAGGATATCAAACCGGCAGTTCGGTCGTTTCCTTGATCTCCTCCATCACGAAACTGGCGGAGATATCCGACATCGGCACCCGTTCGATCAGCGTGCGATAGAATCGGTCATAGCCCGCCACGCTGGCCACCCGCACCCGCAGCACGTAATCCAGATCGCCGGTCATCCGGTACGCGCCGACAATCTCCGGCATCTGCCGCACTGCCCGGTCGAATCGGATCAACCAATCGGGTTCATGCGCGTTCGTGCGGATCATGACCATCACGGTCAAGTCCAGCCCCAGTGCCGCCGGATCGACCAAGGCAACGCGCGCCCGGATCACACCGCTCTCTTCCATCCGCTTGACCCGCCGCCAGCAGGCATTGCGGGACAGATTCGCCTCCTCGGCTATCCGGTCCACGCTCAGTGACGCATCGTGCTGCACCAAACGCAGGATTCGACGGTCTGTTTCGTCCAATTTTTCATTCATGGTGGGATGATATCCCAAGAATAAAATTCATAACAGGATATTTGGGATAGATGCCACCATCGTCCCGCCTATGCTGATCCACAGTTAAATCCGATCAGGCTGAGTCACGAAGCGCATCGGAATGCCCACTCTTAGGGCAATTCGATGCTCAAGCTTGATCGGACTTAGCTTTATTGAACAGGAGAGACCCGATGACCGACACGACCACCTCCCGACCCCGCGCGCTTCCGGCATTCATGCTCGGCTTCCGGGATCACCCGGCATCGGTCGGAGAGACCTATTTCGGCCATATGGCCTTTGCCCTGCGCTTCTCGGGAATGCTTCTCGCCGCCGGGGGAGCGGCCTTCGTCCATGCCATCATCCCGCCCCTGTTCGAGACGACCGCCAGCCGCATCCTGTGTCGACTCCATGCCGAGATAAGCAGTCGCCATACGGGCGATCACTGACCGTATATCGTCTCGCCGCATGGCTCGGTCAGCGATCCTTCCTCAGGGCGTTATCATGCGCCCGGCCATTCCTTGCCGGAGCAGCGTCACCGTCGCCCGCAGGCCGCCTTCGGGACGATTGGCCAGAATGACATCGCCGCCATGGGCGCGCAGGATTTGGCGGGCGATGGACAGGCCGAGACCTGCCCCACCCGTCTCGGTGTTCCGGCTTGCCTCGCCGCGAACGAATGGCTCGAACATCTCGGTCAAACGCTCGGGCGCGATGCCGGGTCCATCGTCGTCGATGGTGACGAGCGCGGTGCCGTTTTCCTCCGACAGCGTGACCCGCGCCGTGCCGCCATAGCGGATGGCGTTATCGATCAGGTTGCCGAAGGCGCGGCTGAGGGCAACCGAACGACCTGAAACAGTGACGCCCTGCGTGCTGACGAAAGAAGCGCCCCGCTCCTGGCTGAGTCGGGCGAGCAAAGCGGACAGATCAATATCGCGCGTTTCCTCCGCCTCGCCATCCCCGCGCGCGAAGGCGACGAGTTCATCGGCCATGACCGTCATCTCATCGAGCGTCCTGACCATCGGATCGCGCAGGTCGTCCTCCAGCATCTCGGCCCGGATTCGCAGGCTGGTTATGGGGGTGCGCAGGTCATGGCCGACGGCGGCGAGGGTGCGCATCCGTTCGGCCTCGAAGCCTGCGATCTGGCCCTGCATGGCGTTGAAGGCCCCGGCGGCATCGCGCATTTCCCGCGCACCCTGTTCGGGAACGCGCGCCGACCGGTCCCCCTTACCGGCGGCACGGGCAGCTTCGGCCAACGCGCCGAGGGGCCGGGTCAGGCGGCGTACGAACCACAACCCGACGGCCAGTACGGTGGCCAATGACAGGGCGAGAACGATCAGGAAGGCTCTGCCTTCATTCCCCCTAGGCCCGCGCCGGGAGCCGCGCGTCACCACGTTCAACCAGTCACCCGCTTCGGGCGTTTCCAGCGCAATGGAGACAGTGATCGCCTCCTGCCGTCTGCGCTCGGAATGCTCGCGACGGTGCCTTTGCCACAAGGGCGTCACCTCCACGATCGCGGCATGGACGACGCGGGTGCCGAGCGACTCGCTTATTCGCGCCGCCAATGCGCGCGACCGCCTGTCCGCCGGTGTCGCGTCCACCGCCGGTGCCGCGTCGATGGCGACTCCTGCGATCCGTGTAGAGGCATTGCCCGCGATGGAGCGGCGCACCGAAGGATCAACTGCCTCCAGCGCCGGAACGAGGCCGACGATCCGCTCGATCTCGCGGGTTTCGCGGGCTGCGCGTCCCAGCCGATCACGCTCGGAGGACACGAGCGCCAGCGCCACGAGATTCGCCGCCAGCAATGCGCATATCAGCAATAGTGCGAAGCGTGCGGCAAGACCGTCGGGTACGAGGCGCGCGAGGAACCGCTTCACGATACGTCCTCCACATCGGCGGCCAGCGCATACCCGCCGCCCCAATCCGTGACCAGCAGCGCCGGATGTTGCGGGTCCACCTCGATCTTGCGACGCAGGCGGCTGATCTGGTTGTCGATGGCGCGGTCATAGGCTTTGGCCTCGCGCCCTGCCGTCAGGTCGAGCAGCGTCGCACGGCTCAACACCTCGCGCGGACGGTCGAGCAGGACCGTGAGCAGCCTGTTCTCGCCCGAGGTCAGCTCTACCACCTGCCCGTCCGAATGATGCAGCGTCCGCGCGGCGGGATCATGGGTCCAGTCGCTGAAGCGTTTGCGCTCCAAGGTCACCGTCGCGGGCGCGGGGGGTGCTCGGCGCAGGACAGCGCGGATGCGGGCCAGCAACTCGCGCGGGTTGAAGGGTTTGACCAGATAATCGTCGGCCCCCAGCTCCAGCCCCACGATCCGGTCGGTCTCGTCTGCCATGGCGGTGAGCAGAATAACGGGCGGCCCGCCCTGCGCGACGAGCCAGCGGCAGAGACTCAAGCCGTCCTCCCCCGGCATCATCACATCCAGCACGACGAGGCTGAATGTCGCCTCCTCCAGAGCCGCCCGCGCTTCCCCGGCATTGGCGGCCAGTCGGGTTCGGAACCCCTGCTTGCGAAGATACTGGCCCAGCGGCTCGCGGATGTCGCGGGCATCATCGACGATCAGGATATGCGGTTCGGTGAAATCTGTCATGGCAAGAGGAATACGCCAGCGGGACGCCTCCTTTCCAGCGCGGTTCGACGCTTTTTGGCCGGTCGTTTGTCGCAAACTGTATCAGGCCGCGTTTCTGCGACCGCTCGCGACAAAGCGGGCAGGTCGCTGACAAACCTTGCGGGTCATCGCTTGCTACATCGTTCTCACCGGGGCAGCGACCCCATGACACGAACCCGAAAGGTCAGACTATGAACACGATGAAAACCCTGCCCATCCTCGCCACCGTTGCTGTTCTTGCGCTCGGCTCTGGCACCTTCCTCGCCGTTGCACAGGACAGCGGCACCGAAACCGCCGTGACGCAGTCGCAGGACGAGACCCGTGGCGGCGAACGGCACGCCAAGGCCCATGGCCGCCACGGCCATCACATGCGCGGTCACGGTCGTCGCGGCGGTCGCCATGGTGGCATGATGCGGGAGGTCTTTCAGCAGGCCGATGCGGATGGCGACCGGACGCTGACCCGCGATGAAATCGGCGCGTTCCGCACGTCGCTGGTCGCGCAGGCCGATGCCGGAGGCGATGGTGCGCTGTCCATCGACGAGTTCGACATCGCCTATCGTCAGTTGACGCGCCCCCAGATGGTCCGCGCCTTCCAGCGGCTCGACCGGGATGGCGATGGCATCATCAGTGCCGTCGAGATGGACCGTACTCTCGACCGCATGGTTCAGCGCATGGATCGCAATGGCGACGGCGTGCTGACCATGGAAGATCGTCGTCGCGGCAAGCGGTAAGACGAGACAGGCAGGCGGGGTGGCGACATCCCGCCTGCTTTTCAGTGTAATATCCGCGCTACAGAAGCGCCGCCTGCACGTCCTTCGTCCAGCCGACATAGACCTGCCCGTCGCGTTCGACCAACGGTCGCTTCATCAATGTCGGATACGCCGCGATCAACGCGAACGCCTTGGCATCGTCGAGATCGGCACGCTCGGTTTCTGCCAGCCCTCGCCATGTGGTCGAGCGGGTGTTGAGCAACCGGTCCCGCCCTACCGCCGCCATCAGCCGCGCGAGCGTCGGCGCATCCACGCCGTCCGCCCGCACATCGATCAGCTCCGGCACATGCCCCGCTTCGCGCAGAGCCTTGATCGCCTTGCGGCAGGTGTCACAGGTCTTCAGATGATAGACGCGCATGGGATTCCTCCGATCTGAACCGCGATGTCGTTCCGCGACTGGCTTTCATATTCAGACATATATGTCTCGGATGGAATCTGTGCTTTGTTGCACGCTCCGCCAAGGCGCGCATCGTTTGAGACCGGAGTCACTCGCCATGTCAAAAGACCCGCTTCTTCAGCCCTTCCAGCTCAAGCATCTGACGCTCAGGAACCGGATCATGACCACGAGTCACGAACCGGCCTATCCCGAGGACGGAATGCCGAAGGAGCGCTACGCCGCCTATCATGCGGAGCGAGCCAAGGCGGGGGTGGCGCTGGCGATGACGGCGGGGTCTGCGGCGGTTAGCAAAGACAGCCCGCCCGTTTTCAACAACATCCTCGCATACAAGGACGAAGTCGTTCCGTGGATTCAGCATCTGACGGACAGCATCCACGAACATGGCTGCGCGGCCATGATCCAATTGACGCATCTTGGCAGACGGACGACGTGGAACAAAGGGGACTGGTTGCCATCGGTATCGTCGTCGAAGCACCGGGAACCGGCACACCGGGCCTTCCCAAAGCTTGTCGAAGACTGGGACATCGAGCGCATCATTTCCGATTTCGCCGATACCGCAGAACGTATGCAAGCGGGCGGCATGGACGGTATCGAATTGCAGGTCTATGGCCACCTGCTCGATCAATTCTGGTCACCCCTCACCAACGATCTGACCGGGCCCTACGGCGCGGACACGATGGAGAACCGACTGCGGTTTCCGATGGACGTGTTGGATGCCATCCGCAAGCGGGTCGGGAGCGACTTCATCGTCGGCCTGCGCTACACGGCGGATGAGGCGCAGAAGGGCGGGATCACGCCGGAAGAAGGCATCGCGATATCCAAGCGATTAGCGGCGACGGGCAAGGTCGATTTCCTGAATGTTATCCGGGGCCGCGTTCATACCGATCCGGCGATGACGGATGTGATCCCCGTTCAGGGGATGAAGAACGCACCGCATCTCGATTTTGCAGGGGAGGTGCGTAAGGCGACCGGAATGCCCACGTTCCATGCGGCTAAAATTCCCGATGTGGCAACGGCGCGCCATGCGGTTGCGGCTGGCTTGCTGGATATGGTGGGGATGACGCGCGCCCACATGGCCGATCCGCATATCGTGCGTAAAATCATCGAGGGGCGCGAGGAGGATATCCGTCCCTGTGTCGGCGCGACCTACTGCCTCGACCGGATCTATCAGGCGGGCGATGCGCTCTGCACCCACAACGCGGCGACCGGGCGCGAGTTGACGATGCCCCACGACATACCCGCCGCCGAGGTGCAGCGAAAAGTCGTGGTGGTCGGGGCCGGTCCGGCGGGGTTGGAGGCGGCGCGCGTGGCCGCGGAGCGGGGCCATGCTGTGACCGTCTTCGAGGCGGCATCCGATCCCGGCGGGCAGATTCGACTGACGGCACGCTCGCCGCGACGGCGCGAGATGATCTCGATCATCGACTGGCGCATGGCGCAGTGTGCGGCGCGCGATGTGGAATTTCGTTTCAATGAATGGGCCGAGGCGGCGGACGTGACCGCCCTCGACCCCGATGTGGTGATCGTCGCGACGGGGGGGATCCCCAATACCGAACTCTTCGAGACCAAGACCGAGCAAGCCAATGTGGTGACAAGCTGGGATCTCATCTCAGGCGATGTGGCCCCCGCGAAATCCATTCTGATCTATGACGAGTCCGGCGATCATCCGGGTATGCAGGCGGCGGAAGTCGCTGCTGCGGCTGGCTCGACGGTCGAAATCATGACCCCGGACCGCACATTCGCGCCGGACATCATGGGAATGAATCTCGTTCCCTACATGCGGTCTTTGCAGGACAAGGATGTGACCTTTACCGTCACGCGGCGCCTGCTCGATGTAAAGCGCGAGGGGAACCGGCTGACGGCGGTTATCGGGACCGATTACAGCGATCATACCCACGAGGCGCAATACGATCAGGTGGTCGTGAATTACGGGACGTTGCCGCTGGATGAACTGTATTTCGAGCTGAAGCCGCTGTCCTCGAATGGCGGCGCGGTCGATCATGCGGCCTTGGTCGAGGGGCGCCCGCAGGCCACGACGCGCAATGCCGATGGCTCATTCCAGCTTTTCCGCATTGGCGACGCTGTCTCCGCTCGTAATACCCATGCGGCGATCTACGATGCGCTGCGTCTGGTCAAGGACATCTGATCGCCATGCGCAGCACCAAGGTCGTTCATGTGGTTTCCTGCCATGCCGAAGGCGAGGTCGGAGATGTGATCGTCGGCGGAGTCGCGCCGCCGCCGGGCGATACGTTATGGGAACAGCGAAGCTGGATCGCGAAGGACGAAACCCTGCGCAACTTCATGCTCAACGAGCCGCGCGGCGGGGTCTTTCGTCACGTCAACCTGCTGGTCCCGCCCAAGCATCCCGATGCGCAGATGGGCTGGATCATCATGGAACCCGAAGACACGCCGCCCATGTCAGGCTCCAACTCCATCTGCGTTTCCACCGTGTTGCTTGACAGCGGGATCATTCCGATGACGGAGCCCGTCACCGAAATGGTGCTGGAGGCTCCGGGCGGGTTGGTGCGGGTGCGGGCGGAGTGCAGCGGGGGTAAGGCACAGCGGATTACCGTTCAGAACTTGCCATCCTTTGCGGGGGAGACAGGGCTGACGCTCGACGTGCCGGGTCTTGGGGAAATCACGGTCGATACGGCCTATGGCGGTGACAGTTTCGTCGTGGTGGATGCGGAGGCCCTCGGGCTGACCCTCGACGCATCACAGGCAAAAACCCTCGCAACGCTCGGCGTTCGCATCACGAATGCGGCGAACGCGCAATTGCGTTTCGTCCATCCCGAGAACCCGGAATGGACACATTTTTCGTTCTGCCTGTTCGCAGGGCCGATCACGCGCGAAGGCAGCCACCTTACGGCAAAAGCAGCCGTTGCGATCCAGCCGGGCAAGATCGACCGCTCGCCGACGGGGACCGCCGCATCGGCGCGCATGGCGCTCTTGCACGCCGCAGGAGACATGTCGGTCGGCGAGACGTTCACCGCGCGCTCAATCATCGGGTCGGAGTTCCACGGGAAGATCGTCGGGGTGACGGATGTTGGCGGCAAATCGGCGATCATCCCCGAAATCACGGGGCGCGCCTGGATAACCGGCACCCATCAACACATGCTCGATCCCGACGACCCTTGGCCCGAGGGGTATCGGCTGAGCGATACTTGGCCTTCGGGC